>NZ_VIUK01000001.1:0-531790 GCF_007828295.1 Pseudomonas sp. SJZ080
TCGGCGAAATCGGCCAACACAGCGGCATCGATCAGATCGGTCTTGGCACTTTTGCCCATCGCCACGGCGAAAGCCCTGGCCCGGCGAGGATTGATTCTGAGGACATTGAAGCTGGCACCTAGCAGTGCGGCCATGACCTTGCGCTCGTAGCCTCCCGTGGCCTCCAGCAAAACCCGGCCCACCTCGTACTGGCTCAAGCGCTGAAGAAGCTCAGCACAGCCTTCTGAAGTGTTTGAAAGCTCAAAGCCTTCACCGTCTGGTTGAACCCAAACAACGAGGTTTGATTTGGAGATATCGATGCCGACCCAGGAAATCATGGCAAAACCCTCTTACACTCAGGAGTGAGAGTGCTCTGGCTTTGCCCACGCTTGTGATTTCGAGTGGCTGCTCGTCCAACTGTTCGGGCTTATGGGCCAGAGTGGAAAGGTGGATGGCAGCTCGGCTCCCACACGTGCTTCAAGCACCGCGGACTCACAGCTTGCCATCCACCCCTCTCACCCCAGAGCTTATTCCTAGATCTAGACACAAGCGGGCTTGCTCCGGGCGGCGATCCGACGAAGGCGATCTAACAGCCGCCGACCTGTTACTTCTTACAGTATCGGCCCAGCCAAAAAAGGCTCAGTCTTTTCTCGACCCCGAGCGAAGGACCGTCGAGACCGTGAACGCTCACCCAAACACACCGAGGTTGTCGGTTATTGATTCGCGCGCCCTGGCGATTCGCGAGGTGGGCTACTGCCGGCACCCGGACGAGAGCGACATTGAGTCACGCATCACCCGGCAAGTCTTCGACGCAGCGGGGCGTTTGGTTGCGTCGTCGGATCCCCGTTTATGGGCATCTGCGTCGAGGCCGAATCTGGCAACAATTTGTGGATTGAGTGGCCAGTCATTGCTGACGGACAGCGTCGATGCCGGTTGGCAACTGAGCCTGTTGAATCAGGCCGGTTCGCTGTTTTCGTTCTGGGACGCCAGAGGCAGTCAGCGTCGCATCGACTATGACGATCAGCAACGCCCGATAACCGTCACGGAACAGGCCGACGACGCACTACCGCGCGTGGTCGAGCGACTGACCTATGGTGGCTCTACTCCAGCATTCGCCGTGCATAACCAATGCGCAAAGCTGATCCGCCATGACAATCCGGCCAGTACCCGCTTCGTCACCGACTACGGTTTGGCCGGTGCGGAATTGAGTGAAAGCCAATGCTTTCTGATTGACCTTGAAACACCCGACTGGCCAAGTGAATTCGAGGCCCGGGACGCGTTGCTGGAAGATCAGTCGTTCGTCACGCGGCACGTCTTCTTTCCCACGGGCGAGATCGAGCGTCAGACCGATGCCATGGGTAATGTCCGAACCTTTGCCTACGACGTGGCAGGCAGGCTGAGTGAGACCTGGCTCCTACTGGCTGGAGAAGGCAAACAACCGCAATGCCTGGTCAGCGACATCCGCTACAACGCCCACGAACAGATCGAAAGTGAAATCGCTGGCAACGGTGTGAAAACGCAAGCCGAGTACGGCGCCGATGACGGTTGGCTGATCAGGCTGGTGGCGGTGGTCGGGAATCAACCTCCCTTGCAGGATCTGAACTACACCTACGATCCGGTGGGCAACATCATCAAGCTGGAAGACAAGGCCCAAGCCGTTACCTGGTTCAACAATCAGCGCATCGAACCGATCAGCCGTTACCGCTATGACAGCTTGTACCAACTGGTCGAGGCCAGCGGCTGGGAAGTCGCCAACCCCAGCCATGGACCGGCGTTACCGGACTTGCTGCCCACACCGCTGGACCCGAATCAGCGGCGCAAATACACCCAACGTTTCGAATACGATGCAGCGGGCAATCTGATCACTCGCCACCACAGCGACGCGGCAGGTTTCTCGATGTTCACCTCCGCCCGCAGCAATCGAAGCCTGGCGCAGCGGGACGATGGTTCCCTGCCGGGAGAATCCGACATCGAGTCAGGCTTCGATGCCTGCGGCAATCAGCTGGAGTTGCAGCGCGGCCAAGCCATGACCTGGGACATCCGCAACCAGTTGCGCCGGGTGACCCTGGTGAAGCGCGCAGACGAACTCGACGATTGCGAATGCTACGCCTACGACCGCCCTGGCCATCGGCTGCGCAAAGTGTATTTCAGCCAGACCAGTGGCCTAACTCTGCGCACGGAAGTCCGTTACCTCCCCAGCCTGGAAATCCACCGACAGGCCGATGGCAAGGTGCACCACGTCATCAGCGCCGAAGCGGGACGTTGCAGTGTTCGGGCCTTGCATTGGCCCGAAGGAGCGCATGCCGATCAACGGCGTTACAGCCTCTGTGACCACCTCGGCTCCAGCATGTTGGAGTTGGATCACGAAGCAGGCGTGCTGACTCAGGAACACTATTACGCCTTCGGTGGAACGGCGTGCTGGGCCAGTAAAAGTGAGTTAGTGGCGAAGTACAAGACCATTCGCTATTCGGGCAAAGAGCGCGATGCTACGGGGCTTTACTACTATGGTTATCGGTATTACGCACCATGGTTGCAACGCTGGATATGTTCGGACCCCGCAGGCCATATGGATGGACATAATCTTTATGCAATGGTGAACAATAACCCGATTAACTTCATTGATAGATACGGGCTGGAGGGAGAGCAGGTTCAGGGCACCCGAATGTTGGGAGGCGTCATCATTATGGGCTTGCTCGCCCTGATCGGGGCCGGATTAGGTGGGATAGGCGGGAGTGCTCAAACGGGGTTGTCAGCTGGAGCCTTGGTGGGTGGTGCGTTGTTCGCAATCATGCGTTGGCACGAGCATCAGCAATCAAGACCGGGGGTCAGCGCTCGAAAAATAGAGGAGGTGGAGAGAAAGTTCGGCGAAGATATCAGAAGACTCGCACGCGAGCTCGCAGAGAACGCCAAGTTGACTGAGGGCGAAACCGGCAGGTTTGCGGATTTCGCATACGAGCGGCGCAATGCTTCAGACGGCATAGCGGTCAGGCTTTTCACTACTCAAGCAGGGCAAACTTATGGATACGTAGGTCCAGGAGCAACGTCTGATCAGGCTTGGCAGGTCCTGAATTCGGATAAAAATCCCGAACGTGGATTAAAGCGACTTGGCTACAGCGCGCTGTTACTTCGAGATTCGTCGAGAGAAAATTTGCCAACCACGTCGGCCCCTACCGGCGCGAGCCAATTTGAGCCAGGCAGTTCGGTGTCTGTTTCCGGTCGACGAAAGGGGCGCGGCACTCCACAGCCTGGTTCAGGCTTGGCCCAACGTCTAAATGCGGAGCCCGCCCCCGATCTGCGATGGAACATTGATACACAAGTGGTAGATACGATCCTGAATGACGAAACTGATCCTCTCAGTAAAAGCCTCGAGTCGACGATCGGCCATTTGCGCACCGGTCGTACATCCGCGGTCAATTGGCACCCCCATAGCGATGGGTTGTGGTCTGCAGACTTGAATGGAGTGCCCGGAAGTAGGGGGCGTGGAGCGTACAGATTGATGCTCAGACATCAGGGAGGGCTTAACTACAAAGTCGAGGGCGTGCGGAATCCTCACTAGATTCGTTGCAGCAATGGGCGCGCAGGCTTCCTGCCCGCCCCCTGCTCACCGTTTGTTCAACCCCCGCGCCAACCGATCCCCACCCAACTGAATCAGCGCCACCAACACCACCAGCAACACAATCACCGTCAGCATGATCTGGCTATCAAACCGCTGATACCCATACCGATAAGCAATGTCCCCCAACCCGCCAGCACCAATCGCCCCGGCCATGGCCGATGAGTTGATCATCGTCACCAGCGTAATGGTGAAACCACCGACAATCCCCGGCAGCGCTTCTGGCAGCAGTACGTGCCAGACGATATGCCAACGCCGGCACCCCATCGCTTGCGCTGCCTCTATCAAACCGAAATCCACCTCTCGCAAACTGACTTCGGCGATGCGCGCAAAGAACGGCGTGGCCGCAATCGTCAGCGGGACTACCGCGGCCCAGACACCGTAAGTGGTGCCCACGATCAACCGTGTGAACGGAATCAACGCCACCATCAAGATCAAAAACGGAATCGAGCGGAACAGGTTCACGAAGGCGCCCAACACGCGATTCAGCACCGGTGCTTCGTAGATTCCGCCCTTGTCGCTGGTGACCAGAATCACCGCCATCGGAATACCCGCCAGCAGCGCGATCAATGACGACACGCCCACCATCAGAAACGTGTCGATGAAACCTTGCATCAAGCGATCAAACCACATAACCCAGCACCTCCACCTGTTGTGCCCAATTGCCGGCGCGCTGGCGCAGTTCTTCGGCGCCGAGCGGCGAGCTGGCCACCGCCAGCAGCAATTGCCCCAGCGCATGCCCCTGAATCCGTTCCACGCCGCCTTGCAGCAAACGCACACGGCCACCGAGTGCGGCGAGCAGCGCTGCCAGATCCGGCTCGTCCGTGGCGCTGCCGGTGAATTGCAAACGCAGGACCACAGCGGCGTCGGCCGACTGTGGTTGCGCCTGGAGACGACTTTGCAGCTCCTGCGGCAACGCGTGTTGCAGCGGCGCGAGCAAGGTTTTGCTGACCTCATGCTGCGGGTTGCCGAAGACTTCCCAGACCGGGCCTTGTTCGACGATGCGTCCATGCTCCAACACCACGACGCGGTCGCAGATGTCGCGGATCACCGCCATCTCGTGAGTGATCAGCACGATGGTCAGACCCAGGCGCTGATTGATCTCGCGCAGCAGGCCGAGGATCGATTGCGTGGTCTCCGGGTCCAGTGCCGAAGTGGCCTCGTCGCACAGCAGAATCTCCGGGTCGTGCACCAGCGCGCGGGCGATGCCGACGCGCTGTTTCTGTCCGCCGGACAACTGCGCCGGGTAGGCTTTGTGCTTCTCTTGCAGGCCGACCAGCTCCAGCAGCTCACGAACTTTGCGCTCGCGTTTCTCCTTCGGCACACCGGCGACTTTGAGCGGCAATTCGACGTTCTGCCAAACGGTCTTGGCCGACATCAGGTTGAAGTGCTGAAAGATCATGCCAATGCGCCGACGCAGGGCCACCAGACGGTCTTCATCGAACTCGCCGATGTCCACCTGATCGATCAGCACGCGGCCCGTGCTCGGTTGTTCGAGGCGGTTGATGGTGCGGATCAGCGACGACTTGCCGGCGCCGCTGCGGCCGATGATGCCGAACACTTCACCGCGCTGGATCGCCAGGTCGATGCCGTGCAGCGCGGCGACCGGACCTTGCTGGCCGTTGTAGGTTTTGCCCAGACCGATGAAGCGCACGTGAGCGCGGTTCAGGTCGGGGTGCAGTTCAGTCTGTTCGGCTTTTTGAGGCTCTGGAATCTCCAGTCGCCGTTGGATCGCGGCCGTCATTCTCAGCTTTCCCAACCGGCTTGGTAGAGCTTGCCGTGAGCCTTGTCCAAGGCTGCCCGAACGGCTGGTGAATGCTGGTAGATGTCGACGAATTTGATCAGGCGCGGGTCGGTTTTGCTTTTTGGCTGGATCACGAACTGGATCACGTATTCCTTGTGGTCTAGGCCATCGAACAGCAGGGCCGAGCCGGCATCGAAGGTTTTCGACAAGCGAATGTACGCCGGGTAGCCCTGAACCAGATCGGCATCATCGTAGGCGCGCACCAGTTGCACGGCTTCGACCTGAAGGATTTTGATTTTCTTCGGGTTGGCGATGATGTCTTCTTCGGTGGCCTTGTAGCCGACGCCCGGTTTGAGCGTGATCAGCCCGGCCTTGGCCAGCAGTTGCAGGCCGCGACCGCTGTTGATCGGGTCGTTGGCGATGGCCACGCTGGCGCCTTCCGGCAGCTCGTCGAAGCTTTTGTATTTTTTCGAGTAGAGGCCGACGTTGTTGATGATCCCCGGCGCGAACGGCACCAGGTCAAAACCGGAGGCGGCCTTGGCATTCTCCAGGAACGGGATGTGCTGGAAGTAGTTCACGTCGATGTCGCCGGCGGCGAGACTGACGTTGGGGGCGATCCAGTCGGTGAACTCGACGAGTTCGACCTTGAGGTCTTGTTTATTGGCTTCTTCGACGGCGGCTTCCAGGGGGATGGCGAACGCGGCCGTGGTGCCGACTTTCAGCGGCGCGTCGGCGGCGAAGGTGATGGAGCTGAAGAGGCCGAGGGCCAGGGCCAGTGCTTTGACTGGGCGAGAGAGGTCGTTCTTTTTCATAGTGAGTTTTCCAGTCAGGGCATTAAATGTGTGTTGTTGGTGCGGGCCTCATCGCCAGCAAGCCGGCTCCTACAGGGGGTCGCGGTGTCCTTGTAGGAGCCGGCCTGCTGGCGATGCTTTTAGCGGCTCCTACAGGGGGTCGCGTTCTCCTTGTGAAGCCGGCCTGCTGGCGATGCTTTTAGCGGCTTCTGCAGGGGATCGCGTTCTCCTTGTGGAGCCGGCCTGCTGGCGATGCTTTTAGCGGCTTCTGCAGGGGATCGCGGTGTCCTTGTAGGAGCCGGCTTGCTGGCGATGCTTTTAGCGTCGGTAAGCAGATCCGGTGTGTTGCTCAGGCAAATGCGCCTCTGCGTGAAACAGTTTTTCCCGCAGGCTGCCATTGTCATAACCGGTCTTGTACGACCCGCGTCGCTGCAACTCCGGAATCACCAGCTCGATGAAATCCACATAGCTTTCCGGTGTGACAATCCGCGTCAGGTTGAAGCCATCCAGCCCGGTTTCGGCGATCCACGATTCCAGCTCATCGGCCACTTGTTCCGGCGAGCCGACCACGGTGATGTAGCGACCGCCGAGGGCGTGTTGCTCGAGCAATTTGCGGCGGGTCCAGTCGTTGTTTTGCAGGTTTTTGGTGGCCGACTGAATCGCGTTGCTCTTCACGTACTGGATCGGCTCGTCGATTTCGTACTCGGAAAAATCGATCCCGGTCGACGCCGAAAAATGCGCCACGCCGGCCTCGGCACTGGCGTAGCTCAGGTACTCGGCGTGCTTGGCCCAGGCCAGTTCTTCGGTGGCGCCGACGATCACGTTCAACCCCATGAACACCTTGATGTCCTCAGGATTGCGCCCGGCCTCGACGGCGCTGGCGCGGACCTTGTCCACCTGAACCCTGGTCGATGGTTTGTTCTGACCGCTGATGAACACACACTCCGCGTGGCGCCCGGCGAACAGCAAACCGCGATCCGAGCTGCCGGCCTGGAACAGCACCGGCGTGCGCTGCGGCGACGGTTCGCAGAGGTGATAACCCTCGACCTGATAGAACTCACCCTTGTGCTCGACCTTGTGCACTTTGTTTGGCTGCGCATAGATCCGTTGTTGCGGATCGTTGAGCACCGCGCCGTTTTCCCAACTGCCTTCCCAGAGTTTGTAGAGCACTTCGAGGTATTCATCCGCCTGGTCGTAACGACGGTCGTGTTCGACCTGTTCGCTCAGGCCCATGGCCTTGGCGGCGCTGTCGAGATAACCGGTGACGATGTTCCAGCCGACCCGACCGCGACTCAGGTAATCGAGCGTCGACATGCGTCGGGCGAACAGATAGGGCGGTTCGTAAGTCAGGTTGGCGGTCAGTCCGAAACCAAGGTTCTTGGTGACGGCGGCCATCGCCGAGACCAGCAGCAGCGGGTCGTTCACCGGCAACTGGATCGACTCTTTCAGCGGCACGTCCACTGAGTTCTGGTAGACGTCGTACACGCCGACGATGTCCGCGATGAACAGCCCGTCGAACAGTCCACGCTCCAGCAACTGCGCCAGTTCGGTCCAATATTCGATGGTTTTGTATTGGGTCGAGGTGTCCCGTGGATGCGTCCACAAGCCATGGTTGATGTGCCCGATGCAGTTCATGTTGAACGCGTTGAGCAGGATCTTCTTCTTACTCATCAGATGGTCCCCCGCAACGGCGGGTTTTCATCGTTGAGGTAGTAGTTGCCCACGGCGTGATACTTCCAGCGCACCGGGTCGTGCAGCGTATGAACCCGAGCGTTTCGCCAGTGGCGATCCAGTCCGTGTTCGATCAGGGTTGCCTGGCTGCCGGCCAGTTCGAACAGCGTGCAGCCAGCGGCGAGGGAGATTTCGGTGCTGATGGCGCGGGCTTCGGCAACGGCGATCGACGCAGCGGCGACAGTCTCGGCGTTGGTCTCGGCCTGGGCCTTGTCGAGGTATTCACCTGAGCGCTCCAATAAGGCTTCGGCGGCGTGCAGGCGGATGCTCAGATGGCCGAAGCTCTTGATGGTCAGCGGATCGTCGGTGGCTTTTTCATGAGTGGCGTCGATCCATGGCCGGGTTTTGGTGCGCACAAAATGCAGTGCATCTTCATAGGCGGCGCGGGCGATGCCGGTGTCGATGGCGGCGTGAAGAATCTGCGCCAACGGGCCGACGGTCGTCGGGCGTTCGAAAGCGCTTTGAAACGGGATCACGTCTTCGGCGGCGACGTAGACGTCTTCGAAGACCACCGAACCGCTGCCGGTGGTGCGCTGGCCGAACCCGCTCCAGTCATCGATGACGGTCAGGCCTTTGCTGTCGCGCGGGACGAACGCCAGTTGCTGTACACCGTTTTCATCCACTACCGACGTCGGGATGCGTTGTGCGTAGATCGCTCCCGTGGCGTAGAACTTGCGGCCATTGATGCGATAGCCGTCGCCATCGCGGGTCAGGCTGGTGACGCGGTCGTGAGCGGTTTTGGTACCGAGTTCAGCGAGCGCATTGCCGAAGCGCTGGCCGGCCAGCACTTCCGCGTAGAGGCGTTTTTTCTGCTCTTCGCTGCCATTCACTCGCAGCACTTCGAGGGCATAAAAATGGTTCTGCGGAATTTGTCCGAGGGAGCCGTCAGCCTGGGCGATCAAGGCGATCACCCTGGCCAGCGTGACGTTGGAAACGCCAGCGCCGCCGTACTCCTTCGGCACGCTGATGCCCCACAGGCCCGAGCGGGAAAACACTTCCAGTTCGGGGTGCGGCAAACGGCGTTCGCGGTCGCGCAGGGCGCTGTCGCGTTTGAAATCTTCAGCCAGATCAGTGGCGACAATCAGGGCTTGCTCATCGCTGGTGATGACCGCGACGTGGTGAGAAAGAGTCATAGGTTTCTCCAGATGTCTGGTCGTCAGATCCAGGAATGGCGAGCCGGCAACGTGCCGTTCAAGTGGTAAGCGCCCACGGCGTGATACTTCCAGCGCACCGGGTCGTGCAGGGTGTGCACGCGGGCGTTGCGCCAGTGGCGGTCGAGGTTGAATTCGGCGAGGGTGGCGCGGCTGCCGGCCAGTTCGAAAAGTTTTTCGCTGGCCAGCAACGAAATCTCGGTGGTCAGCACCTTGGCTTCGGCCACGGCAATCGAAGCTCGCGCAGCGGAGTCGGCGGTGAGCGGCGCAGCGTTGACCTGGTCAAGCACTCGCCCGGCCTTGCGCAGCAGCGCTTCGGCGGCGTGCAGTTCGATTTTCAGTTTGCCGATATCCGCAATCACATACAGATCATCGCTGGCGCGTTCGACCTTGGCGTCGATCCACGGCCGTGCGCGGGTTTTCACGAATTCGATGGCGTCGTCGATGGCGCCGCGGGCGATGCCGGCGTCGATGGCCGCTTGAATCAATTGCGAGACGGCACCCTGGATATTCGGCTTGTCGTTGATCTTCCAGTTATCCACCACCAGCTCGGCGTCGACCCGCACGTTGTTGAGCAAAATGGTGCCGCTGGCGGTGGTGCGCTGGCCGAAACCGGACCAGTCATCGACGATGCGCAAACCTGGCGTGCCACGACGGACAAAGGCCAGCACTTGCTTGCCGTCGTCGTTCAGCGCCTTGACCGCAACCCAGTGGGCGAACAGAGCGCCAGTGGAATAGAACTTCTGCCCGCTGATGACAAAACCGTCGCCGTCGGCGGTGATCCGTGCCTTGAGTTCAAGGGTGTTTTTGGTCCCGCGTTCCGGCCCGGCATTGCCGATGCGCCAGCCTTCGAGCACGCTTTTGAACAGCTGCTTTTTCTGCGCTTCGGTGGCGCTGCCGAGCACCAGGTTGAGAATGCCGAACTGGTTCTGCGGGATCTGTCCCAATGCCGGGTCGGCCGCGGAAATGATCGCGAACACCTCGGCCAGGGTGACGAACGAAACCTGCGGGCCACCGTATTCGCGCGGGATGGCGATGCTGCCCAAGCCGCTGCGGGTGAACTGTTCGATTTCCGACCATGGCAACTTGCGCTGCTGGTCACGTTTGGCTGCTTGCAGGCGGGCAGCGTGCGCCAGTTCATGGGCTGCCTTGATGGCTTGAGCGTCGTTGCGCAAGACCTGCGCGGGCAACAACAGGGGAGCGATGTCCAGATCACTCTGGAGGGTTGCTTCTGCAAGACTGGACATCAGTGCCGCTCCTTGGCTGCACGCAATGCCCTGGCGATCTGCACTGGGGTGATTGTGTTCCGGACCATACCTACCTCACATCTCATGGAACGCTGCGATGGTTGCAGCGAAGTAAAAACAAGAATGTCCGGTGGTCCGGTTCATATACCCTAAGCGTGTATAAAAAATTAATAAACTAACTTTTAGGAATATGGATAGAAGTGTGTCGTGAGCAACTGTACACAGCGCAACACTTTGTTTTTGTAGCAACAGACACAGCCCGCGTTCGGATTCTGTAGGAGCGAGCTTGCTCGCGAAAAACGTGTAGGCAACGTGTTCATTCAGGTGGCCAGCGTCATCGTTGACGTCCATCGCGAGCAAGCTCACTCCTACAGTAAGAACGGCGGCGTTGGCTTTCCTTCAACAGCCATGAGCCATTCCTTTCGGCGGCATCCTGAGGTACGGATTGGCACAACCAATCTTCAGCATCCGCGCCGGTGCCCAGCGGGAGTTGTTACCCACTCGGTCGAGGATGCAGTAGGTCACTTCCAGCCGCAGGTCTTCGCCTGCTTCGAGAATGATCGCTGGCGGCACCCAGACCTGAATCGGCTTGCCCACGTCGCTCGCCTTGAGCCGTGGCAAGTCCATGCGCACATCGCCCCAACGCAGGGTGATTTCATCGTCGGCGGCCATGTTCAGGTACGGCTCGATGGTCAAGGGAACGCCGCGCTTGATCTGGTTCGGGTTAACGCCCTGACGGCGGATGGTTTCGGGAAGGCTCACCGGTGCAAGACGCTGGTTTTCGTCACCACACAGTGCAGGTGGTGGGCCGCCGGGGCAGTCGAGCTTGACCTGGACACGGGTTGCCGACGACAGCGCAGGCCCATGGCCGACCTGCATGAGCCGATAGTGAATGCGCGAGGAGCCATTGGCGATGAAGCTTTCCGGCACTCGCAGACTGATCGCTTTACCGACGTCCTGGGTATTCAGCACCCTGGAGGCCACGTAGCAGTTGTCCCAGAACAGCTCGATCAAGTCGCCTTCATCCATGCCGGGGTAAGGTGCGACGTCGATCAGCAGATGAGCTGCCGAGGTGATGTCGATGCCGCTCTTGTGTGATTGCGCCACGGTCGGCGCCGCAAGTCCGGGTTTGTTCGAAGTGTTTTTCATGGGGTTCTCCTTGAAGTCTTGCAGCGAAGTCCGTTTCTGAAAGAGCTGAATGGCCGAGCAACAGACGGCTCATTACTTTCGTATGAAAACAAGGATGGGTCGTGAATGCTTACATCGGCTGGAGACTAGATAAGAGTGCGCAGGAATAACTGTCAATAGCATGAGTTAGTTAAATAATGCATCTGATGTTATTCAGAAAGCTCCTACGCTTTCAGGTCAGGAAACTGCATCGTGCTGTCGAACATGACCACTGAAATCACGGGTTTCAGATGCCGTGGGAGCAGGCTATACGCATGGCAGTGGTTGAATTTCTCGAGGATTTTAGGCGAGGTTAATCTGCAGCAGGACATATATATGTACCGCACACGATATCGAAAAATGGATAAATTATTTGAGAATGTTTGAGGGGGTATATGAAGGTGCAATGTGACTTCCATCCATGGAAGTTAGAACTTTGTTATTGCAGCTCAGTTGTGAGCATTGTTCAGAAACTTGCTGAGGAACTGTTTTGTGCGTTCTTCTTTAGGATTGGCAAACAGCGCCTTGGCTTCGCCTTGCTCGACGATCACACCCTTGTCGAAAAACACCACGCGGTTGGCCACGTCACGTGCAAAACCCATTTCGTGAGTCACGATGACCATGGTGCGCTTCTCTTCGGCCAGGCTGCGGATGGTCGCCAGCACTTCACCCACCAGCTCCGGATCGAGCGCTGAGGTGGGTTCATCGAACAGAATCACTTCCGGCTCCATCGCCAGCGCGCGGGCAATCGCCACACGCTGTTGCTGTCCGCCGGAGAGGCGTCGCGGGTAAGCGTCTTCCTTGCCCGCCAGGCCAACCCTGGCCAACAGTTTTTTACCCAGGGCAACGGCGTCGGCGTGCGGGATCTTCTTCACGATGATCGGGCCTTCGATGACGTTTTCCAGGGCGGTGCGATGGGGGAACAGGTTGAAGTTCTGGAACACGAAGCCAACGTGCTGACGCAAGCGTCGCACCAGGCTCTGCTGCTGGTTCAACGGACGGCTGCCATCGATTTCGATGTCGCCGACCTTGATCCGGCCGCTGGTGGGTTCTTCGAGAAAATTCAGGCACCTCAGGAACGTGGTTTTGCCCGAACCGCTAGGCCCGATGATCGCGACGACCTCGCCTTCCTTCACTTGCAGATCGATGCCGTTGAGCACGACTTGACCCTTGAACTGCTTTGTCAGTTTTTCCACGACAATCATGGGGTCAGGACTCCTGGTCGTGCCGATTGACCCGCTCTTCCAACTTGTTCTGCAGGTGCGAAAGCACCGTGGCCAGAATCCAGTAGATCAGCGCGGCGGCAAGGTACATGGTGAACACTTCAAAGGTGCGTGCCGTGATCAGCTGCGCCTGGCGGAACAGCTCCGGCACCTGGATGGTGGCGGCCAGCGCGGTGTCCTTGACCAGCGAAATGAAGCTGTTGCCCAGCGGCGGCAATGCGGTGCGCATTGCTTGCGGGATGATGGCCCGGCGCAGTGTCTGCGCACGGGTCATGCCGATGCTGGCGGCAGCTTCCCACTGACCGCGCTCGATGGAGCTGATCGCGGAACGCAGGATTTCACAGGCGTAAGCGGCCATGTTCAGCGAGAAGCCGATCAGGGCCGCCGGCAGCGGATCGAGTTCCATGCCCAATTGCGGCAAGCCGTAATAGATCACGAACAGTTGCACCAGCAACGGCGTGCCGCGAAAGAACGACACGTAGATGCGGGCGATCCAGCTCACCAGCTTGAAGCGCGACAGACGCATCAGTGCCAGGCCGAAGCCCAGCATGAGGCCGAAGAACATCCCGCCCAGGCTCAAGATGACCGTGAAGTAGGCCCCCTTGAGCAGGAAGGGCAGGGAGTCCAGTGCGAGTTGGAAAGCTTCTTCCATTATTTAGTGACGTCAGCGCTGAAGTACTTTTCCGAAAGCTTTTTCAGCGTACCGTCAGCCCGCAGCTTGTCGATGGCTTTGTTCACCGCAGCCAGCAACTCAGGCTCGCCTTTGCGCAGGGCAATACCGGCTTCCTGACGGGAGAACGCTTCGCCGGCGGCGACAGTGTCCTTGGCCTTCCTGGCGTATTCCAGTGCGGCGAGGCGGTCGATCAGAATGGCGTCGATGCGGCCGACGCGCAGATCCTGGAACTTGGTCGGATCATCGTCATAGGTCTTGATAATGGCTTTAGGCTGATTGTCCTTGAGCCATTGTTCGTAGTTGGTGCCCAGGCCTACACCGACTTTCTTGCCAGCCAGATCGGCGGCGGTCTTGATGGTGTCTTTGTTCTTTTCCAGAACCAGCGCCTGAATCCCGGAAATGGTGTACGGCTCGGAGAAGTCGTACTTCTTCTTGCGCTCTTCGGAGATGGTCACCTGGTTGATCACCGCGTCCAGACGCTTGGATTCCAGCGCCGCGAGGATGCCGTCCCATTTGGTTGGTTGCAGTTTGACCTTCACGCCCAGCTCTTTGGCCAGGGCTTCGGAGAACTCGACTTCGAAACCGGCCAGTTTGCCGTCGGCGTCAACGAAGCTGAACGGTGGGTAAGTGCCTTCCAGACCGACGTTGATCACGCCCGCGTCCTTGATTTTTTGCAGCTGCTCACCGGCAACCGCTTGCCCCAGCAGGCCGGCGCTCAGCGCCAGGCCCAGCGAACCGACCAGCAGATTTCGACGTAATGCGGAAAAATTCATGACAAGCCCCTGTGTTTTCTTATGAGAACGCTTTTAGGAATGTTGGCAAAATCGGGATTTGGACGACTGCAATATCCTGCCCTAAAGCAGCGTATGCGTCTCGCTGCAAATTCGCCTGCGGCGAGACTATATGACGGTGCTTTTAGATAGGAAAATAATAAATATTCTATTTGTTATTCTTTAATTGCATATATCGCCAGTAGACCGCTATCGCCAGCAAGCCGGCTCCTACAGGGTTTGTGTCGTGCATAAACCTTCGTTCGACGCGAACCCCGTAGGAGCCGGCTTGCTGGCGATAGAGCGCAAAACGCTCTTAAAAAGCCGATTTGTAGGCAAACAACGCCGGCGCCCCGCCGGTGTGCAGGAAGATGATCGGCCCTTCATCAAACCGCTGACGACCAATCCCGTCGAGCAACCCGGCCATGGCCTTGCCGGTGTATACCGGGTCCAGCAGCAATCCTTCCTGACTCGCCACCAGCTTCACCGCCGCCAGCGTCCCGGCATTCGGCTCGCCATAACGCGGGCCGAAATATTCGTCCCACAACTCGACCTTGAAACTGGTCGGCAGGCGCACGTCCAACAAGGCCGCGGTACGCTCGGACAGGCCCTGGACCTTGGGCCGCTGATCTTCATCGCTGCGCGACACCGTCACGCCAATCACTGGCAAATCCGGCAGTACTTCGCTCAACGCGAGTGCCAGGCCGCTGTGGGTTCCGGCGCTGCCGGAGGCCAACACCACCGCAGCGAACGTCAGGCCGGTGTCCTTGATCTGCTCGGCCAGTTCCAGCCCGGCGCGCACATAACCCAAAGCGCCCAACGCGTTCGAGCCGCCAATCGGCACCAGATACGGCTTTTTGCCGTTGCTGCGCAGGCGTGAGGCCAAGGCTTCCAGTTGCTCGTCAGCGTTGTCGAGGTTTTCCACCAACTCGACCTTGGTATCGAACAGGTCGAGCAACAGCCGATTGCCGTTGCCGACATAGTTGGCGTCGTCGGTGCTCAAAGGATTTTCCAGCAGTGCCACGCAGCCCAGCCCCAGTTTCGCCGCGAGAGCAGCGGTCTGGCGCACGTGGTTGGATTGCAGCGCGCCAGCGGTGATCAGCGTGTCCGCACCCTGGGCCAGCGCATCGGCGGCCAGGTATTCGAGTTTGCGCAGCTTGTTGCCGCCCATCGCCAGCGGTGTCAGGTCATCGCGTTTGACGTACACGTCGCGGCCGAGCCAGGCCGACAGGCGTTCGAGTTTTTCCAGAGGGGTCGGGTGGCTGAGTAGATCGAGGCGGTCGAAACGGGCGAGCTGTTGTTTGATCATGGGTCCGTACTGGCGGTGGAAGATGTCAGGACTATAGGCACGGCTATAAGTGTGGGCAACCGGCAAGGTGACTTATAGCCAAACGTGCTGAGCACAGCACAATCGGTTCTTAATTCGGCTTCCAGACCTTGCCGTAAAGTAATCGCCGTCAGTGCGGCCAGACAGTCCGGCCGCCCATGTGGAGTTTTTTACCGTGAGCGAGCGTTCCAGCCATTGGCAATTGCAGACCATCGTCAGCCAGCTGCGCACGGCGCGCGACCAGTGGCGAGCCCAAAACGGCCGCGCCAGTGGCGAGCAGGGCGGTCGCGAATTGCCCTCCCGAGCGGCCATGGCAGAGATTCTTGAAGCGCTGTGCGGTGCGTTGTTCCCGATGCGCCTCGGCCCGGTGGACCTGCGCGAAGAGAGTGAAGATTTCTACGTCGGCCACACGCTGGACGTTGCGCTGAACGCGTTGCTGGGGCAGGCACGACTTGAACTGCGTTACGCCGCCCGCCACAGCGCCTCGGCCGACACTGAAGTCGAAGCCAAAACGATCCAGATCATTCAGGACTTCGCCCTCGCCCTGCCGGGGCTGCGCAGCTTGCTGGACACTGACGTGCTGGCGGCCTATCACGGTGACCCGGCGGCCCGCAGCGTCGATGAAGTGTTGCTGTGCTATCCGGGGATTCTGGCGGTGATTCACCATCGCCTCGCGCATCATTTGTACCGCGCCGGACTGCCGCTGCTGGCGCGGATCAGTGCAGAAATCGCTCACTCGGCGACCGGTATCGACATCCACCCCGGCGCGCAAATCGGCCGCAGCTTCTTCATCGATCACGGGACGGGCGTGGTAATCGGCGAGACGGCGATCATCGGCGAGCGCGTGCGGATTTATCAGGCCGTGACCCTGGGCGCCAAGCGCTTCCCGTCGGACGAAGACGGCCAGTTGCAGAAGGGCCATCCGCGGCATCCGATTGTCGAGGATGATGTGGTGATCTATGCCGGCGCGACGATTCTGGGGCGGATCACCATCGGCAAGGGCTCGACCATTGGCGGTAACGTCTGGCTGACGCGCAGTGTGCCGGCGGGGTGCAACCTGACGCAGGCGAATCTGCAGCATGATGATGGGACGCAGAAGTAAGGCCCTGGATCTTTAGCGGCCTTTCAGACGCCATCGCCAGCAAGCCGGCTCCTACAAAGTTTGTGTCGAACGATAATTTTGTGAGCGACACAAAACCTGTAGGAGCCGGCTTGCTGGCGATCGGTTTCAAGACAAACCGCGATAACGGCATCCACCCATTTCCCCGCTGAACAAATCCCCCAAACCCCGCGTCATACCCATCCTTGAGCTAGCGTACGAACAGTACCGCCGAGCCCTGCGATTAGTCCTTAGCACCCTATTCATGTTTAACTTGAACGCTCATTCAAGTTAAACCGCCGGTTTGCTGCCCGCTCACAACAGGAGGCTTGCCCTTGCCGAGTCCGTTATTGATTGCCCGGTTTCACCCCCTTGAGGCGCATCTTTCATGAGTGCACCGTCCACCCCCGCCAGCGGCCAGGTCCGCATGAATCCGCCGGTGTTCTACTTCGCGGCGACCTTCATTCTGCTCTTCGGCATTGTCGTCATTGCCATGCCTGAACAGGCCGGCGCGTGGCTTCTGCAAGCGCAAAACTGGGCGGCCAATACGGTCGGCTGGTATTACATGCTCGCGATGACCCTGTATCTGGTCTTCGTGGTGGTCACCGCCTTGTCCGGCTACGGCAAGATCAAGCTCGGTGTCGACCACGACGAGCCCGAATTCAGTTACCTGTCCTGGGCCGGCATGCTGTTCGCTGCGGGGATCAGCATCACGCTGTTTTTCTTTTGCGTGTCAGAGCCGCTGACCCACTTGTCGCAACCGCCGCAAGGCGAGGCCGGAACGGCGGATGCGGCGCGCCAGGCGATGCAGATTCTGTTTCTGCACTGGGGCCTGCACGGCTGGGGCGTGTTTGCTTTCGTCGGCATGGCGTTGGCCTACTTTGCCTACCGTCACAACCTGCCGCTGGCCCTGCGATCGGCGCTCTATCCGCTGATTGGCAAGCGCATCAACGGCCCGATCGGTTACGCCGTGGACGGCTTTGGCATCATCGCCACGGTGTTCGGCCTCGGTGCCGACATGGGCTTCGGCGTGTTGCACCTCAATTCGGGTCTGGACTACCTGTTCGGCATCGCCCACACCCAGTGGATTCAGGTCGGCCTGATCACGCTGATGATGGGCGCGGCGATCATCGTCGCGGTGTCCGGCGTCGATAAAGGCGTGCGGGTCATGTCCGACATCAACATGCTGCTGGCCTGTGCACTGCTGCTGTTCGTGTTGTTCGCCGGGCCCACGCAGCATTTGCTTAACACCCTGATCCAGAACATCGGCGACTACCTCGGCGCGTTGCCGATGAAAAGTTTCGACCTCTACGCCTACGACAAACCCAGCGACTGGCTGGGCGGCTGGACGGTGTTCTACTGGGCCTGGTGGATCGCGTGGTCGCCGTTCGTGGGCCTGTTCATCGCACGGATTTCCCGGGGCCGGACCATCCGCGAATTTGTCTTTGGCGTGCTGTTGATCCCGCTCGGTTTCACCCTGGCGTGGATGTCGATCTTCGGCAACAGTGCCATCGACCAGGTGCTCAACCACGGCATGAGTGCGCTCGGCATGTCGGCCATCGACAACCCGTCGATGACCCTGTACTTGCTGCTGGAAACCTATCCATGGAGCAAAACCGTCATCGCGGTCACGGTGTTCATCAGCTTCGTGTTCTTCGTCACCTCCGCCGATTCCGGCACCGTGGTGCTGTCGACGCTCTCGGCCAAGGGCGGCAACCCGGATGAAGACGGGCCGAAATGGCTGCGGGTGTTCTGGGGCGCGATGACGGCGCTGGTGACCAGTGCGCTGCTGTTCTCCGGCAGCATCGACGCGCTGAAGTCGGCGGTGGTGCTGACCTCGCTGCCGTTCTCGCTGATTCTGTTGTTGATGATGTGGGGGCTGCACAAGGCGTTTTATCTGGAGTCGCAGAAGCAGATCGCGCAGCTGCATTCCTTGGCACCGGTCTCCGGTTCCCGGCGTGGCGGATGGCGTCAGCGCTTGAGTCAGGCGGTGCATTTCCCGTCAAGGGATGAGGTCTATCGCTTCCTCGATACGACGGTGCGCCCGGCGATTGAAGAGGTGACGGCGGTGTTCGTCGAAAAGGGTTTGAATGTGGTCACGCAGCCCGACCCGGCGAACGACAGCGTCAGCCTCGAAATCGGTCACGGCGAACAGCATCCGTTCATTTATCAGGTGCAGATGCGTGGCTACTTCACGCCGTCCTTCGCCCGTGGCGGCATGGGTTCCAAGGAGCTCAACAATCGTCGTTATTATCGGGCCGAAGTGCATTTGAGCGAGGGCAGTCAGGACTACGATCTGGTGGGTTATACCAAGGAGCAGGTCATCAACGACATCCTCGATCAGTACGAGCGGCACATGCAATTTTTGCATCTGGTGCGTTGAAGTCAGGTCTCGCTGCTCAACGCCATGAACAGCACCAGCGCCGCCACCGGCACGCCAAACACCACACTGCCGACCACCAGTTCCGTCATTACGGGCTGGCCGGCAGTGACCACGCCGATGGCGCCGTTGATCATCGTCAGGGCCAGCCACAGCACGATGAAGCTGTAGGTCAGGGTTTGCCGGCCGAAGCCGATTTTCTCGCCGATGAACAGCATCAGCGCCAGGAGGACCAGGCCGAAGAAAATGATGATCGTGGTGTGCATGGTGTGATCCTCCCTTCAGGTGGGTGTCGCCTGTAAAGCCGACTTCGCGAGCAAGCCCGCTCCCACATTAGTGCTCTGTAGTACACAAATTTTGTGTTCAATCGAGATCGAATGTGGGAGCGGGCTTGCTCGCGAAGGCGGCGCCTCGGTCTCCCTGCTCACCTTTGAGCATAGGCGTCGGTGCGCGTTCTGTGCTTAAACCAGCCCACCATTGACCCGCAGGATTTGCCCGTTGACCCAGGCCGAATCCGGCCCGACCAGAAAGGCCACAACGCGGGAGATGTCTTCCGGCTGAGCCAGGCGTTCCAGCGGCGGCATCCTGGCGAAGGTCTGAATCTGCTCTTCGCTCTTGCCATGCAGGAACAGGTCGGTCGCCACCGGGCCCGGAGCCACAGCGTTGACGGTGATGTTACGACCGCGCATTTCCTTGGCGAACACCTGAGTCAGGGATTCCACAGCCGCCTTGCTGGCGATGTACACGGCGTAGCCCGGCAGGTTCATGCCGACCGTACTGCTGGAGAAGTTGACGATCCGCCCGCCCGCGTTCAAGCGCGTCGCCGCTTCACGCAACGTGTTGAACGTGCCGCGAGCGTGGATGTTGAAGGTCTGGTCGAACAGTTCGTCTGTGTGTTGCGCCAGCGGCATCACTTTGAGAATGCCAGCGTTGTTGATCAACACATCGACTTTGCCCAGTTGCGTTTCGGTTTCATCGAACATCCGGCGCACGTCGTCGGCATTGGCTACGTCAGCCTTGATCGCTATGGCTCGATGGCCAGCCTGGCGCAACTCGACCACCAGAGCCGACGCTTCAGTGGCGCTGCTGGCGTAGTTGACAGCGACGGCGAAACCTTCGCGGGCCAGTTGTCTGGCGATGACGGCGCCGATGCCGCGAGAGGCGCCGGTCACGATGGCAACTTTCGAAATTTGAGTAGTCATGGCGAAGATTCCTTGAAGGTGTTTGCTTGGGGTGAAGCCAGATTCACATGTTTACTCAGGACGATAAATGCACGAGAGTTGCCTTGACTGTTCAATAATCGCCAACAATCGAAGGCCCGGAGCACCGCGTGGATCAAGTCAAGGCAATGAAGGTTTTCGTACGGATCTATGAGCGCAGCAGCTTCACCCTGGCCGCCGAAGACCTGAATTTGCCGCGGGCAACCCTGACTCACACGCTGAATCAGTTCGAGGCCTGGCTTGGCACACGCTTACTGGAGCGCAGCACGCGCAAGGTATGCCCGACGCTGGACGGCGAGGCTTACTACCTGCGTTGTGTGCAGTTGCTGGCGGAGCTGGAAGAAGCCGAAATGGCCTTTCGCAGCGTGGCGCCGAAGGGGCGATTGCGCGTGGATTTGCATGGCACTCTGGCCAAGCACTTTGTGATCCCTGCGTTGCCGCAGTTCATGGCCCGTTACCCGGATATAGAACTGTCGATCAGCGAGGCGGACCGCTTTGTCGACCTGATTGCCGAGGGCGTCGACTGCGTACTGCGTGCCGGCACTCTGGGTGACTCGACGCTGATCGGCAAACGTGTCGCCAACCTGCGGCAGATCACCTGCGCCAGCCCTGCGTATCTACGCAAATACGGCGAACCGAAAACCCTCGAAGACCTGAAACACCATCGCGCGGTGAACTACGTCTCGCGCACCACCGCCAAATTGTTTCCGTTCGAGTTCATGGTCGATGGTGAGCTGAAGGAGGTGGCCATCGACGGCGCGCTCTCGGTATTCGGCGCGGAAATCTATGCCGCGTCGGCCATCGCCGGACTGGGTTTGATCCAGTGCCCGCATTACCGAATGGAAACGCTGATTGCTCAGGGGGGGGTACAGGAAATCCTTACCGACACCCCACCGCCCCCAATGCCGGTTTCAGTGCTGTATCCGCACAACCGACAGATGTCGCCAAGGGTTCGGGTGTTTGTGGATTGGTTGGGGGAGGTGTTTGCAGGGGCCGTTTGAGGTAGTCGAAGATCAAAAGATCGCAAGCTCCTGCAGGTGTACAACGCTCTTCTGTAGGCGCTGCCGAAGGCTGCGATCTTGTACGGAGTGATTATCCAGGACGTGCCGCTGTCGATATAAACGCCATGTGGATTTTGGCTCCAGGGTCGGCCCGATCGAAAATATGTGAAACGTTTCAGCATTTCCTTGTGTCTGGGGTTTATCGGCGTTTGTCTGGGCGTATGCTGGGCAACTTGCGAAGCAGTCGATGCCAACTTCAAGACAGACAAGAGAGGATTCGATGACCTACACCGCTGCCGAAAACCGCTACGACTCCATCCCTTACCGCCGCGTCGGTCGCAGCGGTCTGGTGTTGCCGGCGTTGTCCCTGGGCCTGTGGCACAACTTCGGCGACAGCACGCCGATCGACACCCAGCGTTCGTTGTTGCGCACGGCGTTCGATCTGGGGATCAACCACTTTGATCTGGCCAACAACTACGGCCCACCGTACGGCAGCGCCGAAATCAATTTCGGTCGTTTGCTGCGCGAAGACTTCAAGCAGTATCGCGACGAGCTGATCATTTCCAGCAAAGCCGGTTGGGACATGTGGCCCGGTCCTTACGGTCAGGGCGGCGGTTCGCGCAAATACGTGCTGGCCAGCCTTGATCAGAGCCTTCAGCGCCTGGGCCTGGATTATGTGGATATCTTCTATTCGCACCGTTTCGATCCGGACACTCCGCTGGAGGAAACCGCCAGCGCACTCGCTACTGCCGTGCAGCAGGGCAAGGCGCTGTACATCGGCATCTCGTCGTATTCCGGGGTGAAAACCCGTGAGATGGCGGCGCTGTTGAAAGAGTGGAAAGTGCCGTTGTTGATTCACCAGCCGGCTTACAACCTGCTCAATCGCTGGGTGGAAAAGGACCTGCTGGAGGTTACCGACGAACTGGGCACTGGTGTGATTGCGTTCACACCGTTGGCGCAGGGTTTGTTGACCGACAAATACCTCAACGGCATTCCGAAGGATGCACGGGTGAATCGTCCGGGCGGTGGTTCTTTGCAGTCCTCGCACCTGTCGGAGGCCAACATCGCCCATGTGCGTGGGCTCAATGAAATTGCCAAGCGTCGTGGTCAGAGCCTCGCTCAATTGGCGTTGGCGTGGACGCTGCGCGATCCTCGTGTGACCTCGGCGCTGATCGGTGCGAGCCGGCCGGAGCAGATCATCGAAAACGTCGGGGCGTTGAAGAATCTGAGTTTCAGTGTGGAGGAGCTGGCGGAGATTGACCGGTTTGCCCAGGAGGGCGGGATCAACCTTTGGGAGAAGCCTTCGACGGCTGAGTGATCGTTGGGCGCCGGTTTATTCGGCGCCTGTTACATCGCCTTCGCGAGCAAGCCCGCTCCCACATTCGACCGCGTTCGGAAATCAAGAACGCGGTCGAATGTGGGAGCGGGCTTGCTCGCGATGGGGCCAGACCAAACAACAAAAAAATCGGGATTTACCGAAAAAACGGCACATCCCCCAACACTGTCGCCCGCTGCATCACCCGCCGCGCCGGTCGGTAATCATCCACCGCGTAATGCTGCGTCACGCGGTTATCCCAGAACGCCACATCATCCTTCTGCCAGCGCCAGCGAATGGTGAACTCCGGCCGCGTTGCATGGGCAAACAGAAACTTCAGGATCACCTCGCTCTCGGTCTCCGACAGCTCGTTGATCTTCGATGTGAACCCTTCATTGACGAACAGCGACCGGCGCTCGCTTACCGGGTGCGTGCGGATCACCGGGTGCGACAGTGGCGGATTCTTGCGGCGTGCTTCTTCCCACTGCGCCAGCGCCTCTGGCGTATTGCCGTAGCGTTCGAGCGGAAACGAGCGGGTGAAATCGTGAGTCGCGGTCAGCCCCTCGAGCAATGTTTTCATCGGCGCTGACAGCGCTTCATATGCCGCAATGCCGCTGGCCCACAATGTGTCGCCGCCAAACTCCGGCAGCAATTTTGCGCTGAGCACTGCGCCCAGCGCCGGGGTCGGCAGGAAGGTCACGTCGGTATGCCAGATGGCGTTGTCGCGCACGTCAGTGACAGCGGTGTCGAGGATCAGCACTTGCGGCTGTTCCGGCACATTCGGGTAGATCGGATGAATGTGCAGGTCGCCGAAATTGGCGGCGAAACGTGCCTGTTGCTGTGGTGTGATCGGCTGGTCGCGGAAGAACAGCACCTGATGCTTGAGCAGTGCCTGCTCAATGGCATCGCGCTGTTCCAGGTTCAGCGGCTGACTGATGTCGATGCCACTGATTTGCGCGCCGAGCGCGGAGCTGAGGGGGACGATTGTCAGGTGGCTCATGGTCTTTCTCTTCAATCCGGGGTGTCGACTGTGGGAGCGGGCTTGCTCGCGAAAGCGGTGTGTCCGTCACAGCTATTTCGCATGACACGCTGCATTCGCGAGCAAGCCCGCTCCCACATTGGGAAATGTTTAGTGAGCCTGGCCGTGCCATGGCACCAGTTTGCGTTGCAGCGCACGCAAGCCCATCTCCATGGCAAAGGCGATCAGCGCAATCACCAGAATCCCCAGCACCACCACATCGGTGACCAGGAATTGCGCGGCCGACTGCACCATGAAGCCCAGCCCGCTGGTGGCGGCGATCAGCTCGGCGGCGACCAGCGTTGACCAACCCACGCCCAGACCAATGCGCACGCCAGTCAAAATGTCCGGCAAGGCACTCGGCAGAATCACATGGCGAATCAACTGCGCGCGGGTTGCGCCCAACGACTGCGCGGCGCGCAATCTGGCCGGGTCGACGGTGCGCACGCCAGTGGCGGTGGCGATGGCAATCGGGGCGAAGATCGCCAGGTAGATCAGCAAGACTTTCGACAGCTCGCCAATGCCGCACCAGATCACGATCAGCGGCAGATAGGCCAGCGGCGGAATCGGCCGGTAGAACTCGATCAGCGGATCGAGAATGCCGCGCGCGATACGGTTGGCACCGATCGCAATGCCCACCGGCACGGCGGTCAGCACGGCAAAGCCGAGGCCCAGACCGATGCGGCCGAGGCTCGCGCCCAAGTGCTGCCACAACGTCGAATCCATGTAGCCGGTCGTCACCAGCAGCCAGCCTTTTTGCAGCACGGCGGACGGTGGCGGCAGGAACAGCGGTTCGATCATCCCCGTAGCGGTAACGGCCCACCAAAGGGCAACCAGCGCGACCAGCGTCAGCACGCTGATCCAGCGCGTGCTCAAGCTGCGGCGAACCGGAATGACCGTCGAACCCGGTTTCACCGTCACGGCCGGAATTTCATAGCTGCTCATGCGCGCTCCTGCCGCGTGGCGGCGCTGCGTTGGGAGAACACTTTGGCGAGTACGTGTTCGCGGGTTTCGATAAAGCGCGGGTCGGATTTGATCGCCCGTGCGGACTCGCCGGCGGCGTAACGCTGACCGAAATCCAGGCTCAGGCGCTCGACGATTTGCCCCGGGTTCGGCGCCAGCAGAATCAGATCCGTGGCGAGAAACACCGCTTCTTCAATGTCGTGGGTAATCAGGAAGACCGGTTTTGCAGTGCGCTGCCAGACTTGCAACAGCAGCTCCTGCATCTGTTCGCGAGTGAAGGCATCGAGGGCGCCGAAGGGTTCGTCCATCAGCAACACGCGAGGATCGGCCGCGAGCGCACGGGCCAGGCCGACACGTTGTTTCTGGCCGCCCGAGAGCTGCCAGATACGGCGATTCTCAAAACCGGAAAGGTCCACCAGCGCGAGCATTTCTCGAGCGCGGATTTCACGTTTGTCACGGGGAACACCGGCCAATTCCAGACCGAAACCCACGTTGGCCAGCACGTCCTGCCACGGCAACAAGGCATCGTCCTGGAACACCACGCCACGTTCGGCGCTCGGGCCTTTGACCGGCACGCCATCGAGGCTGATGCGCCCGGCGCTGGGCTCGACGAAACCGGCAATCAGGTTCAACAGCGAAGTCTTGCCACTGCCGGAAGGGCCGAGGGCCACCAGCAACTGCTGGGGCCCAAGGCTCAGGGAAATATCCGTCAATACCGGTTCCGGACTGCCGGGGTACTGTGCGCTGATGCGCTCCAGCTGTAGCAAAGCCATCGCAGTTAACTCCGGATCAGTGGGTGATGAACTTGGCGCTGACGTACGGCGCGTAGTCCGGCAGCACGGCTTCGACCTTGCCTTGTTCCTTGAGGAACACGGCGGTGTCGGTGATGGCTTTGGTCGTCGGCGCGCCGAGGGTGATCACCTGATCAGCCGCCAGCGGGTAGACGTTGCCTTGCAGCAGCAGCGGAATGTCGCTGGCCTTGGCACCGGACAGCTTTACCAGCTTGTCGACGTTGGACTGATTGGCAAGCCAGGCTTTCGGGTCTTTACGGTAATCGGCGTAGGCGTCGAGGGTGACTTTGGCGAACGCGGTGACGATTTCCGGGTGTTTCTCGGCGAAGTCTTTACGCACGATCCACGCATCGAAGGTCGGCGCGCCGAACTTGGCCAGTTCGCCGGAGGTGATCAGCACTTTCCCGTTTTCCTTGGCCACGCCGAGCGCCGGATCCCAGACGTAAGTGGCATCGATGTCACCGCGTTTCCACGCAGCGATGATCGCCGGCGGGGCGAGGTTGAGGACGGTGACTTTCGACGGGTCGATGTTCCAGTGCTTCAGCGCAGCCAGCAGGCTGTAGTGACCGGTGGACACGAACGGCACGGCGATTTTCTTGCCGATCAGGTCTTGTGGGGTTTTGATCCCGGAACCGTCGCGGGCGACCAAGGCTTCAGCGGCGCCGATCTGCGTGGCAATGAGGAAGGTTTCTACCGGAACTTTGCGGGTGATTGCAGCCGTCAGGGGGCTGGAACCGAGGTAGCCGATCTGCACGTCACCGGACGCGATGGCGGCGATGATGTCGGCACCGTTGTCGAATTTGCGCCAGTCGATCTTGGCGTTGGTGGCTTTTTCATACGCGCCGTCGGCCTGGGCGACTTTCGCCGGGTCTACGGTGGTCTGGTAGGCGACGGTCACGTCAGCCGCCTGGGCAAAGAAACTCGCTGCCGCCAAAGACGCGGCCGCCAGGAGGCGAAGTGGGAAGTTAAGTTTCATTGAGAAGCTCCTTTTCAGGCGGACCGAGAGTCGGTGTGAAAAAGAGACTAAATGATATAAGAATCCGAAAATAAATAACTTTTTCGAATGAGCTTATGAGCGGAAAATTCTAAGAGCCATTATCGCGCAGCTTCCTTGTAGGAGCCGGCTTGCTGGCAATGAGGCCCTTGAACCTTGCGGTGAATTCAAGGCCGCCATCGCCAGCAAGCCGGCTCCTACAGGGTTTTGCGTTGGGTGCGCGATTTTTGGCGATCCCGCCTCTGTGTAGGAGCCGGCTTGCTGGCGATGAGGCCCTTGAGCCTTGCGGTGAATTTCAGGCCGCCCTCGCTGGCAAGCCAGCTCCTACAGGGTTTTGCGTTGGGTGCGCGATTTTTGGCGATCCCGCCTCTGTGTAGGAGCCGGCTTGCTGGCGATGAGGCCCTTAAGGCTTGCGGTGAATTTCAGGCCGCCATCGCTGGCAAGCCAGCCCCTACAGGGTTTTGCGTTGGGTGCGCGATGTTTGGCGATCCCGCATCCGTGTAGGAGCCGGCTTGCTGGCGATGAGGCCCTTAAGCCTTGCGGTGAATTTCAGGCCGCCCTCGCTGGCAAGCCAGCTCCTACAGGGTTTTGCGTTGGGTGCGCGATGTTTGGCGATCCCGCATCCGTGTAGGAGCCGGCTTGCTGGCGATGAGGCCCTTGAGCCTTGCGGTGAATTTCAGGCCGCCCTCGCTGGCAAGCCAGCTCCTACAGGGTTTTGCGTTGGGTGCGCGATGTTTGGCGATCCCGCATCCGTGTAGGAGCCGGCTTGCTGGCGATCAAGGTCCGCAGGACCGCCGACGATCAGTTACTGATCGCCAGAATGCTCGCCTGATACGACCCGACAAACACATCGAAATCGCCGACTTCGTTCTGCTCCAGCTCGACCTGTTCCGCCAGTGACGAACGTGCCCGGTCTTCAAATTTCGCCTGTTCTTCACTTGAAAGCGGCTCGCTGCGGAAAAACTCCGCGTGGGCCTGGCTCTGACGCAGGGAGAATTGGCTGAAGCTTTCCTTGTGCACGGCCATCGCCGCCAGCACCTGGGCCGATGGCGTCAGGGAAGGGTCCTTGACCTTGGCCAATTGCGCGTCCAATGCCTTGCTGTGCGCATCGCCGCCATGGCTCTGATCCAGTAACGCCGCGAGTGGAGCAATCTTCTCCAGCAACTCGCTGGCCCACTCTTTCAGGTCCACCGGATGACCGTCGCGTTGCAGTTGCAGGCCCGGGCGGCGACCTTCCTTGACCACGCTGAGGAAGTTCGAGGTCGCGTTGCCGCACGAAGTATTGGTCAGCAGCGGGCTGTCGTTCAGCGCGCAGTACAGCAGGAACGCATCGAGGAAACGCGACTCCGGCAAGTCGATGCCCATCGGCAGGAACGGGTTGATGTCCAGGCAACGCACTTCGACGTATTGAATGCCGCGGGCCACCAGCGCCTGGATCGGCCGTTCGCCGGTGTAGGTCACGCGTTTCGGGCGGATGTTGGAGTAGTACTCGTTTTCGATCTGCAGGATGTTGGTGTTGAGCTGAACCCACTCACCGTCCTGATGCGTACCGATTTCAACGTACGGCGCATACGGCGTGGCGACGGCTTTGCGCAAGCTGTCGGTGTAGCTCGCCAAATCGTTGTAGCACGGCGTCAGACCCGCCTGGGCGTTGCTCTGGTAACCCAGATCGCTCATGCGCAGGCTGGTGGCGTACGGCAGGTACAAAGTGTCCGGGTCCAGCTGTTCCAACTGGTGCGAACGACCCCGCAGGAAACCGGCGTCCAGCGCTGGCGAGGCACCGAACAGGTACATCAGCAGCCAGCTGTAGCGACGGAAGTTGCGGATCAGGGCGATGTAGGCCGACGACTGATAGTCGCGGTCAGTGCCGACAAAGCCTTCAGCCTCTTTGAGCAGCGGCCAGAGCTTTTCCGGCAGGGAGAAGTTGTAGTGAATCCCGGCGATGCACTGCATGGTCTTGCCGTAGCGCAGGGCCAGACCCTTGCGGTAGACATACTTGAGCTTGCCGATGTTGGACGTGCCGTAATAGGCGATCGGGATATCTTCCTCGGCCGGCAACGGGCACGGCATCGACGGACTCCACAGGTACTCGTTGCCGAGCTTGCTGTAGGCAAAGCGGTGAATCTTGTCCAGGCTCGCCAGGGTGTCGGCCGGGTCGGGCAGGGCGGGCGTGATGAACTCCAGCAGCGACTCGGAATAGTCGGTGGTGATTTGTTCGTTGGTCAGCGCGGAACCCAATTCTTCCGGGTGCGGCGTTTGCGCCAGGCGACCTTCGCCGGTCACGCGCAGGCATTCACGTTCGATGCCGTGAAGGCACTGTTCGAGCAGAGAGAGGTTAGCGCGCTCGCCGAGCAGAGCCAGGCGGCGGTTGAGAAGTTCGCTCAAGTTGGATTCCTTCACGCGTCAGTCGCCCCAATATGGGGGTGGGCAAGACGGTCTACAAGGGTGAAGTTGAAACTGGCGTTTTCGCCTGGTTTTGGAACTTGCCGCAATCAATGTGGGAGCGGGCTTGCTCGCGAAGAGGCAGTGTCAGTCAACAAATAAATTGCCTGATACACCGCCTTCGCGAGCAAGCCCGCTCCCACAGGGAATTTCAGCGCTGCGGTCACAGCGCTGAAATTAACTCAAATCGATGACGGCTAGCTACAGGACAGCGAACGTGCCTTGTGCTTTTGCGACGAGTTTGTCGCCCTGCATCACGTCGGCTTCGACCACCAGCGTGCGGCGGCCCGGGTGGATCACCCGCGCCGTGCACATCACCTCACCGTCGGCGACGGCGCGGATGTAGTTGATCTTGCATTCGATGGTCGCGCTCTGCTGGTCAAAGCCGTGGGTGCTGGAACAGGCCAGCCCCATGGCAATGTCCACCAGACTGAACAAGGCCCCGCCGTGCAACTTGCCGCCGCGATTACGCAGTTCCGGTTCCAGCGCCAGGGCGACTTGCGCCACCCCGGCCTCCAGACTGTGCAAGCGACACCCCAGCAGCTTGAAAAAAGCGCTTTCGGTCAGCCCGGCTGGAATGTCCATCAGCGCTTCTTCAACTGCTTGGCGTTAGCGAACAGCGAAGCCATGGCGTTGTTGGCCGGGGCCGCCGCCGTGGTTTCCTTGCGCGGTGCGGTGTTCTGGGACTGGCGCGGTGCCGACCCCGGACGCGCACCACGGGCACCGTCGATTTTCTCCCCTGGTGTGTCGCTCATGCGCATCGACAAGCCGACGCGTTTGCGCGGGATGTCGACTTCCATGACCTTCACTTTCACCACGTCACCGGCCTTAACCGCTTCGCGAGGGTCCTTGATGAACTTCTCCGAAAGCGCAGAGATGTGCACCAAACCGTCCTGATGCACGCCGATGTCGACGAACGCACCGAAGTTAGTCACGTTGGTCACGACGCCTTCGAGGATCATGCCCAGTTGCAGGTCCTTGAGGTCTTCGACGCCTTCCTGGAATTCGGCGGTCTTGAACTCCGGACGCGGGTCGCGGCCCGGTTTTTCCAGCTCTTGCAGGATGTCGGTGACCGTCGGCAGACCGAAGGTTTCGTCGGTGTACTTCTTCGGATCAAGACGCTTGAGGAAGCTCGCATCGCCGATCAGCGAGCGAATGTCACGGTCGGTTTCAGCGGCGATGCGCTGGACCAGCGGATAGGCTTCCGGGTGAACCGCAGACGAATCCAGCGGGTTGTCGCCGTTCATGACACGCAGGAAGCCAGCGGCCTGTTCGAAGGTTTTCTCGCCCAGACGCGCAACTTTCTTCAACGCCGCGCGGGTTTTGAACGCGCCATGCTCGTCGCGGTGACTGACGATGTTTTGCGCCAGGGTCGCGTTGAGGCCAGAGATGCGGGCCAGCAGCGCCACGGAAGCAGTGTTCACGTCCACGCCCACGGCGTTCACGCAATCCTCGACTACCGCGTCCAGGCCACGTGCCAGTTTCAGCTGCGACACGTCGTGCTGGTACTGGCCGACACCGATGGATTTCGGATCGATCTTCACCAGCTCGGCCAGCGGGTCCTGCAGGCGACGGGCGATAGACACCGCGCCACGGATCGACACGTCCAGGTCCGGGAATTCCTTGGAGGCCAGTTCCGACGCCGAGTAAACCGATGCACCCGCTTCGGACACCATGACTTTGGTCATCTTCATCGCTGGGTATTTTTTGATCAGCTCAGCGGCGAGCTTGTCGGTTTCGCGGCTGGCGGTGCCGTTGCCGATGGCGATCAGGTCTACCGAGTGCTTGGCGCAAAGAGCAGCCAGAATCGCCAGGGTCTGGTCCCACTTGTTGTGCGGCACGTGCGGGTAAACCGTGGCGTGATCCAGCAGCTTGCCGGTGGCGTCGACCACGGCAACCTTGCAACCGGTGCGCAGGCCCGGGTCGAGGCCCAGGGTGGCGCGCGGGCCGGCCGGAGCCGACAGCAGCAGGTCGTGCAGGTTGTGCGCGAACACATTGATCGCTTCGGTTTCCGCGCCATCGCGCAGCTCGCCCAACAGGTCGGTTTCGAGGTGGGTGTAGAGCTTGACCTTCCAGGTCCAGCGCACCACTTCGCCCAGCCATTTGTCGGCAGCGCGGTTCTGGTTCTGGATGCCGAACTGCTGGCCGATCATGCCTTCGCATGGGTGCATGGTGCCCGGCAGTTCATCGCCGACTTTCAGCGCGGAGCTGAGAATGCCTTCGTTGCGGCCACGGAAAATCGCCAGCGCACGGTGCGACGGCATGCTTTTCAGCGGTTCATCGTGTTCGAAATAGTCGCGGAACTTGGCGCCTTCCTCTTCCTTGCCGGCAATCACGCGGGCACTGAGGGTGGCTTCCTGCTTGAGGTAGTTGCGCAGCTTGTCCAGGAGGCCGGCGTCTTCGGCGAAGCGTTCCATCAGGATGTACTTGGCGCCTTCGAGAGCCGCCTTCACATCGGCGACGCCTTTTTCGGCATCAACGAAGCGTGCGGCTTCGGTTTCCGGGCTCAGGGTCGGGTCGTTGAACAGGCCGTCGGCCAACTCGCCGAGGCCAGCTTCCAGGGCGATCTGGCCCTTGGTGCGGCGCTTCTGCTTGTACGGCAGGTACAAGTCTTCGAGGCGGGTCTTGGTGTCGGCGAGCTTGATGTCGCGTTCCAGTTGCGGGGTCAGCTTGCCTTGCTCCTGGATGCTGGCCAGGATGCTGATGCGCCGTTCGTCGAGTTCTCGCAGGTAGCGCAGACGCTCTTCCAGATGACGCAACTGAATGTCATCGAGACTGCCGGTCACTTCTTTCCGGTAACGGGCGATGAAGGGAACGGTAGAGCCTTCATCGAGTAGCGCGACGGCCGCTTCGACCTGTTGTGGGCGTACGCCGAGTTCCTCGGCGATGCGGCTGTTGATGCTGTCCATAAAACCACCTGACAAATTGTGAAAGCAGGCTCGCAAGCCCAGAGATAAAGGCTCGGCGAGTCTGGTTGAGCGGCCTGGCCTGCGCCGCTACCTGAATCAACAGGCATCCCGTTGACCCGTGAAATCGAACAATTACTGCCGCGGCGATGAAAATAAAAAGCCGCAACTTAGGTAACGATCAGACGTTGCCTGACACAAAAGGCCGCGCATTATAACCAGCGTTCTGTCATTCGGGGGCATCACGGGCTGTAGGCACAATGCCCGGATTTCTGGCGGTGAAGGAAAAATCTGCTAACAATGCACACGGTGCGTATAACGGCAGCTACGCCATAATGCGCGCCGAGATCAAAGGAGCATCCAATGAGCAGCACTGCAAACATTGCTGAAGGCGAAAAAATTCTTATCGTTGACGACGATCCGGGGCTCAGCAGCCTGCTGGAACGCTTTTTCGTCAGCAAGGGCTACCGTGCCCGCGCCGTACCGAACACGGAACAAATGGACCGCCTGCTGGCGCGTGAAGTGTTCAACCTGGTCGTCCTCGACCTGATGCTGCCCGGCGAAGACGGCCTGACCGCCTGCCGCCGCCTGCGCGGCGCGAACAATCAGATTCCGATCATCATGCTCACCGCCAAGGGCGACGAGCTGAGCCGTATCAAGGGCCTGGAACTGGGCGCCGACGATTACCTGGCCAAGCCGTTCAACCCGGACGAGCTGATGGCGCGTGTCAAAGCCGTCCTGCGTCGTCAGTCCGCTCCGGTGCCGGGCGCGCCGGGCAGCGAAGACGAAAGCGTGACGTTCGGTGACTACGAATTGTCGCTGGCGACTCGCGAACTGAAACGCGGCGACGAAGTGCACATGCTCACCACCGGTGAGTTCGCGGTGCTCAAGGCGTTGGTCATGAACGCGCGTCAGCCACTGACTCGCGACAAACTGATGAACCTGGCCCGTGGCCGCGAGTGGGATGCTCTGGAGCGTTCCATTGACGTGCAGATTTCCCGTCTGCGCCGGATGATCGAACCCGATCCGTCCAAGCCGCGTTACATCCAGACCGTCTGGGGCGTGGGCTACGTGTTCGTTCCGGATGGCGCCGCCACCAAGTGATCGGCGATTTGTAGGAGCGGGTCGTGCGGATGAGGGTGTCCGCAGACTCGCGATCCGCAATATGCGAGCATCGCTCGCTCCTGCAAGTGTGTAGCGGTTATCCATGAAAACCCCCGTTTGGTTCCCCCAGAGTTTTTTCTCCCGCACCCTGTGGCTGGTGCTGATCGTCGTCCTGTTCTCCAAGGCGCTGACCCTGGTTTATCTGTTGATGAACGAAGACGTGCTGGTGGACCGCCAATACAGCCACGGCGTCGCCCTGACGTTGCGTGCCTATTGGGCGGCGGATGAAAACAACCGCGACAAGATTGCCGAAGCCGCGACCCTGATCCGGGTGGTGGGCACGGGTGTGCCGGAAGGTGAACAGCACTGGCCCTACAGCGCAATCTACCAGCGGCAGATGCGGGCAGAGCTGGGTGCCGACACCGAGGTGCGATTGCGCATGCACTCACCGCCGGCGCTGTGGGTTCGGGCGCCGAGCCTGGGTGATGGCTGGCTGAAAGTGCCGCTGTACCCGCATCCGTTGCGCGGCCAGAAAATCTGGAACGTGCTGGGCTGGTTCCTTGCCATCGGCTTGCTCTCCACCGCCTCGGCGTGGATCTTCGTCAGTCAGCTCAATCAACCTCTGAAACGCCTGGTCTACGCCGCAAGGCAACTTGGCCAGGGCCGTAGCGTGCGCCTGCCGATCAGCGATACACCAAGCGAGATGACCGAGGTGTATCGCGCCTTCAACCAGATGGCTGAAGACGTCGAACAGGCTGGCCGCGAGCGCGAGTTGATGCTGGCCGGGGTGTCCCATGACTTGCGTACGCCACTGACGCGATTGCGGCTGTCACTGGAACTGATGGGCGACCACAACGACCTGACGGACGACATGGTGCGTGACATCGAAGACATGGACGCGATTCTCGACCAGTTCCTCGCGTTCATTCGCGATGGCCGCGATGAATCGGTGGAAGAGGTGGACTTGACCGATCTGGTCCGCGAAGTCGCCGCGCCTTACAACCAGAACGAAGAGAAAGTCCGCCTGCGACTGGAGCCGATTCAGCCGTTTCCGTTGCGTCGCGTGTCGATGAAGCGGCTGCTGAACAACCTGATCGGTAACGCACTGCATCATGCTGGCAGTGGGGTCGAAGTGGCGGCTTATGTGTCCGGGGACGTGAGCGCGCCGTATGTGGTGCTGAGCGTCATGGACCGTGGGGCGGGGATCGATCCGTCGGAGCTGGAAGCGATCTTCAATCCGTTTACCCGGGGAGATCGTGCTCGCGGTGGTAAAGGGACTGGATTGGGATTGGCCATCGTGAAGCGGATTGCTTCGATGCATGGCGGCAATGTTGAGTTGCGCAATCGGTCTGGTGGCGGGCTGGAAGCGCGGGTGCGGTTGCCGCTTGGGTTGATGTTGCCGCGGGATGCGGTTTAGCAATTGGGATTTTCGGTGGGGCTGATGGCCTCTTCGCGAGCAAGCCCGCTCCCACAGGGATACGCGGTCTAATGTGGGAGCGGGCTTGCTCGCGAAGGCGGCCTCTCGACCGCCATCAATCTCCGGTTTAACCCTTGCCTTTGGTCCGCGTCATATTCGGCCCACCATTCTTCTCGAGATGCTCAATGATGATCCCCGCCACATTCTTCCCGGTGGTGGTTTCAATCCCTTCCAGCCCCGGCGAAGAATTCACTTCCATTACCAGCGGCCCGTGATTGGAACGCAGGATATCCACGCCCGCCACCGCCAAACCCATCACCTTCGCCGCACGCAGCGCGGTCATGCGCTCTTCCGGCGTGATCTTGATCAGACTGGCGCTGCCGCCGCGATGCAGGTTGGAGCGAAACTCCCCAGGCTTGGCCTGTCGCTTCATCGCCGCAATCACCTTGTCGCCCACCACGAAGCAGCGAATGTCCGCACCGCCGGCTTCCTTGATGTATTCCTGAACCATGATGTTCTGCTTGAGGCCCATGAACGCCTCGATCACCGATTCCGCCGCCGTCGCCGTTTCACACAGCACCACGCCGATGCCCTGGGTGCCTTCCAGCACCTTGATCACCAGGGGGGCGCCGTTGACCATGTCGATCAGGTCGGGAATGTCGTCCGGGGAATGCGCAAATCCGGTGACCGGCAAACCGATTCCACGGCGTGACAGCAATTGCAGCGAACGCAGTTTGTCCCGCGAGCGGGCAATGGCCACCGATTCGTTGAGCGGAAACACCCCCATCATTTCGAACTGGCGCAACACCGCGCAGCCATAGAACGTCACCGACGCCCCGATCCGCGGGATTACCGCGTCGAAGCCTTCCAGCGGTTTGCCGCGGTAGTGGATCTGCGGCTTGTGGCTGGCAATGTTCATGTAGGCGCGCAGGGTGTCGATCACCACCATTTCATGGCCACGCTCGGTACCGGCTTCGACCAGACGACGAGTGGAATACAGACGCGGGTTCCGCGACAGCACAGCGATCTTCATGCAACACCTGTGGAAGAGGTAGATACCGGGAACACCGGCTTGTCTTGTACATATTTAATGCCCGGATTGACCACCAGCTGGCCGTCGATCAGGGCTTTGGAACCGAGTAACAGGCGATAACGCATGGACTTGCGGCAGGCGAGGGTGAATTCGACCCGCCAGACCCGATCACCGAGGGCCAGGGTGGTGCTGACCACGTAACGCTTCTGCGCCTGGCCGTTGGAGCTTTTGATGGATTTCATCGTCACCAGCGGTGCTTCGCAGCGGCGGTGCCGCAGTTGCACGACCGTGCCCAGGTGCGCGGTAAAGCGCACCCAGCGCTCGCCCTCGCGCTCGAACGGCTCGATGTCGGTGGCATGCAGGCTGGAAGTGCTGGCGCCGGTGTCGATTTTTGCTCGCAGGCCCGCGACCCCCAGATCAGGGAGCGCCACCCACTCGCGCAGACCGATAACGGTCAAATGGTCAAATGTCTTCAATAGGAAAAACCGGCGATTATCGCGTCCAGGCTTCAGGCGATACCTGAGCCAACGCTTTGAATGCAGGTTTGGCGAACCAGTAACCCTGCATCAGAAAAATTCCACAGTCCGTCAGGAAGTCCCGTTCTCCGGCGCTTTCAATGCCTTCGGCGATGACTGTAACGTCCAACTCCGCACAGATTGTGACAACCCCCCGAACGATAGCCTGACGAACACGATCGCGGTCGACATCGCGGATCAGTGCCATGTCGAGTTTGATCAGCTCCGGTTGGAAATCAGCCAGCAGATTGAGCCCCGAGTAGCCCGCGCCGAAATCGTCGATGGCGGTCTTGAAGCCGAATTCGCGGTATTCACGCAGAATATTAGTCAAATGGCGATAGTTATCTACGTGCTGGCTTTCCAGGGTTTCGAAAATCAGGCGGTCGATGGGGAAGTTGTGTGTTTTCGCGGCCTCCAGCGTGCTGCGAATACAAAGTTCCGGGCGGTACACAGCGTTGGGCATGAAGTTGATCGATAAGTGTGTCTGCATGTTTAGAAGAGCCGCTCCTTCAATGGCTCGAGTCCGGCAGAGCTGGTCGAAGCGGTAGCGATTCGCCTCTGTAATCTGATCAAGCACAGACAGTGCGCCTTCCCCGGCAATACCGCGTACCAAGGCTTCGTGGGCGAAAACCGACTGATCCCGCAAGTCGACGATCGGTTGGTAGGCAAAGGCAAAATCGAAGCCCAGCGGCTCGCTTTGCTGACAGCCCAGGCAACTGCCCTGAGGCGAGGTCAATGAAGCCGGAAATATAGTCACTCGATCACTCCATGCCGGTGAGCCGGCCTTGATCACATTCTATCTGGAGGGCCGAGTTGTTGCGCCCGACAGAAACGGTAGTACAGTTCCGACTATTGGCGGAAAGAGGAATTCAAGTGGCACAAAAACAGGAAGAGGACGACAAGGTCCGTCTCGATAAATGGTTGTGGGCCGCGCGTTTTTATAAAACACGCGCCTTGGCCAAGGCCGCGATTGAAAGCGGCAAGGTGCATTGCCGGGGCGAGCGCTGCAAGCCGGGCAAGGAGCCGCGGATCGGTGACGAGTTTCAGATTCGTACCGGGTTCGAGGAGCGCACGGTGGTGGTCCAGGCGTTGTCGATCGTGCGTCGTGGCGCGCCGGAGGCTCAGGCGTTGTACGCCGAAACCGAAGCCAGCATCGCCAAGCGCGAAGCTGCCGCAGCCATGCGCAAGGCCGGTTCGTTGGGCGTGAGCACCGATGGCAAGCCGAGCAAGAAACAGCGGCGGGACTTGTTTAAATTCCGTGGGAGCAGTAACGACGAGTAGGGCTGGCAGATGTGTGTTGCCTGCAAAAAGATCGCAGCCTTCGGCAGCTCCTACGGGTGTACGCATTCCCATGCAGGAGCTGCCGAAGGCTGCGATCTTTCAGGATCACCGCGTCACCAGCTGAAGCGCTACACCGCCCTCATCCGCGAAACCATCGGCCGACCGCATCGAAAGGTCGCAGACTTGCAATTGCCCAGATGTGCAGCCATATCGGGTTAGTCGCCAGCGGCGAATTGAGTGGGTGAAACAGCCACCCGTCGAAAAACACACACTGCCTCTGACCCGTAGGCCATAAACAGAAGGCCAGCAGTGCCAGAGGCACAACATTGCAGAACGCCAACTGGCGGGCATTCCACCTTGCTTGGAACAAACCCGGATTGTTCATAAAATGCCTCCCTTGGCTGAACATCGCGCACCGAAATGGTGCCGTGGAGGCGAAATTTCACGTTTTGCAATTATTTGTCATCACTTCAGATACCCAGACCTATGACCGAGCTACCGGATACCGACTACACCCAACGCTTCATCTTCGATGACAGCGACACCCGCGGCGAGCTGGTGTCGTTGGAGCGCAGCTACGCCGAAGTTCTCGCCAAACACGCTTACCCGGAGCCGGTAAAACAACTGCTCGGCGAACTGATGGCCGCGGCGTCGTTGCTGGTCGGCACCTTGAAGTTCGATGGTTTGCTGATTCTCCAGGCCCGCTCCGACGGCCCGGTGCCACTGTTGATGATCGAATGTTCCAGCGAGCGCGAAATCCGAGGCCTGGCCCGCTACGAGGCCGACCAGATCGCCCCCGATGCGACCCTCGCCGACCTGATGCCCAACGGCGTACTGGCGCTGACCGTCGACCCGACCCAGGGCCAGCGCTATCAGGGCATCGTCGACCTGGATGGCGAAACCCTGTCGGAGTGTTTCACTAATTACTTCGTCATGTCCCAGCAGGTAGGCACGCGTTTCTGGCTGTACGCCGATGGCCGTCGCTCCCGCGGCCTGTTGCTGCAGCAATTGCCCGCCGACCGTCTGAAAGACGAAGAAGAGCGCGCCGCCAGTTGGCAGCATGTCACTGCACTGGCCGGCACCCTGACGGCCGATGAATTGCTCAGCCTGGACAACGAAACCGTGCTCCATCGCCTCTACCACGAGGAGCAGGTTCGGCTGTTCGATGTGCAGAAGCTACGCTTCCGTTGCAGTTGCTCGCGCGAACGTTCTGCCAATGCACTGGTCAGTTTGGGTCAGGAAGATGCCCAGGCACTGGTCATCGAACACGGTGGTCACATCGAGATCGATTGCCAGTTCTGCAATCAGCGTTACCTGTTCGATGCCGCCGATATCAGCCAATTGTTCGCTGGCGCGGGTGTCGAGACGCCGTCAGATACCCGTCACTAAAACGGTTCAGCGCAGGTAAATTCACTGGATAGTGCCGGAATAACGCCGTTACGACGGGAGGGCCCTACTTTTTTTGGGCTTTTCTGGCATAATCCGGCCCACTTTTTTCGCGGTAGTAGTGCACGACTTTCTACTACAAAACGTTTGGAGCACTCGGCCACTGGCCGACGGGGAACCTCATGACGCAAGCCAATAACGCCGTGTACACCGATCTGAGTGTTGATGATCTGGTTAAAGAAGCCCTGAATCGCGGTGAAGGCGAGCTTGCCGATACCGGCGCGCTGGTTGTTCGCACCGGTCACCGTACCGGCCGTTCGCCAGTCGATCGTTTCATCGTTGAAGAGCCGACCACCCAGGCCGCCATTGCCTGGGGGCCGATCAACCGCAAGTTCCCGGCCGACAAGTTCGATGCCCTGTGGGCTCGCGTTGAGGCGTTCAACAACGCGCAAGACCACTTCGTTTCCCACGTGCATGTAGGTGCGTCTGAAGACCACTACCTGGCTGTGAAGATGACCACCCAGACTGCCTGGCAGAACCTGTTCGGTCGTTGCCTGTTCATCAACCCGCAAAAGTACAACCCGGCTGGCCGTGAAGAGTGGCAAGTGCTCAACGTTGCCAACTTCGAATGCGTACCAGAGCGTGACGGCACCAACTCCGACGGCTGCGTGATCATCAACTTCGCCCAGAAGAAAGTGCTGCTCGCCGGCATGCGTTACGCCGGTGAAATGAAAAAAGCCATGTTCTCGGTGCAGAACTTCCTGCTGCCGGCTGCCGACGTACTGCCAATGCACTGCGCCGCCAACATCGGCGAAGCGGGCGACGTGACCCTGTTCTTCGGCCTGTCCGGCACCGGTAAAACCACCCTGTCCGCTGACGAAAGCCGTTACCTGATCGGCGACGACGAACACGGCTGGGGCGAAGGCGTTGTCTTCAACATCGAAGGCGGCTGCTACGCCAAGTGCATCGACCTGTCCGAGAAGAACGAGCCGGTCATCTGGAAAGCCATCAAGCACGGCGCTGTCCTGGAAAACGTCGTGCTCGACGACGCCAAGCACGCCGACTACGCCGACGTCAGCCTGACCCAGAACAGCCGCGCCGCCTACCCGCTGGAACACGTTGCCAAGCGTTCCGAGAAAAACCTCGGTGGCGAGCCAAACGCTGTGATCTTCCTGACCTGCGACCTGACCGGCGTACTGCCGCCAGTGTCGATCCTCAGCGAAGAGCAAGCGGCCTACCACTTCCTGTCCGGCTACACCGCACTGGTGGGCTCGACCGAAATGGGTTCCGGCAGCGGCATCAAGTCGACCTTCTCCACCTGCTTCGGCGCACCGTTCTTCCCGCGTCCGGCCGGCGAATACGCAGAACTGCTGATCAAGCGCATCTGCGGTTTCGGCTCCAAGGTCTACCTGGTCAACACCGGTTGGACCGGCGGCGGCTACGGCGTCGGCAAACGCTTCAACATCCCGACCACGCGCGGCGTGATCGCAGCGATCCAGAGCGGCGCGTTGATCGGTGTCGAGACCGAACACCTCGACACCATCAACCTCGACGTGCCACTGGCCGTACCGGGCGTTGAGACTGGCCTGTTGAACCCGCGTAATACCTGGGCTGACAAGGCTGCTTATGATGAAGCCGCTAAAGCACTGGCCGGGTTGTTCGTTGAGAACTTCAAGAAGTTCGACGTGAGCGACGCGATCAAGGCTGCTGGGCCGAAGTTGTAAGGCTTGGTTTAGCGAAATGAAAAAGCCGTCCTTTAAGGGCGGCTTTTTTGTGGGCGGGATTCATGTTTTCAGATGTAAAACGAACGCGCCGACCAATACCAGAACCACGCCAAGCACCTGTATCTTCGCCAGTCTCTCCTTGAAGAACACATATCCGAGGATCGCCGCGATTCCCCCGGATAGCGTGCTGATCACTGTTACTACCGAAACCGATCCAGCCACCGCGCCCCAGGCGAATGAAGAAAATCCTCCCAGGTTCATCAGGCTGGCGCCGGTCAGCGTCATGCAGTTTTTCAACGGCGGAATTTTCAGACCATCCTCGATCTTCAGAACCATGACCACCAGCACGATCAGTCCGATCAGATACGCGAGCCAAAGCATCGTCACCGGTCCAAGCACTGGAAGTACGAAGTGACCTTGCAGCCAGAAGCTGGCGCCGTAGAAAACAGCGGCCAACAGCGCATAGATAATGGAGCTGGTGGCTTGAGTCGTGTGTGGAATCTTCGAGTCGGAATGAATGCTGGAGAGAATGACCCCGATCACGCACAGAGCAATGCAAAGCAGTTGAATCAGGCTGATCTGTTCACCGCCGGCCCAGGACAGCAACGTCGTTACTACCCCGTAAGAGGTCACCAGTGGCGCAACAATAGACGCTTTGCCAAGGGCAAACGCTTTGGATAAGGCGAGGGCACCTGACACGGTCAGCACGGCGGCGACAATGCCGATCAGCCAGACAGTGAGTGGCGCCGAAATCGATTTGAGGATGAACGCGGGGAAGGCCATCAGCAGCAGGCTCATGATGCTGAATCCCAGCGCCTGACCGAAATACACCGCGCGTTTGACGCCCACTGCGCGGGCATTCAAACCCACCAGAAAATCCGTGCCACCCCACAGCAAGGCGGCGAGTAAACCCATCAGTACGTCCACGCTATGTCCTTATAGGTGTGTGCTGCAGAAGCCAGAGGCGCTTCCAGCCATCGGAGTGTTCCAGCGTTCGGCCTTGATGGCCACAGAAAATTAATTTCCCGACAGTCGGAATGCAGGCGCCATATTGTCCTGCTCGCGCTTCGACAGCCCCACTGCGTTGGCCACTTTTGGCCACTGGCTCACCACCCCCTGGAAACGCTCAATGATCTCTGTCGCATCATCGCGGCCAACCCGAAAGTACTCGGCCACTTCGCGAGCGAGTTCGAGATCCAAAGCATTGTCGGCATCGGTAATGTTGAGCTTCAGCCCATCAGCGTGTGCCACAGGGTTCATGTCGTAAGCATCAGACAGTCGCCAGCCACGACCGGGATCCAGGAGGAATCCATGGTTACGCAGGTGATCGTCGGTATTCGAGACCAGGATGTTGAACACGATGCGCGACCACAACTCTCGAAGATCCTTGCCGGTTTCCGAGCCGTGTTTCATGAGTACTTCTGCCAGCTCCAGATAGCTGGCACCTACGGATGCGTCGTCCCCGTCCACGCGATCGGTCATGGTCATGGCTGAGGCAAAATGTAGCCGGCCACCGGTTGCGGTGCGGTCGAAGCGCTTGACCATGAAGCAGTGATGGTCGCTTGCATAGCGTTGCGCAAGACCGTTCGCCACTCGCAGACCGCATTGATTCGCCAGGACATTCACCACGAATTCCCATCCGCCGACGTCATAGTCGTCCCGGGTGCTCGGAAACTTGGCGATCCACAGGTGACCATTTTTGTCAGCAACGCTGGCCTTCGGCCTGGCACCGCCCAGTGAGCCACCGGGGGCGATCAACATTCTCAGCCATTCGCGCCCTTCGAGTGAGGTGTTGTCCGGGTCGTTTTCCAACGCTCGACTTGCCTGCTCCAGCGTACGCAGTTCGATAAAGGGTGGCGCTGCCAACCCATCTCGATCATCCAGAAAATGGCCTTCGTCATTGAGCTTGTAGCGGATAGCACCGACTCGATAGAGGTCATGAACACCTAACAGGAAGTCCGACTCGTACAGCTTGCTGCCCTTGGGCACAAAACCGTCGCGAATGTCCCGCTCCAGTCGGCGCTTCATCAGCAATTGCCCCCAGCGATCCGGGCTTGAGTCGGCAAAAACACCGAAGCGGGTTTGGTGCTGTCCAGGGAATTGTCGCCCTTCGAAGAGCCTGATGCGGGGATCCAGCGTCGTGAAGTTCAACTCGGGATCGGTCAATGCGGCAGTGTCGTACTCAAACTCGAACACGATGGTAGCGCGAGCCTTAGTGGCATGCAGGAACCCAAGGCGCCTTGGCCCATTCAGCGATTCCCAATCGGCATACACCGCGATCAGTGTCATTTTTTCTCCGTCTTGGGTCTGGATTTTTTATCGTCAAACAAACTGGAAAAGGACTGGGTGTTCAATGGGAAATCAGCCTCGATATCCAATTCGGAGATAGGGTTTTCCAGTGCTTCAGTCGTCCTGTCGTGGATGGGGGACGGCGCTTTCGTTGAAGTCACGTTGCGCACTCGTTGGCGTTTACTGGTTGCTGCGTTCGCTCGGGGAATCAATTGCGCATCTTGCAGTTGGCGACCCAACTCATCCGCTTCGGCGAGCTTGCTCAAGTCTTTCTCAAGGCCGAGGACCTGCATCACAGAAACATAGGCCCCCATCGTCACGCCTGAGCCGCCGGACTCAAGGGAGCGAAGCGTTGTCAGTGACATGCCTGCTCTCTCAGCGACTTGCTTGGCTGTCAGCCTGCGACGTAATCGAGCGAGTTTCAGTCGTTCGCCAAACTCTGCGAGCAGTCTGGATGAGGCTGGCAGCAGGGGCGCTGTTTTCTTAGCCATGTGCCATTATTCCTTCGCTTTTAGAAGTTAACTGCCAGAATAATAGCACTTGTGTGGTGATTTGCTGGACTGCCTCAATGAGTTTCAAGGCGCTGTCTGGTCATACGGTGCTGCCGACACGCAAGGAAGGCAGTTTATTGAAACTGCCATTATTCCAACTAAATTTGCGATAAACAGCCAGAATAATGCTACTTATGCGATCCACTAGAGGCCTTCAAGCGTTTGGGTATCCCAGCGTTGCGACTTTACGGCTTGGTAAAGCATGCCAATGGTTAGTGGGACTTTCTCGCCGCGACCCTTTGCCCTTCGCTTGAGAAGCACATCGAACCCTTCCGGCTGAAAGTAGCGATAGGCATCGTAGTCCACGAAGTCGATACCGAACTGTTCTTCCAGCGCTTCCATCAGTTGCCGGGCGTCAGCGCCGTCGCAGCTCAAATCGAAGTTGATCGAGGTGGCGAGGCTGATGGTTTTGCGTTCGGGCAGGCCGAGTTCTTCGTGTAGCAACTGCATGAGCAGGTGCATGGTGTGGTCGTCGGGGAAGTTAGGGGCGAGGTTCATGATGGCATCCAGTTGGAGGAAAGGCTGGCGCAGCTGCTCTCCGCGCCTCCTTTCAAGTAACAAGCAGTTGAGTTGATCTGTCGCAAGCTCTTGTAGCCCTCAACTCTAGGGTGACCACGGCCATTGTCGTCTCGCATGCAGTATCCGCATTATTTCTACCGTTTTTGCCAAGACCACATAAACCATAACGTAATTTGGTGTGGCGACTATTTCATGAGTGCCAGGAATTCTGCCCTTTCTATAAAGCTTTGGTTGCTGGCGCGCTTGCTCTGCTTTGAGCTCAAAGATTTCGTCTAAAACAAGGGCCGCGTCAGGGTTGTCCTGGCAAATGTAATTCATGATGTTATCCCGGTCAGTCAGCGCCGAGGGGCGCCAAATTACCCGCATCAGCGCGTCCGTTGACGGATGGCATCACGTTTGGCGGCAAAGATTCGGCGCGCTTCTTCGTCGCTCACGCTTGGCCGAGGATCATCAATGCTGGCCTGAACCTGTTTCTTGAACCACTCCTCGTAAGCAGCCGCTTCGTGAACTTGCTTCATTGCCTCAGAACGGTCGGGGCGCGAATAGGTTTTTACCTGTAAAGGGTCATAGCCCGATGCATCGACATCGAAATGATTGATACCTATTCCTTGCAAATAGATCACTAGGGTTTCGAGTCGTTTAAATAGACGAATTTGCTGGCTGCGTTGCGCTGCGAGGGAATGTGTTTGTGATCCATGCTGCACTTGAACCAACCAGCCACCTTGCTTGGCTACGATGTGAGTGGCGTTAACGGCGCCGCGTTCAACCAGTTTAACGAGCGCACTGTGATCAATCGTTTCCGTTGTCATGAGAAGGAGCCTATGGCTGATTATTGGCTCACATGCTACGCAATCAATAATAGTTTGCAATCTTTTGCCTCCATTAAGGATGTAGGAATTAATATCCTTTTTCGCGGGCAGCCAGCTCACAGCGGAGATGGATGCCCTCTGATCACGGTGTCTTAGGTTGGCGCTTTCCAGCCCATCATGCGTTGTTGGGCGACTGTGAGCAGGTCGCAGCCGTCTTGGGTCAATAGATAGAGCGCGTGAGTGATGTGGGGGATGTCTTCGAGATCGCCTTGCTCGAAACTTTGGCAGTGCAGGGTTCGGAGCAGTTCGCTGGAGGCTCGAACGCGCTGGAGGGCGGCTTCGAGGATGTCTTGCGGGTTGGCCTCTGTGTCGATGATCAGGGGCGGGGCGGGGAGTCGGTGAGGTTGGTTTTGAGTGGGAGGTAGCGATCGAGTGTGTACGGATTCGAATTATTCATTTTATGTGTTCTCAAATGCATCAGATGAAATCACCGCCATCGTGACCAAGCGATGGAGGCGGACTGTGTTCGGGTTGGTCAACCGGAAGAACACACAAGATCGGCACGCTATACAGCGTCCCAAACACAGCCCACCATAAAACGTGCAGACACCTGAGGTGTCGGCAGCATACAACGGACGCGTTTATGTGTTCCATCGAGTGACCAAGCCCGAGACGCTGATTTGGCAGCGACAGTCCGACTATAGGTACCGCCACCGGTTGGCGATAGGCGACAAGGAGTCTTCTGTTGTAGGACCGGGATGAAGCTTTGATAGGGCGTTGCCTACGGAGTTATCCCCAGACGAAATTTTCTCGTTTATTTGTATCCAGATTCACCGCGTTATCGTTCTTCGCAGGCAAGCCATGCTCCTACAGGAGGTTGTGGTGGGCATCAACCAGTGGTGATTTTCGGGAGGCGTTGGCGGGCGATTTCGAGGAGTTCGTTGCCGTCCTGGGTCAGCAGGTAGAGCGCGTTGACGATATTGGGGATGTCGCTGGCGTCCGCCTGTTTGAAGCACAGGCAGTACAGCGTTTCGAGCAGGTCGCTGGCGGCGCGGATGCGTTGGCGGGCGGCGTCGAGGATTTCGTGTGGGTCGGCCTCGGTGTCAATGACCAGGACCGGGGTGTCGCTGTAGCGGCTTTTGAGTGGGCAATAGCGGTCTTGCATCTGGGTCAGTCCTGTAGGAAGTCTGGCAGGCCGACACTGTTTCAGCCGCGCCGAAAACTATGAAGCGGACGACGCGATGCGGCAATACGGGCGCAATCGACACAGCTTGTAGGGGATTTACTGGTCTTCGGGCATTCGCCCTACGCGTTTCCCGAGGTTTTTTTAATCAAAACCCTTACTGGTGAATTTTCCTACGTGTTTGTCAGGCGCAGCGCAGCAAACCTCTGTATCGTGCGCGCCAGAATCTGTAGGGCATTTCGAAAATGCCTGGTTAAGCACTTAAAGGGAATTAGGTATGCAGTGGCTACGTATGGCCTCGGTTTTGTTGTTATGGGCGGGTGTTTGTCGTTTGACGGGCGCGGCTGACGCGGGTAACTCGATGGTGCTGGCCAACATGGACCGCACCGGCTGGCCGGACGCCCTCACCACTCAGGCGAACATGGACACCGCGTCCCGCGCCGATGTGTTGATGTTCGGCAAGGCGCTGCTGGCCAGTGAAGCGCTGGACGAACAGGGTCTGAAGCAGCGTCTGGGCGTGCAGGCGGTTAAGCTCAAGTCTGTGCGACAGGTGCGTGATGGCTTGTGGGATCGATTGCTGACCACCTACCGTAACGCCAGCCAGAACTGCGACGGCGAACCGTTCTGCCCGCGTGTGCGAAGCGTCGCTGATTTGCGTCAGTTGGCGGCGGCGTTCACTGGCGAAATCAGCCCGGCTCATGCGGCCTGGGCGAGCAAGAGTCAGGTGTTTCATGAGCAGGCGTTGAATGAGCAGCTGCGGGTGGCGGTGTTGGTGCCCTGAGTTTGCCCGATGTTTTTGCAGTGTTTTTGCTGGCCTCTTCGCGAGCAAGCCCACTCCCACAAGGGTTTTGGGTCGTACACAACCCCCGGGTTCACTGAAGATCACCTGTGGGAGCGGGCTTGCTCGCGATGAGGCCAGCCCATCGCCCAATTCCTCAAGCCCCGCCATCCCCCCGCACCATCCGCTGTATCATCCCGTATCGTTTTTGACCCCGACCTTTTCTCGACTCGCTGCGATCGCCGGCTAGGCTTTGGGCTTCGCAGCGGTCAACGGAGTGACAGCTTATGCACAACACCCTGGAACAGGTTTTCGGTTATCCACAGTTTCGGCCCGGCCAGGAGGCGGCGATCAGCGCGGTGTTGGCCGGGCGCTCGGCGGCGGCGATTTTCCCCACGGGCTCAGGCAAGTCCTTGTGTTACCAGATGTCGGCGGTGTTGCTGCCGCACCTGACGCTGGTGGTCTCGCCGTTGCTGGCGTTGATGCAGGATCAATTGGCGTTTCTGCAGCGACACGGTATCGCGGCGGGCAGTATCGATTCGGCCCAGAGCCGCGACGACGCCAGCGATGTGATGGCCCGCGCCAAGTCCGGCGAGTTGAAGATTCTGATGATTTCCGTGGAGCGTCTGAAGAACGAGCGCTTTCGCAATTTCTTGCAGCAAGTGCCGATCTCACTGTTGGTGGTGGATGAGGCGCATTGCATCTCGGAGTGGGGCCATAACTTCCGCCCCGACTACCTCAAGCTTCCGGACTACCAGCGTCAGTTCAACATCCCTCAAGCGTTGCTGCTGACCGCCACTGCGACCCCGAAAGTGATCGCGGATATGCAGGCCAAATTCGCCATCGCCCCTGAAGACGTGGTCACCACCGGCTTCTATCGGCCGAACCTCAATTTGCTGGTGGAGCCGGTGCGCGGTCCCGACAAACGCCGACGCCTGGTCGAATGGATGCGTGAACGTCCCGGCCAGCCGAGTATCGTCTACGTCACCCTGCAGAAAACCGCCGAGCACATCGCCGAACACTTGGGGCGTAACGGCGTGCAGGCCGAGGCGTATCACGCCGGTTTGCCCCATGAACAACGGGAAGCGATTCAAAAGCGCTTTATGGGCGGACAGTCCAATTGCATCGTCGCGACCATCGCGTTTGGCATGGGCATCGACAAGAGTGACATCCGCAACGTGGTGCATTTCGACCTGCCCAAATCCATCGAAAACTACAGTCAGGAAATCGGTCGCGCCGGGCGTGACGGACAGCCATCGGACTGCCTGGTACTGGCCAACCGCGACAGCCTCAACGTGCTGGAAAACTTCGTCTACGGCGACACGCCGGAACTGGACGGCATCCGTCACGTGCTCGACGAATTGCAAGCCACTGCGCCTGAGGGGCAATGGGAGTTTCTGCTGGGGCCGTTGGCGGACCAGAGCAACATCCGCCAGCTACCGCTCAAGACCTTGCTGGTGCAATTGGAGCTGCGTGGAATCATCGCCCCGCGTTACGCCTATTACGCCGAATACCGTTTCAAGTATTTGCAGGAGCCGGAAGACGTGCTCGCCCGCTTCGAAGGTGAGCGCAAGGACTTCGTGGCAGCAATCATCCAGACGTCCACTCGGGCGCGGACCTGGGCCACGGTTAATTTCGATGCGTTGTACGAGCAGCATCGGGCCGAGCGCGATCGGGTGGTCAAGGCACTGGATTATTTCCAGGAGAAAGGCTGGGTCGAGCTGGAAAGCAAGCAGATGACCGAGGTCTACAGCCTGTTGCAAACGGACTTCGACAGTCAGGCGTTGAGTGCCGAACTGCATGCCTGTTTCACCCAGCACGAACGCACCGAGATCGCGCGGATTCACGCCATGCTGGATCTGTTCGCCACTGACGTCTGCCTGGGTTATCGACTGGCCGAGTATTTCGGCGACGAAAACGCGCCGCAGCAGTGCGGGCATTGTTCGGTGTGTCACGGGAACGTGGCGCGATTGCCCGCACCACCCGAGTTGCCGGCGCTTGTGGATAAAAACTTCGAGGCGCTGTGCGGTGATTTTATCCACAAGCATGAACAGCACGTCGGCAGTATTCCCTCAGCCGAGCGCGTGACGCGGTTTTTGTGCGGGATCAGTGTGCCGCTGTTTACCAAGCTCAAGGTACGGTCGATTTCGGGGTTTGGGGTGCTGGAGGATTATCCGTATGGCGAAGTGCGAGGGTGGGCTGAAGCGCATTTACCCAAATGAACGGTGACCTTGTGGGAGCGGGCCTGCTCGCGAATTCGGTTTTTCATTCAACATTGATGACGGCTGATACACCGCTTTCGCGAGCAAGCCCGCTCCCACAGGGATCTCAGTGTCTGGCTGAGACGCATCCATCCGCTGAATGTCCGCCATCACAGGAATAAATTTCTAAAAAGCCCGGTGGCTGACTATGGTGGGGGCTGTCTTTGGATCGCCAACAAGAGAACAACCATGAGCCAGACACCGTTCAACATTCAGCGCGCCGCCGTGATCGGGGCGGGCACCATGGGCCGTGGCATTGTCATGTGCCTGGCCAACGCCGGGGTGCCGGTGCAGTGGGTCGATAACAATCCGCAGATGCTTGAGCAGGCTCTGGCCACCGTGGCCGAGACCTGCGCGCACAACGTGCGTCAGGGGCGGATCGATCAGGCCGAGGCCGACGCTCGTGTTGCACGGATCTCGGCGGCTGCCGATTACGCGGCGATCCGCGATGTCGATCTGGTGATTGAAGCGGTGTACGAAAACCTTGAGCTCAAGCAGAAAATATTCCGCGAACTGGATGGCCTGCTCAAGCCCGAAGCCATTCTCGCCAGCAACACGTCGGCGCTGGATATCGACGCGATCGCCGCGGCCACTCGCCGTCCGCAACAAGTGCTGGGCCTGCACTTCTTCAGCCCGGCGCACATCATGAAATTGCTGGAAATCGTTCGTGGCGCACAGACTGCGCCGGCGGTGCTGGATGCCGCGCTGGAACTGGGTAAACGCATGGGCAAGGTCAGCGTCGTGTCGGGCAACTGCGAGGGCTTCATCGGCAATCGCATGCTCAATACCTATGTGCTCGAAGCGCGCAAGATGCTGCTTGAGGGCGCTTATCCCTATCAGGTGGATGCGGCGCTGCAGGGCTTCGGTTTCGCGATGGGGCCGTTTCGCATGTTAGATGTGGTCGGCATCGACCTGCAATGGCGCGCGCGGGAACTGGCCGGTGTCGGTCAGGATGCGCCGCAGGTTCAGGTGGATAACCGCCTGTGCGAACTGGGGCGTTTCGGCCAGAAGAGTGGCAACGGTTATTACCACTACAAAGCGGGCAGTCGCCAGGCTGAGCACGATGTGGAGGTGGATGCGCTGGTGCTGGCAGTCAGCGAAGGATTGGGCTTCCAGCGTCGCGAGATCGGGCCTGAGGAAATTCTGGAGCGCTGTTTGCTGGCACTGGTCAACGAGGGGGCGAAGATTCTTCAGGAAGGGATTGCCGAATCGGCGCACGACATCGACCTGGTGTACCTCAACGGCTATGGCTTTCCGGCGGACAAGGGCGGGCCGATGGCCTGGGCGGATCAGCAGGGGTTGGCGGATATTCATCAGCGGTTGTTGGCGCTTGAAACCCGGCAAGGCGATCACTGGCAGCCGGCGCGGTTGATTGGGGAGTTGGCGGCGGTGGGTAAAGGGTTTGCTGACAGGTGATTGGCCCAGCGCCTGTGCCGGCGCCTTCGCGAGCAAGCCCGCTCCCACAGTTGATCTTCTGTGAACACTGAGTTTGTGGATGAACCACGATCCCTTGTGGGAGCGGGCTTGCTCGCGAAGAACGATAACGCGGTTTTCGCCTTAAACTCGCAGTCCAACTCAAGGAACCGACATTGATGTCCAACCCGACGCCCCAACGCACCGATTACCCGCATTTCCAGCCCATCACCACTCGCTGGCACGACAACGATGCCTACGGTCACGTCAACAACGTCACCTACTACAGCTTCTTCGACACAGCGGTGAACACTTATCTGATCGAAGTCGGCGGCCTGGATATTCATGACGGCGAAGTCGTGGGTTTTGTCGTGAGTTCGGCGTGTGATTACTTTGCCTCCATCGCTTTCCCCGACCGGATCGAGATCGGTTTACGGGTGGGCAAGTTGGGCAACAGCTCTGTGCAATACGAGCTGGCGGTGTTCAAGGCCGGCGAAGACGAAGCCTGTGCGGCGGGGCGTTTCGTGCATGTGTTTGTGGATCGGACGTCGAATCAGCCGGTGGCGATTCCTGTCGGTTTACGCGGGGCGCTGGAGCGGTTGGTGGTTTGAGGGGCAAAAAAAAATCGCAGCCCGAGGGCTGCGATTTTTTGATCTACCGGTAAGCGAGGCGATTCAAGCCTCAGTCGCGATAGCGATGCTTGTGCTTGCGGTGACCGTAGTGGTGGCCACGATCATGGTGACCATCACGGTAGTAACGGCGATCGCCATGGCCACGACGATCATCATCGTCGTCATCGCTCTTGTTACCCATGTAGTTACCCAGCGCGCCACCGGCGCCGCCGCCTGCTGCGGAGCCGATCAGGCTGCCGGTGGTGCCGCCCATGCTGCGGCCGACCACGTTACCGCCCGCTGCGCCCAACGCACCGCCAATGGCTGCTTCACCACGGCTGCGTTTGTCTGCGCCGACTGCGCTACCACCCGCACCGCCCAAGGCTGCGCCAATGGTTGAACCTGTGTTGCCGCCTAACGATTGACCGACGACCGAGCCCAAAACCCCGCCCAATGCGCCGCCCACACCTGCTTCGGTGGTGCCTCCGGCAGAAGCGAAGCCACTGACCAGGCCAAGGGACAACAAGAGAATCGAGGAGAACTTCATAGAGGAACCTCAAGGGGATGACGGCGCGATCCTGAGGCTGAGGAACGGTGCTTACAATCGATATCCGACGAATGACACGACTTCAGAAAATATACCTAAGTTGCTGTTTTTTGGCTGGAACTTAAGTGTTTTTCGCCGGTCTTTAGCTACTTCGGAATGGCCGTTTTTGTGAAAAAACGGCCTTTTTTGTGGGCGTTTGGAAAGTGCTGGAGCAGTGTCGAGATAAGAGTTGGCAGGTCAAACGCTTTCGCGGGCAAGCCCGCTCCCACAGAGATCTCTGTGGGTCACAGTTATTGTGTTCAACACACAAATCCTGTGGGAGCGGGTTTGCTCGCGATTGCGTCAGATCAGGCGAAGCATTATGCCGACTTCGCCATGATCAACCCAGTCTCACTCGCCGCTTCCAACCGAATCGCGACAAACTTCGACGTCGGCGTATGGCTGCCGTCCCCGGTGCTCTCCAGCGGCACCAGCGGGTTCACTTCCGGATAATACGCGGCAGCCTGCCCAGCAGGAATATCAAACGCCAGCAGCGTGAAGCCCTTCACCCGGCGCTCAACGCCATCGTCCCAGATCGACACGATGTCGGCCTTCTGGCCAGGCTTGAAGCCCAGGCGAATGATGTCGGCTTCGTTGACGAACAACACGTCGCGCTGACCTTTCACACCGCGGTAACGGTCATTCAGGCCATAGATGGTCGTGTTGTATTGATCGTGGGAACGCATCGACTGCAGGATCAGGTCCGGCAATACGCCAGTGGCGCGAGTGCGCTCGTGCACCAGGTCCTTGGGCAATACGTTCGGTCGGAAATTGGCCCGGCCTGACGCGGTGTTCCATTTACGCGCACCGGCACTGTTGCCGAGGTAAAAACCACCAGGGTTCTTGATCTTCTCGTTGAAGTTCTTGAAGTTGGGAATGGTGTCAGCAATCAGGTCGCGGATGCGGCTGTAGTCCGCCACCAGCCAGTTCCAGTCCACCGGGTGGCTGCCCAGCGTGGCGGCCGCGATACCGGCAAGAATCGCTGGCTCCGAGCGCATCTGGTTCGACAGCGGCTCCAACTGGCCGTTGGAGGCGTGGACCATGCTGAACGAGTCTTCGACGGTCACTGCCTGAGGGCCTTCGGTTTGCCGGTCGATGTCGGTCCGGCCCAGGCACGGCAGGATCAGCGCGTCTTTACCGTGGGCCAGGTGGCTGCGGTTGAGCTTGGTGCTGATCTGCACGGTCAGGTCACAATTGCTCAGAGCCTTGAAGGTCCGTGGACTGTCGGGGGTGGCCTGGGCGAAGTTGCCGCCCAGGGCGATGAACACTTTTGCCCGACCTTCGGCCATGGCGTGAATCGCTTCAACCACGTTGTGGCCGTTTTCACGCGGCACCTTGAACTGGAAGCGACGTTCCAGGGCGTCGAGGAACGCCATCGGCGGACGCTCGTTGATGCCCATGGTCCGGTCGCCCTGCACGTTACTGTGGCCCCGCACCGGGCACAGGCCTGCGCCCGGCCGGCCGATGTTGCCGCGTAGCAGCATCAGGTTGGCAATTTCCTGGATGGTCGCCACCGAATGACGATGCTGGGTAATGCCCATGGCCCAACACATGATGACGTTCTTGCCCTTGGCGTACATGCGCGCAGCTTTTTCGATCTCGACAAGGGGCAGGCCGGATTGCTCGACGATCTGTTCCCACGACGTGTCGTCAACGATGCCCAGGTAGTCCAGCACGTTGACGCTGTGTTCATTGAGGAAATCGTGGTCGAACACCGCAGGCTCACCCGCCTTCTGCGCATCGCGCTCCCATTGCAGCAGGAACTTGGCCATGCCGCGCATGATCGCCATGTCGCCGCCCAGTGCCGGACGGAAGTACGCGGTATTGGTCGGCTTGTCGCCATTGGTGAGCATTTCGATCGGGTGTTGCGGGTGCTGGAAACGCTCCAGCCCCCGCTCTTTCAGCGGGTTGATGCACACCACTTGTGCGCCACGTTTGACCGCTTCACGCAGCGGTTCGAGCATCCGCGGGTGGTTGGTGCCGGGGTTCTGGCCCCAGACGAAAATCGCATCGGCGTGTTCGAAGTCGTCGAAGGTCACGGTGCCTTTGCCGACGCCAACGCTCTGCGCCAACGCGACACCGCTGGCCTCGTGGCACATGTTCGAGCAGTCGGGGAAGTTGTTGGTGCCATAGGCGCGCACGAACAACTGATAGAGGTACGCCGCTTCGTTGCTGGCACGCCCTGAGGTATAGAACTCGGCCTGATTCGGGCTCGACAAACCGCGCAGATGCTTGGCGATCAGGGCAAACGCATCGTCCCAGCTGATCGGTTGGTAGCGATCGGTTTCGGCGTTGTACCTCAATGGCTCGGTCAGGCGGCCCTGATATTCAAGCCAGTAGTCGCTCTGCTCCAGCAACTGAGTGACGCTGTGTTTGGCGAAGAACTTGCCGTCGACACGGCGTTTGGTCGCTTCCCAGTTCACCGCTTTGGCACCGTTTTCGCAGAACGCCACCATGCCGGCTTCATTGGAATCGCCCCAGGCGCAACCGGGGCAGTCGAACCCGCCGTTCTTATTGGTCTTGAGCATCATGCGCAGGTTTTTCAGCGCGTTGTCGCTGGTCAACCAGGCCTGGGCAACGCTGATCAGCGCGCCCCAGCCACCGGCCGGGCCTTTGTAGGGCTTGTAACGGGGGACGGGTGTCTGGTCGGCTTGACGGTGTTGACTCACGCTTGATTCTCCAACGCTGGGCTATAGACCCGCGGCGCATTCTTCTGTGGCAAATGGATAAGGTTTAAGTTGTGACGACGGGCCCATTGCACGGCAAGGCCGGTGGGCGCCGACAGGCTGACGAGGGTCTGGATGCCTGCGCGCAACACTTTCTGGATCAGTTCCAGGCTGCAACGGCTGGTGACAATCGCCAGGCCGCCGGTGGTTGGTATTTTTTGCCGGATCAGCCCGCCAATCAGCTTGTCGAGGGCGTTGTGTCGGCCAATGTCTTCGCGACCCAGCAGCAATTCGCCATTGGCGTTCATGAACACTGCCGCATGCACGGCGCCGCAATGCTGACCGAGTGGCTGGAACGCGCCGATGCGCTGGCGCAGGCCGTCGAGCCATTCGGCGGGCGGAAGGGGCGCGCCGGGCAACACCTCGAGATCCGGCAAGGCCTGCTCGACCGCTTCCACGCCACAGAGCCCGCAACCGCTGGTGCCGGCCAGTTGCCGACGCTGCTGCTTGAGGTTCCAGAAGGCGCGGTTGGCGATGGTCACTTGCGCGTATTGCGCCGACCCCGAGCCGCTGAGTTGCAGGTCATAAATGTCGGAAGCGTCCTGGATGATGCCGCTGCCGAGGCTGAAACCGACGATGAAGTCTTCCAGGTCTGTCGGTGTCACCAGCATCACCGCCTGGCTGATGCCGTTATAGGCAATCGCCAGCGCAACTTCTTCCGCCAGCGCGGTGCTGGCCGATTCGACGTATTGAAGATCGCTGTAACTGTACGTTTGGCTGGCGGAGGGCGCGGGCGTTTCGAGGGCTGGCGCCGCACAAACAGGACGCTTGGCGTTCATGAGCATCACCGACGGTTTGGTCAGGTTTAAGCCTATGCGCGTCAAGTTGTCGCGTCTAATCGCTATTACTGATCTGCCGATAGATGGCGTCGATCAAGAGATGGTTGGCGATTTCTGATAGATCGCAAAACAGGCTTCCGCCAGCGCCGACCGCGGTGCGCTGCGACGCATGATCAGCCCCAGTTGGCCGAGGGTCTGCGCGTTTTCGATCGGTTGTAAACGCAGATGATCGGTCAGGTTTTCCAGCCCGCCATCCAGCGGCATCACGGCGCAACACAAACCACCGTGCACAGCTTGTAACAGTTGATGCACGGCATCGGTTTGCAACAGCGGCTGCGGGGTGAGGCCGCGGCTGTGGAAATTGTGATCGATGGACTGACGGAAATGCATGCCGCTGGTGAGCATGCCCAGCGGCAGTTCGATCAACGATTCCCAGCTCAGCGGCGCCTCGCCGAACGTGAAAAAGCGCTGATCGTAGAGAAGGCCCATGCGGGTTTCGCTGAAGGTCAGGGAATCGAAGCGCTCGGCGTCCAGGCGTTCCAGGTACGACACGCCGAGGTCCAGGCGATTGTTCGCCAGTTGTTCGAGGATCTGCTCGGAGCTCAGCGCCGAGAGTTCGAACCGCAGGTTCGGGTGTTCGGCGTGCAGGCGTTGCAGCAAGGGCAGCGGATCGAAACTCGACAATGGCACCACGCCCAGACGCAGCGTACCCACCAGGTTGCCGCGACAGGCAGCGGCCTCGGCCTGCAAACCGTCACAGGCCGCCAGCACGGTGCGCGCCCAGGCCAGCACCCGCTCGCCCGGCGCGGTAAAGCCTTCGAAGCGTTGGCCCCGGTTGACCAATGGCAACTCCAGCTCTTCTTCGAGGCTGCGCAGGCGCATGGACAGGGTCGGCTGGGTGATGTGACAACGTGCGGCGGCCTGGCCGAAGTGGCGGGTTTCATCGAGGGCGATGAGGAATTTCAGCTGCTTGATGTCCATCTTCGCTCCGGGGCGCGGGAAGGTCGGGATTCTAGCGCCTGGGGGCAAGCGGCGTCATTGGTCGGGTGGGAACCGAGGCTTGCAACCTTGGTCTAGGCTTTTGCGTCTGGAATCTGAAAACCAAGGAGAGTGCACCATGAGTATTTTTAGCTTTGTGAAAGAAGCAGGTGAAAAGCTTATCGACCTGCTGACGCCCGGCAACGCCAATGCCAGCGAGCAGTTGAAGGAACACATCAGCAAGGTCGGCCTGGGAAACCCGAATGTGCAGGCGACAGTGGATGGCGACAAGGTCACGGTGACCGGTGAAGTGGCGAGCCAGGAAGAGAAGGAAAAGATCCTGCTGGCGGTGGGCAATATCGCCGGGGTCGGTAGCGTGGATGACCAGATTACGGTGACCGGGCCGGTGGTGAAGGCCGCAACCTTTGTCACGGTGGTGAAGGGCGACACACTCAGTGCGATTTCCTTGCGCGTGTATGGCGATGCCAACAAGTATCAAAAAATATTCGAGGCCAACAAGCCGATGCTCAAGGATGTGAACAAGATTTATCCGGGGCAGTCGTTGCGGATTCCTGAGTAAGGTTCAAGACCGTGTGATGACCATCGCCAGCAAGCCGGCTCCTACAGATTGAGTCGTACGCATTATTTGTGAACGACACAAACCCCGTAGGAGCCGGCTTGCTGGCGATACAGACGCCTCGGTCTAAAGCCCGGCAATCAACTCCCGATAATCGACCACCGCCGCAAACTCCGCCGTATCCTTTGGCCCCTTGCGACTGTCCGGCTCACTCACTGCCAATAAATGCGTCACACCGAAATCCCGCGCACTGCGCAGGATCGGCAACGTATCGTCGATAAACAGACTGCGCGTCGGATCGAAGCCGATGTCCGCCTGCAATGCCTCCCAAAACTGCGGATTCTCCTTGGGGAAGCCGTAGTCATGAGAGCTGATCAACCGCTCGAAGTACGGCGCCAGTTCAATTCGTTCCAGTTTCAGGGACAGCGAATCACGGTGCGCATTGGTGATCATCACCACACGTTTGCCGGCCTTCCTGATGGCCTCCAGAAACGTGTCCGCATCGGGGCGCAACGCGATCAGGTGGGCGGTTTCCAGTTTCAGCTCGCGCACCGGCAGCTTCAGCTCGGCGCTCCAGAAATCCAGGCAATACCACTGCAACTGACCGGCGTTGCGTTCGAACAGCGGCTGCAATTCCATCTCGGCCATGGCCCGGCTCACCCCGTGCAACTCGGCGTAACGCTGGGGCAAGTGCTCCAGCCAGAAATGATTGTCGAAGTGCAGGTCCAGCAGCGTGCCGTCCATGTCCAGCAGAACGGTGTCGATGTCGCGCCACGGCAGCAGTGACATAAAAAACTTCTCCAACGGTAAAAAAATATCCGAGGTCAACAATCAGGATAGGCCGGGTATAGTAACCCGCTATCGCCAAGGAGCCGCTCATGCGCCAAAAACCCACCATCCTCGCCCGCGAGATTGTCGCCACCAGCCGTTTGTTCTGCGTCGAAGAGCTGAAACTGCGCTTCTCCAATGGCGCGGAGCGCACTTATGAGCGACTGGTCGGCAAAGGCGCCGGGTATGGCGCGGTGATGATCGTGGCGATGATCGATTCGGATCACGCGGTGTTGGTCGAGGAATATTGCGGCGGCACCGATGAATACGAGCTGTCGCTGCCCAAAGGCTTGGTCGAGCCGGGTGAAGACGTGCTGGCGGCGGCCGAGCGTGAGCTCAAGGAAGAAGCCGGGTATGGCGCGCGACAGCTGGAACACCTGACCGAGTTGTCCCTGTCGCCGGGTTACATGAGCCAGAAAATCCAAGTGGTGCTCGCCACCGACCTGTACGAAGAACGACTGGAGGGCGACGAGCCCGAGCCGATGGGCGTGGACAAGATCAATCTGCGTGAACTGTCCGGCCTGGCCCAGAACCCGCGATTCACTGAGGGCCGTGCCTTGGCGGCGCTCTACCTGGCCCGTGATCTGCTGACTCAGCGAGGAGTGTTCCTGCCATGAATTTTCCGCATCCATTGATGGCGCCGGTGGTTGAACTGGCATTGAAGGCTGGCGACGCGATCCTGCCGTTCTGGCGTACCGGCACAGCGGTGACCGCCAAGGCCGACGATTCACCGGTCACTGCAGCCGATCTGGCCGCTCATCATCTGATTCTGGCCGGGCTGACCGCGCTGGACCCGAGCATTCCGGTGTTGTCCGAAGAAGATGCCAACATCCCCCAGAGCGTGCGTGCCGGCTGGCAGCGCTGGTGGCTGGTCGATCCGCTGGACGGGACCAAGGAATTCATCTCGGGCAGTGAAGAGTTCACCGTCAACATCGCGCTGATCGAGCAAGGTCGCGTGGTGTTTGGTGTGGTGTCGATGCCGACCAACGGGCGTTTCTACGTCGGTGGTGCAGGGCTGGGCGCGTGGCGTGGCGATAAAGGCGCCGAGCCATTGTCGATTCAGGTTCGCACCGTGCCCGCCCCGGGCGAGGCCTTCACGGTCGTCGCCAGTCGTCGGCATTCAAGCCCGGAGCAGGAACGTTTGCTGGCCGGTTTGAGTGACAGCCTCGGTGAGCTGCAACTGGCGAATATCGGTAGTTCGCTGAAATTTTGCCTGCTGGCGGAAGGGGCGGCGGATTGTTATCCGCGTCTGGCGCCCACTTCTCAGTGGGATACGGCGGCTGCGCAAGGCGTTCTCGAAGGTGCGGGCGGCGAAGTGCTGGAGTTGAGCGGTGTACCGTTCAGCTATCCGGCGCGGGAGTCTTTGCGGAACGAGTTCTTCCTGGCGCTGCCGGCCAAAGCGGCTTGGCGTGAAAAACTGCTGACTCTCGCTAATCTGTAGGAGCCGGCTTGCTGGCGATCCAGGCAGCGCGGTTTATCAGTTTCACCGCGTCGCCTGGATCGCCAGCAAGCCGGCTCCCACAGAGGTTTACCGGTGCAGGACGTACTGCCCGGTAAACGTCACTGCATCGTCATCGCTATCGGCATTCACAATCCGTGAATGCAGCGTCAGTCGTGCTCTTCCATAACGCTGATACATCGCCAGAAATTTCTTCCACACCGCCGCACTCGGCGCCTGGCAAATCGCTGTGGCGTCCATGGTCACCGGCAGCGGATAGCTGATCTGCCCTTCGTGAATCACGATGTGCCCATCCTCAATCCCTTCTTCGCGCAAGCGCAAATGCAGCCAGCCCCAACCCGCCAGCACTGCGCCGCAATACAGGCTGCCGCCGAACATGGTGCTCTTGTGATTGACGTTGGCTTCCAGCGGCAAGTACAGGCGCAACTGCTGGTCGTGCCAGTCGAGCACTTTGACGCCCATGGCCTGCGTCAGGGGAATGTCGCGGTGGAGGACTGATTCCAGGTGACGACTGTCGCGGTTCATGAAGGGGCCTTTTGCTTGAAGAGGAAGGATTGACGGTCGCTCAATCGAGTTCGTCGGTCGGGTGATGGTCGGCAAAGTTCAGCCCGTGCTTGCGCAGTTTGTCGTGCAAGGTCTTGCGCGGGATGCCGAGGGCTTCGGCGAGGCTGCGGACCGAGCTGTGAGAGCGCGCCAGTTCGGCGGCAATCAGCGATTTCTCGAAGTTTTCCACCTGCTCGCTCAACCCGCCACTGACTACTTCAACCGATGTGCTCGCCCCGCCCTCCGGCGCGCTGTTGTCCAGCGCCAGTTCCAGGCCCAGGGCAAAACGTTCGGCGGCGTTTTGCAACTCCCGCACGTTACCCGGCCACGTGTGACGCAGCAGCAACGCCCGCTGTCCCGGTTGCAGTTCGTGGGGCGGCAAACCATGGCGGGCACTGGCTTCATCGGCGAAATGCTGGAACAGCATCAGCGCGTCTTCGCCACGTTCGCGCAGCGGTGGAATGCGCAGCGGCGCGACGTTGAGACGGTAATACAAGTCGGCACGGAAGCGCCCCTGATCGGCGGACTGACGCAGGTCTTCCTTGGTCGCGGCGATGATGCGGATGTCCAGCGGGATCAATTGATTGCCACCCAGGCGCTCGACCACCCGCTCTTGCAGCAAGCGCAGCAACTTCACCTGCACGTCCAGGCTCATGCTTTCGATTTCATCGAGGAACAGCGTGCCGCCGTTGGCGAATTCGAACTTGCCGATGCGGCGCTTTTGCGCGCCGGTAAAGGCGCCCGGCTCGTGGCCGAACAGTTCGCTTTCCACCACCGACTCGGCCAGGGCGCCGGCGTTGATCGCCACGAACGGGCCGTTACGCCGGCTCGACAAATCGTGCAGCGCCCGGGCCACGACCTCTTTACCGGCACCGGTTTCGCCGAGAATCAGCACATCGGCCTTGGTCGCCGCCAATGCGCCGATCTGCTCGCGCAGGCGCAGCATTGGCGCCGATTGCCCGACCAGTCGTGCGCTCAGTTCATTGCGGTCGCTCAGGGCCAGGCGCAGGCTGCGGTTATCCAGCACCAACCGGCGCAAGGCCAATGCGCGGCGCACGCTGTCGAGCAGGGCATCGCTGGCGAAAGGTTTTTCCAGGAAGTCATAAGCGCCGGTGCGCATCGCTTGCACCGCCAGCGGCACGTCGCCGTGGCCGGTGATCAGCAGCACTGGCAGCTCGGGGTCTTGCGCGTGCAGTTCGGTCAGCAACTCAAGACCGTCCATGCCCGGCATGCGGATATCGCTGACCACCACCCCCGGCCAGTCGCGCTCCAGTTGCCCGGCCACGCCCTTGGCCTCGGCGAGCGGCAGGATTTTCAGGCCCGCCAGGTCCAGCGTCTGGCTCAGGGCCTGACGCAAATGGGGATCGTCGTCGATCAACACGACCTGGATGCGGTTGTCGATGGTCATGCACTTCGGTCCTCGGACGGTTGCAGGCTCACGCCCGGTGCGCCTGCGCGCAGTTTCAGGGTAATCAGGGCGCCGCCTTCCTTGTGGTTGGCGAACGACAGTTCACCGCCGAAGGCGCGCATCAGGGTCTCGCAAATCGCCAGCCCCAGACCCAGCCCCTGCGTGCGGGTCTTGGTGGTGTAGAAAGGCTCGCTGGCGCGGCCAAGGGCTTCCATGCAAAAGCCGGGGCCGTTGTCGCGAATGTACAGATTGACGCCGTCGGCGGTGGATTGGGCACTCAACCAGAGTTTACGCGGCGGGCCTTTTTCCGTCAGCGCGTCCAGCGCGTTGGCCAGCAGGTTGCCGAGCACCTGGCGCAATCGGGTTTCCCCGGCTTCGACCCACAGCGTGGCGGCCGGCAAGTCGCGGATCAGCTCGACCTCCATGCTCCGCCGGCGCTTGGCCAACAGCGCCAGCGCGTCATCCAGCGCCGGTTGCAGCGCGACACTTTCCGGGGCGTGGCGATCACGTCGGGCAAAGGCCCGCAGGTGCGCAATGATCGAGGCCATGCGTCCGGTCAGTTCACTGATCAGTTTGAGGTTGCCGCGCGCATCGTCGGTGCGCTCGTGATCAAGCAGTACCTCGGCGTTTTCCGCGTAGCTGCGGATCGCCGCCAGCGGCTGATTGAGTTCGTGGCTGATGCTCGCCGACATGGTCCCGAGCGCTGACAGCTTGCCGGCCTGCACCAGATCATCCTGGGCACGCACCAGTTCCTGCTGGGCATGTTCACGCTCCAGCACTTCCTGTTTCAGCCGACGGTTGAGGCCTTCGAGGTCGCTGGTGCGTTCGGCGACACGGCCTTCAAGTTCCCGACGGGCCTTGGCTTCGAAGGCGATTCGATCGAGGTAGTGACGACGGCGCTGCATCATCAGGCCGAGCAGCAGCATCAGCACCAGCAACGTCGCGCCACCGATGGCGACCACCGTGCGCACCGGGCGGTCGATCAGGGTGCGCGGCGCAAGGATGCTGACGCTCCAGCCGGTTTCGTCGATCTGCCGGGTCTGGGTCAGCCACGCGTCCGGATCGAGGTTCAAAGGCTTGGGGTCGCGGGTCGGGTAGGGCTGAATCGCGGTGATTGCCTCACGCTCGGCGTCGCTCAACGGACGGGTCGCGCGAAACCTCCATTCGGGCCGCGAGGTGAGAATGACCACGCCGTTGTGGTCGGTCACCAGCAGTTGTTCCGGGGTTTTGCCCCAGAGGCTTTCGGTGTGGTCCAGGTCAACCTTGACCACCAGCACGCCGATGATTTTTTCGCGATCACGGACCGCTGCCGCGAAGAAGTAACCGCGTTTGGCCGACGTGGTGCCCAGGCCGAAAAAGCGCCCCAGACGCCCGGCCATGGCCTCACTGAAATACGGCCGAAAGGCGAAATTGCGCCCGACGAAACTGTCGTGCTTGTCCCAGTTGGAGGCGGCGAGCGTCTTGCCCGTCGTGTCCATCAGGTACATGACTTCGGCGCCGGTCTGGGCGCTGATGTTCTTCAGCAGTCGGTTGGCGTTGCCCTGGGTTACGCCGTCGTCCGGTGCAGACAGGTCGGCGCGCAGGGCCGGCAGGTCGCCAAGAATCTGTGGCATCACTTCATAGCGATGCAGTGTGCCCAGCAGGTTGGCGACGTACAGGTCGAGGGTCTGACGGTTCTGTCCGGCCAGTTCGCTGCGGTAGTAACGCTCGGCCAGATGCTCCAGCGGCCACAGCAATGGCGCCAGGCACAGCGCAAGCAGGGCCAGGCTGCGCCAGCGGGGTCGGCGGGGAAGGGTCGAGTTCATGAGCATCAGGCGCCTGTGGGTACAGGCGCATTATGCCTAGGCTTGTCCGGCAAGACACTCGCGCAGCGCAGTTTGCCAGTCAGGCTGACTGACGCCCCATTCGCGCTGCAGGCGACTGCAATCGAGTCGTGAGTTCAGCGGGCGGGTGGCGGGTGTCGGGTAGTCGCTGGTGGTTATCGGCAGCAGGTTTGCGCACGGCTTTCCCTGTTCCCGCAGCGCTTCGCCGATGGCCTGGGCGAAACCGAACCACGAGGTTTCACCCTGCGCGGTCAGGTGATAAGTGCCCCAGGCGCCGGTCTCGCCAGCCTGCCAGCGTTCGATCAGGGCGAGGGTGCTGTGGGCGATCGTGCCGGCCCAGGTGGGGGCTCCGATCTGGTCGGCGACGATGCGCAACTCCGGTTTTTCCTGCAGCAGGCGTTGCATGGTCAGCAGAAAATTGTGGCCGTGGGCCGAGTAGACCCAACTGGTGCGCAGGATCAGGTGCTTGCCCTGTACTGCCGTGATCGCCTCTTCACCGGCCAGTTTGCTCTGACCGTAAACGCCAAGCGGGTTGGTCGCATCTGTTTCGGTGTACGGCGCGCCTTTGCGGCCGTCGAACACGTAATCGGTGGAGTATTGGATCAGCGGGATGCCAAGCGCCGCAGCTTCTTCAGCCAGAATACCCGGGGCCTGCGCATTGACGACGAAAGCGGCTGCGGCATCGCTTTCAGCCTTGTCGACCGCCGTATAAGCCGCGGCGTTGATGATCAGGTCGGGACGAACGTGCCGCACCTGCCGACGAATCTGCTCCGGTTGAGCCAGGTCAAGCTGATCGCGACCTGGAACCACCAGCTCCCCCAAAACCTTCAGGCGTTTTTGCAACTCACTTGAAACCTGTCCATGTTGACCGCTGATAAGAATTCTCATGGAAACAGATCGATCTCTTGCAAGGTTTTGCCTAGTTGGTCTTTGGCCGAAAGCTGGGGTGCTTCATCCAGCTGCCAATCGATGGCGAGCGTCGGGTCGTCCCAACGAATGCAACGTTCGGCGGACGGGTTGTAATAGTCCGTGGTCTTGTAGAGGAACTCGGCGACATCGCTCAACACGACAAACCCATGGGCAAAACCTTCCGGTACCCAGAGTTGGTGACGGTTTTGCGCGGACAGACGCACCGCCACCCATTTGCCGAAATTCGCTGAACTGCGACGCACATCCACCGCGACATCAAGCACTTCGCCAACCGTTACCCGCACCAGTTTCCCCTGGGTGTTTTCCAGTTGATAGTGCAGGCCCCGCAGGACGCCTTTTTGCGAGCGAGAGTGGTTGTCCTGAACGAACTGCCTCTTCAGGCCGGTGGCCTCTTCGAACGCCTTGGCATTGAAGCTCTCGTAGAAAAAGCCGCGCTCGTCGCCGAAGACCTTGGGTTCAAGGATCAACACACCGGGCAGCGCGGTTTCAATCACATTCATTGTCCACCCTCAGCCAGTTTGTAAAGGTACTGACCATAACCGGTCTTGCCAAAATACTTGGCGCGCTCGAGCAAATGCTCGCGGTCGATCCAGCCTTTTTCGTAAGCGATTTCTTCGAGGCAGGCGACTTTCAGCCCTTGGCGATGCTCGATGGTCTGCACGTACTGGGACGCTTCGAGCAGGCTGTCGTGAGTGCCGGTATCCAACCAGGCGAAACCGCGACCGAAGCGCTCGACCTGCAGATCGCCGCGCTTGAGGTAGGCATTGTTGACGTCGGTGATCTCCAGCTCACCGCGAGGCGAGGGCTTCACGGCCTTGGCGATGTCGATCACATCGTTGTCGTAGAAGTACAGGCCGGTTACGGCGTAGCTGGATTTCGGTACTGTCGGTTTTTCTTCGATCGACAGGGCACGGCCTTCGTCGTCGAAATCGATCACGCCGAAGCGCTCCGGGTCTTTGACCCAGTAACCGAACACGGTGGCACCAGAAGGGCGATTGACGGCGTTGTTCAACTGTTCGCTGAAGCGCTGACCATGGAAGATGTTATCGCCGAGGATCAGGCACACCGGATCCTTGCCAATGAATTCCTCACCAATCAGAAAGGCCTGGGCCAGGCCATCCGGCGAAGGCTGTTCGGCGTAGCTGATATGCACGCCGAACTGACTGCCATCCCCCAGCAGATTGCGATACTGCGGCAGGTCCTGCGGGGTGGAGATCACCAGGATTTCCTTGATGCCGGCCAGCATCAGGACCGAGATCGGGTAGTAGATCATCGGTTTGTCGTAGATCGGCAGCAGCTGTTTGGACACGCCCAGCGTGATCGGGTGCAGGCGTGTGCCCGAACCCCCGGCCAACACAATTCCTTTCATCATGCGATCAACTCCTTGGTATTGATGGCGCCCAGTCGTTCACCCTGATAGCTGCCGTCCTGAACACGGCGGCACCACTCCAGGTTTTCCAGATACCACTGGACGGTTTTGCGCAGGCCGGTCTCGAAGGTTTCTTCGGGCGTCCAGCCGAGTTCGCGCTCAATCTTGCTGGCGTCGATCGCGTAGCGCAGGTCATGGCCAGGACGGTCCTGGACGAAAGTGATCAGGTCGGCGAAGTGCGCGACGCCTTCAGGCTTGTTCGGTGCCAGCTCTTCGAGCAGCGCGCAGATGCCACGCACCACGTCGATGTTCTTCTGCTCGTTGTGACCGCCGATGTTGTAGGTCTCGCCGACCACGCCTTCGGTGACCACTTTGAACAGTGCGCGAGCGTGATCCTCGACAAACAGCCAGTCGCGAACCTGCAGGCCGTTACCGTAGACAGGCAGAGGCTTGCCGGCGAGGGCGTTGAGAATCACCAGCGGGATCAGTTTTTCGGGGAAGTGGAACGGCCCGTAGTTGTTCGAGCAGTTGGTCAGCAATACCGGCAGGCCGTAGGTGCGCTGCCAGGCGCGGACCAGGTGGTCTGAGGCTGCCTTGCTGGCGGAATACGGTGAGCTCGGTGCGTACGGGGTCGTTTCCGTGAACAGGTCATCGACGCCATGCAGGTCGCCGTAGACCTCATCGGTGGAGATGTGGTGGAAGCGGAAAGCGCTTTTCTGCGGTTCGGCCAGGGTCTGCCAGTAGGCGCGAGCGGCCTCGAGCAGGCTGTAGGTGCCGACGATATTGGTTTGAATGAAATCCGACGGACCGTCGATGGAACGGTCGACGTGGGACTCGGCCGCCAGATGCATGATCGCATGCGGCTGGAAACGTGCCAGCACGGCGCTGACGGTGGCCTGATCAACGATATCGGCCTGCACGAATTCGTAGCGTGTGTCGTTGGCAATGCTGGTCAGCGATTCCAGATTGCCAGCGTAGGTCAGTTTGTCCAGGTTGAGCACTTCATGCTCAGTGTGCCGAATCAGGTGGCGAACCAGGGCAGAGCCAATGAAACCGGCACCGCCGGTGATGAGAATACGCATGTTGGCCAGCCTTTATCTGTAAGACGATTGAAGCAAATGAGCATAGCTTGTCGGCAGGAGAGGGGTGGTGCAATAGGGTTGTGACGGCTATTTGGGTTTTGATGGATGCGCGGGGGTTGATTATCGACCGACGCAGTGGCGATATAGGTGCCTAATAAAATTTCAGGGGTCGTTGTATGCCGCTCGCTACGTTGATTCATCGCGCCAGTTTGCCCAGCCCGCAGGTGTCTGCGGTGCAAGCGCTAGAGCTGCTCGAGGGGCATTACGGGCTGAGCGGGCGATTGCAGGCGCTCGGCAGCCAGCAGGATCTCAACTACCGCGTTGACAGTAAGCATGGGCGTTTCGTCCTGAAAATCTGCCGTGGCGACTATTCAGCGCTGGAACTGCAAGCCCAGCACGCCGGGCTCAAACATCTGGCCGAGCACTCCGGTGTGCCGGTGCCGCGAGTGATTGCCGCCCAGAACGGCGCCGACCTGCTGTCACTTGAAGTCGGCGGGCAAGCGGTGCATGTGCGCCTGCTCGAATACATCGAGGGCCAATCGCTCACACACCTGGACCATCTGCCCGGATCCGTGGTGGCCGGTTTCGGCCGGCTCTGCGGTGAAATGGACCAGGCGCTGGCCGATTTCAACCATCCGGGTCTCCAGCGCACCCTTCAGTGGGATGCGCGTCACGCCAACGCCTTGATCGCACATTTGCTGCCGGTCATTGAAGATGACGCGCAGCGAGCCTTGATCGCGCAAGTGGCCGAACAGGCCGAGCGGCATTTGCAGCCGCTGGTGGACAAGTTGCCGGTGCAGGCCATCCACATGGACATCACCGATGACAACGTGGTCTGGCAGCGCGATTCGCAACGCCAGTGGCAACTGCAGGGGGTGATCGATTTCGGCGACCTGATCCGCACCTGGCGCATCACCGACCTCTCGGTGACCTGCGCGGCGCTGCTGCATCATGCCGGCGGCGATCCGTTCTACATCTTGCCGGCGGTCCAGGCCTATCACGCGGTCAATCCGTTGCAACACGAAGAACTGCTGGCGCTGTGGCCGCTGATCGTCGCGCGGGCGGCGGTGCTGGTGCTCAGCGGCGAACAGCAGGTCAGCATCGATCCGGGTAACCAGTACAGTCGCGACAACCTGACCCACGAGTGGGAGATTTTCCGCGTGGCCACCTCGGTGCCGCTGGCGTTGATGGAAGCGGCGATCCTCACGTCTGTCGGCCAGAACCTGCCAGACATTGGCAGCGAAGGCTTTGCGCCGTTGCTGCCGAGCCTGGTCGGACGTGAATTCGCCTTGATCGACCTGGGCGTACTCAGCCCGCATTTCGAGGCCGGTAACTGGGAGCAGGAAGGAATCGATCAGCGCCTGTTGAGCGAAGCGGCTGCAGCGCACGGCCTGGCTGCCAGCCGTTACGGACAATACCGTTTGTCCCGCACCCGCCCCGACAGTGCCAGCGAACCGGACACGTGCCCGTTGCATGTCGAGTTGCGAGTGCCCCAGGGCACGGCGGTCGAATCGCCGTTTGCCGGTGTGGTCCATCAACCGTCGCCGGGTGTGTTGCAACTCGACGGTCCACAGCTGAGCGTGCGGCTGTGGGGCGTGACGCCGTCGCTGCACACCGGCGCAGCGTTGGTCAAAGGCCAGGTGTTGGGCGCGGTCAGCGGTCCGTTGCGGGTGCAGTTGTGCCGAGGCGCCTCGTTCGACGCGCCGTTGTTTTGCACGCCTTCGCGCGCGGCGGCCTGGCAAGCGTTGTGTCCGTCGCCGGCATCGCTGCTGGGGCTGGCGTGCGACGCTGAAGCGGAGCTTGATTCGCAGACCTTGCTGGCGCGCCGCGATGCCAGTTTCGCCCGGACCCAGAAACACTATTACGTTGACCCGCCCCGCATCGAACGCGGCTGGCGCAATCACCTGATCGACATGCAGGGGCGCTCCTACCTCGACATGCTCAACAACGTCGCGGTGCTCGGTCACGGCCATCCGCGCATGGCCGCGGTGGCCAGCCGGCAATGGTCGTTGCTCAATACCAACTCGCGCTTCAACTACGCCGCGGTTGCCGAATTTTCCGAGCGTTTGCTGAAGCTGTCGCCAGATGGCATGGACCGGGTGTTCCTGGTCAACAGCGGCAGCGAGGCCAATGACCTGGCGATCCGCCTGGCATGGGCCTACAGCGGCGGTCGCGACATCGTCAGCGTGCTGGAGGCCTATCACGGCTGGACGGTGGGCGCGGACGCGGTCTCGACGTCGATTGCCGACAACCCCAAGGCCTTGAGCAGCCGCCCGGACTGGGTGCACCCGGTCACGGCACCGAACACCTATCGCGGTGAATTCCGGGGCCCGGACAGCGCGCCGGATTATGTGCGTAGCGTCGAACACAACCTGGCGAAAATCGCCGAGCAAGGACGCCAGCTGGCCGGTTTCATTTGCGAACCGGTGTACGGCAATGCCGGCGGTATCTCGCTGCCGCCGGGTTATTTGAAACAGGTCTACGGGATGGTTCGCGCCCAGGGCGGCGTGTGCATCGCCGACGAAGTGCAGGTCGGTTACGGGCGCATGGGTCACTTCTTCTGGGGCTTCGAAGAACAGGGTGTGGTGCCGGACATCATCACCATGGCCAAGGGCATGGGCAACGGCCAACCGCTGGGCGCGGTGATCACCCGCCGTGAAATCGCCGAGGCGCTGGAAGCCGAAGGTTATTTCTTCTCATCGGCGGGTGGCAGCCCGGTCAGTTGCCAGATCGGCATGGCCGTTCTGGATGTGATGGAAGAGGAAAAGCTTTGGGAAAACGCCCAGGTCGTGGGCGGGTATTTCAAGGAGCGTCTTGAGGCGCTGATCGATAGTCATCCGCTGGTGGGCGCGGTGCACGGTTCCGGTTTTTATCTGGGCGTTGAATTGATCCGCGACCGCGAGACCCTGGAGCCGGCGACCGAAGAAACCACGGCGCTGTGCGATCGCCTGCGGGAGCTGGGGATCTTCATGCAGCCGACGGGGGATTATCTGAACGTCCTCAAAATCAAACCGCCGATGGTGACGTCGCGCCAGAGTGTGGATTTCTTTGTCGACATGATGGCGAAGGTGTTGGATGAAGGTTTGTAAGGCCTGAAATCGCTTTCGCGGGCAAGCCCGCTCCCACAGGTTTTATGTCGGATGCTGATAATGAGCACGACGCGAAACCTGTGGGAGCGGGCTTGCCCGCGAAGGCGTCATCAAAAACACTCACAAAACATCGATTGTTATCGGGTTTAAGTGCTGTTGTTTTCGACGAAAGGAAGATTAATCGCTTTTAAAGCCGATTTTTATCGGCTATAAAGTCGCCATTGCCGCGGCGTGCCTCATCACGCCCGCCACTTCCTTTTCTGTCATCGGTCGATGCCACACTCGACCTTAAAGCACTTGCCCGGAGATGATTCATGAGCCGTATCGTTACCGTCGCCGCCACCCAGATGGCCTGTTCCTGGGACCTTGAAGCCAACCTCGAAACCGCTGAAAGGCTGGTCCGTGAGGCCGCAGCCAAAGGCGCGCAGATCATCCTGATCCAGGAACTGTTCGAGGCGCCGTACTTCTGCCAGAAACCCAATCCGGATTACCTGCAACTGGCCACGACGGTGGAAGAGAACGTCGCCATCAAGCATTTCCAGAAAATCGCCAGGGAACTGCAAGTGGTGCTGCCGATCAGCTTCTATGAACGGGCCGGCCGCGCGCGTTTCAACAGCATCGCGATCATCGATGCCGACGGCAGCAACCTCGGGATTTATCGTAAAAGCCATATCCCGGACGGCCCTGGCTACCACGAGAAGTACTACTTCAACCCGGGCGACACCGGCTTCAAAGTGTGGAACACCCGTTACGCGAAAATCGGCGTAGGCATCTGCTGGGATCAGTGGTTCCCCGAGTGCGCCCGCAGCATGGCGTTGCTGGGTGCGGAAATTCTGTTCTACCCGACCGCCATCGGCAGCGAGCCGCACGACAAGACCATCTCGTCCCGTGACCATTGGCAGCGTGTGCAACAGGGCCATGCCGGTGCCAACCTGATGCCGCTGATCGCCAGCAACCGCATCGGCAATGAGGAGCAGGACGGGTACGACATCACCTTCTACGGCTCGTCGTTCATCGCCAACCAGTTCGGCGAGAAGGTCCAGGAACTCGATAAAACCGAAGAAGGCGTGCTGGTTCACAGCTTCGACCTCGATGAGCTGGAGCACACTCGCAGCGCATGGGGCTCGTTCCGTGATCGTCGCCCGAACCTATACAATGCGCTCAAAACCCTCGACGGTTCCCTGGAGTCCTGACTGCATGACCACTTTAAACAGCACCCCGCGCGCCGACGGCTTCTACATGCCCGCCGAGTGGGCGCCACAAACCCAGACCTGGATGATCTGGCCCGAGCGCCCGGACAACTGGCGCCTGGGTGGCAAACCGGCGCAAGCCGCACACGTGGCGGTGGCCAAGGCCATCGCACGTTTCGAGCCGGTGACGGTGGCGGTTTCCGCTGGCCAGTACGAAAACGCGCGTGCCCGTCTCGATGTACCGAATATTCGGGTGGTCGAGATGTCCAGTGACGACGCCTGGGTCCGCGACACAGGGCCGACGTTCGTCATCAATAACAGTGGCGAAGTCCGTGGTGTGAACTGGGATTTCAACGCGTGGGGCGGTTTTGACGGTGGCCTGTACTCGCCGTGGAATCGTGATTCGCAGGTCGGCGGCAAGATCCTCGAGATTGAACGTAGCCCGCGTTATCGCACCGAGGGCTTCGTGCTCGAAGGCGGGTCGATCCACGTTGATGGCGAAGGCACGCTGATCACTACCGAAGAATGCCTGCTCAACCGCAATCGCAACCCGCACCTGAACCGTGCAGACATCGAAGCGGTGCTCAGCGCCAACCTGGCTGTGGATAAAATCATCTGGCTGCCGGATGGCTTGTTCAACGACGAAACCGACGGCCATGTGGATAACTTCTGCTGCTACGTGCGTCCGGGTGAAGTGTTGCTGGCCTGGACCGACGACCCGCAAGACCCGAACTACCCGCGCTGCCAGGCGGCTATGAAAGTGCTGGAAAGCAGCACCGACGCCAAGGGGCGCCCATTCACGGTGCACAAGATGCCGATTCCGGGGCCGCTGTATGCGACCGAAGAAGAGTGCGCCGGCGTGGACCCGGTAGACGGAACCCAGGAACGCAATCCGACCGTTCGTCTGGCCGGTTCCTATGTGAACTTCCTCATCGTCAACGGCGGCATCATCGCGCCGAGCTTCGACGATCCACTGGACGGCCCGGCCAAAGAGATTTTGCAGAGCCTGTTCCCGCAGCACGAAGTCGTCATGGTGCCGGGCCGCGAACTGTTACTGGGCGGCGGTAACATCCACTGCCTTACCCAACAGCAGCCTGCACCGCACAAAGAGTGAGTGCAGTTGTAACAGCCTGAGTTGACTGGAAAATCACTCGGACAACGGTTTTCCTTCGACGCCTTGCAAGAAGCCCGCAGCCCATCAGGACTGCGGGCTTTTTTGTATCCGCTGGTCGACCGTTCCGACACATTGGCACAGCTCTTGTATCTCTCCTGACGAGAAACAGGGAGGGGAGAACTTCGATGTTCTGTCATAAACCTTGGATAAGTTAGCCGCTCACAAACCAGGAGAGAGCGCGGAAATGAACGCCGAAATGAACGTAGTGAGCGAGCGGGCACTGCATCCCCTGGCAGTCAACAGCGAATCGCTCCAGATCCTGGCGCACTGGTTGAAGTCCAATGGAACGCGTCAGATCAGGGAGCCTGATCCGCGCCGGATGATGATCGAGCGCTATCCCGCTGGTTTATTCAGCGAGGCGGAGCTGGATGCGTTGTGGGATGTGATGGAAGGATAAAAAAAGAACGACAAAGGATTGATAAAAGCGCTGCCGGGAAGGCGGCGCTTTTTTATGGGCCATGATTTTATGCGAGTGACGCTGACCCCCTGTAGGAGCCGGCTTGCTGGCGATAGCGCTGACCCAGTCAATAAAGACATTGACTGGAAGACCGCTATCGCCAGCAAGCCGGCTCCTACAGGGATCAGCGTGATCTCGGAGTCTGGGGTGTTTAGAAGCTGTAAGTCCCGGTCACCACCAGGCTGCGCGGCTCACCCGGTTGAATCTGCGCCGCGCTGGTGGCGGACGAGTAGTAGGTTTTATCGCTGATGTTGTTCAGCGCCGCGCGCAAATCCCAGTCCTTCTGACGGAATCCGGCCAATGCATCCCAGCGGCCATAACCCGGCAGAACGGTGGTGTTGAGGTTATCCGCATAGCGGTCGCCGACCAGGGTCAGGCCGGTTTCGGCGTACCAGCCCATTTCCGGTTTCCAGGTCAGGAACAGACTGCCGTTGTGCTTGGCCACATTGCTGATGCGCTTGCCTTCAAAACCGTTGTTGTCCTTTTCGACCGTCGCGTCCTGCACGCCCACGCCACCGCGCACGTACCAGTTGCCGGCAATCTTGCCGGTGCCGGTCAGCTCGATCCCGCGGGAACGTTGCTTGCCGGAGAGCAAGGTGATGGTCGGGTTGAGCGGGTCGCTGGTGCGACGGTTGTAGAGTTCCAGTTCGTAGATCGCCAGCGTGGTACTCAGGCGATCGTCGAGCCAGTCACTCTTCACGCCGATTTCTTTCTGCTTGGTCAGCTCGGGGCTCAGGTCGTTGGTATTGTCGGCAGCGCCCGGGGTGATGCCGATCAAACCGCCGCCGGCCGGGGAAAAGGTCTTGGTCCAGGAAGCGTAGAAGGAATGATTCTGCAGGGGCGTCCAGACCAGTCCTGCACGCGGGCTGGTGCTGTGGCTGTCGCGGTCTTCGGAGATGTTGCGCAGCTTGTTGGTCGACTCGATGTCGAAGGTGTCGTAGCGCAGGCCGGCCAGCAATTGCCATTGATCATTCAGGCGTAGCTGATCCTGCACGTACACCGCACGGCTTTCGACTTCGGTGTGGTTGTCGCTGGACACTTGCATGCGCCCGGTGTGGCGCAAATCCCGATCCGGGTTATACAGATCCTGCGGCGGTACGGCCTGGCGGCCAGGCCCGGTAGTGGCCGCTGTGTAGAGCTTCGGGTCACGGCGTTGACTGCCGATTTCAACGCCGGTCAGCAGGCGATGCTCAAGGCCGAACGTGTCGAAACCGCCTTCCAGCTCAATGTTGTTGTAGACGTTGCGAGTGGTCAGGTCCTGCTGCCAGTGCTGGCGCGTGACCCGGTTGGTCGCCGGTGTGTAGCCGGTGAGGTAGGTGTTGTCGAAATCACTGTTGAGCTTGAACACCCCCAGCGTCTGGCGCAGTTGCCAGTCTTCGTTGATGTCGTAGCTGAGTTTCGAGCGCAGGGATTGCGACTTGTCGTCGATGAAATCGTGATCGCTGCCGTAGGTCGTATCCCGTCCGACGTCGGCCGGGCGTCCGTTTACACCGGGAATACCGCGATCCGGCGTACGGTTGTAGCGACTGTATTCGTACTGCACCAACCAATTCAGGTCGGGCGTCAGTTGCCAGCTCATCGACGGCGCAAACAACTGGCGATTGCCGCTGACGCCATCGCGAAAGCTGTTCTGGTCCATGTTGCCCATGTTCAGGCGCAGGCTGATGTTCTCGCTGGGATCGGTGCTCAGGTCGGCGTAAAGGCTGCGCAAATCGTTGCTGCCGCCCTGGGCTTCAATGGAGGAGCGGCGCCCGAACTCCGGCAACTTGCTGACACGGTTGACGATCCCGCCCTGGCTGCCACGGCCGTACAACACCGCCGCCGGGCCCTTGAGCACGTCGATGCGCTCGATGTTGTGCAGGTCGCGCACGTACTGACTGTCGTCGCGAATGCCGTCCAGATAAAAATCGTTACTGGCGTCGAAACCGCGGATGCGCAGGCTGTCGAAGCGGGGGTCGGCGCCGCTGCTGACGTTGGGAATGCCGCTCAGGGCGGTGCCCAGATCATTGGTGCCGTAATCGACGACGTTCGAGGTTTTTATCGAGTCGATGGCTTGTGGCACGTAGCGCACCGGTGTGGCGGTGCGGGTCGCGGTGCTGGTTTCTTTTACGCGTGGGTCGTCGGCTTCCGCTTCGGCGCTGATGGAGGTTTCTGGCAATGTTGTAGGGGCGGCGTAGGAAAAACCGGCAGACAGCAAAGTGCAGAGGCCAAGACTGAAGGGTGTTAGGCGAAAAGGGGCAGGCATTGAAGGACGCGTCCGTAGGGTTTTGGGGTACAGCGTGTAGGGGTGCGAATGATAATGCGTGCTATTTGCTTCCGTTAATTATTCCTGAAAAGTTCCTTGGTTTGATTGTTTCAATTTATGTCCAAGTTGTTACACCGCCTGTTTCAGGTATTCGACCGATTCCTGAAACAGACTGAAAGCTATTCCGGCGTTTTTTAGAAATAGAAGGAGGACTAACCTGCCGGCATCAGATTTCTACCCTCTGGCCGGAGCCTCCAATGATCCTTCACTACATTTACGACCCGTTGTGCGGCTGGTGCTACGGTGCAAAACCACTGGTGCAAGCCGCCCAGGCTGTTCTGCCGGTGATTGCCCATGGCGGCGGCATGATGACCGGCGCCAACCGCAAGAACGTCTCGCCACACTTGCGCAACTACGTGATGCCTCACGACCGGCGTATCGCCGAGTACACCGCCCAGCCATTCGGCGATGCGTATTTCGAAGGTTTGCTGCGCGATGAGACGGCGGTGTTCGATTCCGCGCCGCCGATTGCCGCCGTGCTCGCGGCCGAGCAGGTCGCTGGCCGTGGACTGGAGCTATTGGGGCGTTTGCAGAGCGCGCATTACGTGGAAGGTCGGCGCATTGCCGATCAAACGGTGTTGTTTGAGCTCGCCCACGACCTCGGCCTGGAGCCGGAAGCCTTCCAGGCTGCGTTCAAAAACGCCGAGACCGATCGCCACATCAAGGCCAGTCGCGACCTGTTGGCCAACATCGGTGGCCATGGTTTCCCGACCTTCGCACTGGAGGAGGATGGCCAGTTCACGCTGGTCGACATCGGGCCCTGGCTCGGCAAGCCGCAAGCCTTCGCGGCCTGGTTGAGTCAGTCACTTCCTGCGCATGCGGCTGCATCCGGGCTTCAAACCTGTGGGCTCAACGGCTGCGATTAGGAAGTTCTTAGACGATTTTCGCCTATTCACAGACGATTCATGAAATTGACACAGGGTTCAGGGCGCGACTAGGATTCGCCCCAACGCCTGTGGCCAACCGCCATGACTCAAAATAATAAAAAGGCCCGCCACGACTTTTCGTGGGCGGGCCTTTTTGTTTCGGGGTGAAAAAAGAGTGCGATAGCGCCGTTTCAGCCGTTCGACGCAGCGCGTATCAACCCGTAATAAGGAAAAGAACAAAATGTTGAACAAGCGAATCAGCCTGATCGCTCTGGGGATGTTGAGCGCGACACAGGCCATGGCTAACGACCAGGCCGAATCCAAGGGTTTTGTTGAAGACAGCAGCCTCAAAGTGCTGCTGCGCAATGCCTACATCAATCGTGACTACAAAGACGGTCGACCGGACAAAGCCGAGTGGGGCCAGGCGGCTATCGGTACGTTCTCGTCCGGTTTCACCCAAGGCACCGTCGGTGTGGGTGTGGACGCGTTCGGTCTGTACGCACTGCGTCTGGATGGCGGCAAGGGTCGCACCGGCGCACAAGGTATCGACTTCTTCAAAAAGGGCGACAGCGGCAACGCGGCTGATGACCTGTCGAAGGGCGGCGCAGCGGTCAAGTTCCGTCTCTCCAGCACCACGCTGACTTACGGCGACCAGATGCCGGCCCTGCCGGTGTTGAGCTACGACAACGTGCGCCTGCTGCCGGAAAGCTACACCGGCACCTTGATCACCTCCAAGGAGATCAAAGGCCTGGAGCTGAACGCCGGTCGCTTTACCGCCGAATCGCGCAAGAGCGCGGAAGGTCGTGACAGCGGTGGCTTGAAGTCGATCAACGTATTGGGCGGCAGCTACCAGTTCACCGAACAGTTCAAAGCAGCGTTGTACGCGTCCGACGTTGAAGATGTACTGAAGAAGCAATACGTGAACGCCAACTACGTGTTCCCGATCGACAAGGATCAGTCCCTGACCCTCGACTTCAACGGCTACCGCACCAAACTGGAAGATTCCTACGTCCGCGAAAGCGGTGCGACCGGTGACGACAACAAAATCTGGAGCCTGGCAGCGACCTTCGCCACCGGCCCGCACTCGTTCACCGTTGCGCACCAGCGCAGCACTGGCGACAGCAACCTGGGCTACGCCTACGGCGGCTACCAGAAAGATCAAGGTCGCGTCGGCGATGGCGGCAACACCATCTACCTGGCGAACTCCTACTGGTCCGACTTCAACGCCGAAGACGAACGCAGCTGGCAGGTGGGCTACGGTCTGGACTTCAGCACGTTCGGTGTCCCGGGCCTGAGCTACAACGTGGCTTACGTGCGCGGCGACAACATCACCACCTCCACCAGCGAAGGCGGTACCGAGCGCGAAATCTTCAACCAGTTCAAGTACGTCGTGCAAAGCGGCCCGGCCAAAGACCTGAGCGTGAAACTGCGCAGCTCGATCCTGCGTGTTTCGCAGAAATCCAGCGAGTACAACGTCAGCGGCAACGAAGTGCGTGTGTTCGTGGACTACCCGATCAACATTTTCTGATGATCGGTTGCAGCATCGAAGCCTGATTCAAGGCTGAAAAAGAAAAGCCCCGACTGGTTCGGGGCTTTTTTGTGGGCGCGAAACAGCGTTCAGGCTCTTGGGCTATTTCCTGCATTTGACCAAGACCATTCCCTGTCACGAAGGGGATCAGGCTGATATTCATCACCGGTTTAATCGATTGAAATACCAGACGAGAAATCCAGGGGATTGTCACCGCTCCTCACATGCTGGAGCCGCCCATCACGCTGAAGTTGACCCCCAGGACCCTGTTCAACAACAATGCTTGAGGTAGCGCCAATGTAGCTACAAATTAACGATGAGGTTATTACCATGGGTGCATTGCTGAAGACCACCGACGTGCGTTGCCGCATTGATGAGGATTTGAAAGCGCGTGCTACGGAAGTCCTGAACGCTTGCGGCCTGAGCATCAGTGACGCCATGCGGCTTTTTCTTCGTCAGGTCGTAGCGACTCAGGGTCTCCCGTTTGAGGTACGCGTACCTTCGGAAAAAACGGCCCGCGCCATGAAGCAGGCACGTGAGATTCGCCAGCGGTTCGACTCGATAGACGACATGCTGAGGGACGTTGATGGCGAAACCGGAGAAAAAGCAGAAGCGCGCTGAACTGCCCAGGCAGTGCGCGCAAACGTCAGAATTCAAGAAGGCCTGGGAGCGTTACAAGCGTGCCGGGCGCCGTGACATGAATGAAGTTCGCCAAGTGATGGTCATGCTGTTTCTGGGTGAGCCGCTGCCTCCGGAATACCTGGACCATGCCCTGACGGGTGATTGGATTGGTTTTCGAGAGTGTCATATGGGCGGTGATTTCTTGATGATTTATGAGTTCTCGCGCTCCGATCTGATCACATTTGTTGATCTCGGAAGTCATTCCGAGCTGTTCAAGTAGCGCCTTTAAGATAAGCCCCGACTGGTTCGGGGCTTTTTTGTGGGCACTGCAAGGCTCTAGACAGCACCGCAGGACGACTCGCTCCGCTTTTCACAGGCAGATTTTCCTATCGAAATGATCAAAACGATCATTTTAATGATTGGTTTGCGCAATTTTAAGCGAAGGCCTAAGATAAATCTGACTGAATCAATCATTGCCTGATCAGTTCAGTCAGTTTCGAGGTGAAATACGTCTTACCCAACAATTATAAAAGGAGACCCTCGTGGCCCAGATTCCTATCAAGCGCACCATAGAACGCATCCCGGGCGGCATGATGATCGTGCCTCTGCTGATCGGTTCGCTGGTGGCAACCTTCCTGCCTGACACGCCAAAATTCTTCGGCTCATTCACCAATGCGTTATTCACCGGGGCGCTACCTATCCTCGCGGTGTTCTATGTCTGCATGGGCGCGAGCATCAACATCAAAGCCACGCCTTACCTGCTCAAGAAGGGCGGCACGCTGCTGATCACCAAAGTCGGTATCGCTGTGCTCATCGGCATCGTGCTTGGGCACTTCCTGGGCGAGCAGCCGATTTCGTCAGGACTCTTCGCCGGCATTTCAACACTGGCGGTGGTCGCCGCGATGAACGACACCAACGGCGGTTTGTACATGGCGCTGATGGGTCAGTACGGTCGCTCTGAAGACGTCGGTGCCTACTCGGTCATGTCCCTGGAGTCCGGGCCTTTTCTGACCATGGTCACCCTGGGCATCGCCGGTCTGTCGGCGTTCCCGTGGCCGACGCTGGTGGGCAGCATCCTGCCGCTGGCGCTGGGCATGTTGTTGGGTAATCTCGACCGTGACATGCGCGACTTTCTGGCCAAGGCCGTTCCGGTGATGATCCCGTTCTTCGCGTTGGCTCTGGGCGCCAGCCTGGACCTGCATAACGTCTGGCAGGCCGGTTTGCTGGGTCTGGGCATGGGTGTTGCGGTGGTTGTGCTGACCGGCATTCCGCTGTTCTTCGCCGACCGCCTGACCGGTGGCACGGGTGTCGCCGGTGTCGCGGCGGCCACCACCGCCGGGAACGCTGCGGCGGTTCCGGCGCTGATCGCAGCGGCCAACCCCGTCTACGCCGAAGCGGCCAAGAGCGCGACGATTTTGGTGGCCGCCTGCGTCGTGGTCACCGCAATCCTTGCCCCGATACTCACCGCCGCCGTCGCCAAGCGCGTGCAGCAGCGTAACCCCGTCGTCATCCCCGAGCCGGAGATCGAACCGCCAAAGCAGGAGGCGTTGCGATGAGGATTCTGATCATCGCTGATGACCTGTCCGGCGCGGCGGATTGTGCCATCGGCTTTGCGAGCGTGGGCATGCAAACGGTCGTCACGCTCGATCCTCTGAATGACAAGGCCGATGCTCAGGTGATTGCCGCCGATACGGACACCCGGCGCCTGTCACCGGCGCGGGCCGCTGAGCGCACCGTCGCTGCATTCAAGGCGCTGCATCAGCCTGGGCAGCGGTTGTACAAGAAAATCGATTCGACCTTGCGCGGTAACTGGGCGGCGGAAGTCGCTGCCCTGCAACCCTTGGCCGGCCTGGCCATCGTTGCCCCGGCGTTCCCCGCTACGGGGCGCACATTGCGCGGCGGTCGGGTGTTCGTGAACGGTCAACCGCTGGAAACCACTGATACCTGGAAACTCGAAAACGCTGATCGTCCAGCCGACGTCGAAGCGATGCTCATCGCCGCCGGCCTGAGCACCGCGAAGCTGGACCTCGACACCTTGCGCGGCAACGAAAAAGCGCTCGCGCAGCACATCACCGAAGTCGCCCGCAACGGCACGCAGGCGCTGATCGTCGATGCACAAACCGAAGACGATCTGCTGACCCTCGCTCGCCTGACCGCGTCGATGGATCAGCCGCTGTTCTGGATCGGTTCGGGTGGTCTGGCGCGGGAAATCGCCAGCCTTCCGGACTTCTCGGAAGCACGGTTCACGACCATCGAACCGACCGTGCAGGAAAAAAGCCAGGCGCCGATTCTGATCCTCGTCGGCAGCCTGTCCGGCGTCTGCGAGCGGCAATGCGCGTTGCTCAAGGAACGTGGTGGCGTCAGCGAACTGGTCGTCCCGCCCCAGGTCCTTCGCCAAGGCACAACCCATGGCGACTGGGCGTTGTGGCAAGCGCGGATCGGCGAGCAACTGGACGGCTGGAGTGACCTGCTGCTGCGCATCGGCCGCGATGAAGCGTTCGATCCGCAGGAAGGCGCGCAACTTTCGACCATGCTGGCCGTATTGGTAGAACCACACTTCGCCAAGGTCGGCGGCCTGATCGCCACGGGCGGCGAGACGGCACGGGCCATATTGACCACCGTCGGCATCGACAGCCTGCAACTACTCACCGAAATCGAAGCCGGGGTTGCCTACGCCCGGCCAACGGTTTCCCGGCAAGGTCATCGCCCCGGCATCGTGACCAAGGCCGGCGCATTCGGCACCGATAACGCCTTGTACGCGGCATGGCATCACCTGAGCGACAGCGCCGATCGCTCCCCGCCCCAACGCACACGAATCCAAGGACTCGAATGAACATCATGAGCAACTACCTCCCCGTCATCGGCATCACCATGGGCGACGCCTCGGGTGTCGGTCCGGAAATCATCGTCAAGAGCCTGACTCACGACATCGTCTATCAACAATGCCGGCCGCTGGTGATCGGCGATGCGCGACGTCTCGAACAAGCCAATGTCATCGTCGGCGGCAACGCCAAAGTGCGCCGCATCAAGGACGCGTCCGAAGCGCGTTACGAGGCCGGCATCATCGACTGCATCGACCTCGACCTGATCCCCGAGGACCTGCCGTTCGGCGAACTGTCGCCCATCGCCGGTGATGCTGCTTATCAGTACATCGCCCGTGCGGTGCAACTCGCCGAGGCCAGCCAGATTGATGCCATTTGCACCGCACCACTCAACAAGGAAGCGCTGCACGCCGGCGGCCACAAGTACCCCGGCCACACCGAAATGCTCGCGCACCTGACCAACGTCGACGAGGTGTCGATGATGCTGGTGGCGCCGCAACTGCGGGTGATTCACGTCACCACCCACATCGGCATCATCGACGCGATCCGCAAGATCGAGCCGGGCCTGGTTCAGCGCACCATCGAGCGCGGCAACGCAACGTTGATCAAGGCCGGCATTGCCCGTCCACGCATCGGCGTGTGCGGGATCAACCCGCATGCCGGTGAAAACGGTCTGTTCGGTTATGGCGAAGAGGAAGAAAAAATCATCCCGGCGGTGAAGCTGTTGCAGGAACGCGGCCTCGACGTCACCGGCCCGCTGCCGGCCGACACACTGTTCTTCCGCGCCGGCCGCGGCGATTTCGATCTGGTGGTTGCGATGTATCACGATCAGGGCCACGGCCCGGTCAAAGTGCTCGGTCTTGAAGCCGGCGTGAACGTCACCGTAGGCCTCGACGTGATCCGCACCTCGGTCGACCACGGCACCGCGTTCGACATTGCCGGCAAAGGCATCGCCGATGAGCGCAGCCTGCTCGAAGCGCTGCGCCAGGGTGCCGAGCTGGCCACGCGACGGGGATGAGCCGCACGGGCGCTGTCGTGTAAGATCGACCACCGTCCCCCACGTGAGACCTGCCATGAAAGCCTCCGAACGCCACCGCGCCATCCTCGACCTCGTACGCATTGGCGATGCCAACGTCGAGCAATTGAGCGCGGCGCTCGGGGTTTCGGAAGCCACGGTGCGCCGCGACCTCACCATGCTCGCCAAACAGCGACACCTGGTGCGCACCTATGGCGGCGCCACTGCCGTGGTCGGCGTCCATGAACCGGAAGCCTCCCTCGAAGAACGCAAGACGTCTCAGTGGGAGCAAAAAGATGCGATCGCCCAGGCGGCGGCGGCGCATGTCCAGGACGGCGATACCGTGCTGCTCGACGGCGGCACCACCTGCGCCGCACTGGCCCACCATTTATGCTCGCGACAAGACGTGCATGTGGTCACCAATAACTTGCTCGCCGTGATGACCCTGGCCAACGCGCCGGGTATTCGCCTGACCTTGATCGGCGGTGATCTGCGTGGTTCGAGCATGAGCACGCTGGGGCCGTTGGCCGAGCTGACGTTGAGCCGGTTGAGTGTCGACAAAGCCTTCCTTGGTGCGGATGGCGTGGTCGCGGAATTTGGTCTGTGCGAGGCGAGCGCGCAGCAGGCGTATCTCAAGGAATGCATCATCAAACGGGCGGCGCAAATCGTCGTCCTTGCCGACACCGATAAACTCGGCCGCGCCCGCCAGCAGCACTGGACGCCGATTGAGCGGGAGTGGCGGTTGATCACCGGTGCCACCGCCGATGAAGCTGCTCTCGCACCGTTTCATGCCCTCAAGCAAATCACCGTGGAAACCGTGACCGTCGGTTAAAACACCGAACCGTAGGAGCCGGCTTGCTGGCGATGGCGCCCTCGAAATCGCCATCGCCAGCAAGCCGGCTCCTACGAAAAGCGATTCCACGCTCAGGTCACCGAAAGCCCATTTTGGTAACACCTGTCGCCCACCTGTCGTCTGCGACGACATGTTCCCAATTCGTGTCGCAGAAGGTGAAAAATTGCGACGCGTTACGGAGTCATGCATTACACCACGTAACTAATGATGTTCCCGCCCCCACCTTTATCCCCACCCCCCAAACTCCTACATTGAGCTCCAACACCTACCCATCATCCCGATGAGCAGGTCACTGGAGATCTTCCTCATGCCTTTTGTAAGCGTACGCATTACCCGCGATGGCGTTACCTCTGAGCAGAAAGCTCAGGTGATCGCTGAAATCACTGAAACACTGGAACGCGTCCTCAAGAAGGACCCGCACCTGACCCACATCGTGATCGAAGAAGTCGACACCGATAACTGGGGTTACGCCGGCATCACCACCACCCAGTACCGCAAGCAACTGGCTGAAAAGGAGGGCAAGTCGTGACTGCATCGGTCTCCATCGATTTCATCTCCGACGTGGTGTGCCCTTGGTGTGCATTGGGCGCGACGGCGTTAGAGCAGGCGATCGCGAACGTGGCCGGTGAAGTCTCGGTGGAGCTGACCTACAAGCCCTTCGAGTTGAACCCGAACATGCCGCCGGAAGGCGAGAAAGCCGTCGAGCACTTGATGCGCAAATACGGGCGCACCGCCGAAGACGTCGCCGCTGGCAAAGCCATGCAGATCGCTCGTGGCGAGGCCATCGGTTTCACCTTCGATCTGGAAAAGCGCAGCCACTTCTACAACACGTTTGATGCGCACCGGTTGCTGTTGTGGGCGCTGCAGGAAGGGCGGCAGGTTGCACTGAAGAAAATCCTGCTGCGCGGTTACTTCACTGACGGCCAGAACCCGAGCGATCGCGAGACGCTGGTTCGTTTGGCAGCAGAAGCGGGGCTGGACGCGGCAGCGGCTCAAGAGGTGTTGGCGTCCGGCGCGTTCGCCAAAGAAGTGCGTGAACTTGAAGCGTTTTACCAGCAACGCGGCATCAACTCGGTTCCGGCCATGGTGCTTAACGGTCGTCACCTGGTGTCCGGTTCACAGTCGGTCGAGTACTACGAACAGATGTTGAGACAAATGGCGAAGGAACCCGCCGAAGCCTGATTCATTACTTTTTCAAACCATCATTTATCAGTAGAGGTTCATCATGAGCAATTCGAAAAAAGTCATCGTTATCACTGGCGCCTCCCAAGGTCTCGGCGCAGGCATGGTCAAGGCATTCCGTGATCTGGATTACAAAGTCGTCGCCACTTCACGTTCGATCAAACCATCCACCGACCCGGACATCCTCACCGTGGCCGGCGACATCGGCAACCCGGAAGTCGCTCAAAAAGTCATCCGTGAAGCCATCGCACGTTTTGGCCGCGTCGACACCCTGATCAACAACGCCGGGATCTTCGTCGCCAAACCGTTCACCCAGTACACCGCTGAAGACTACGCCAATGTGCTGTCGGTGAACCTGAACGGCTTCTTCTACATCACCCAACTCGCAATCACCGAGATGGAAAAACAAGGCAGCGGCCACGTCGTCAACATCACCACCAGCCTGGTCGATCACGCCATCGACGGCGTGCCATCGGTACTGGCTTCGCTGACCAAAGGTGGCCTGAACGCGGCAACCAAATCCCTGGCCATCGAATACGCCAAGCGCGGCATTCGGGTGAACGCGGTTTCCCCGGGCATCATCAAAACCCCGATGCACGGCGAAGAAACCCACGCAGCACTGGGCGCTCTGCACCCGGTCGGGCACATGGGCGAGATCAGCGACATAGCTCAGGCCGTTGTGTACTTGGACAGCGCCAACTTTGTCACTGGCGAAATCCTGCACGTGGATGGTGGGCAGAGCGCCGGTCACTAAAACCTGACCTGACTGTTCGCAGCGCCGTCGATCACGATCGACGGCGTTTTCATTTGGAGAGCGCACCATGAACACCCACGTTCACAAGGTTTTCCTGATTACCGGGGTCAGCTCCGGCTTCGGCCTGGCCTTTTCGCAAGCAGCGCTGGCGGCGGGGCATACGGTGGTCGGTACGGTGCGGCGCGAATCCGAGCGTGCTGCGTTCGAAGCGCTGGACGCCCATCGCGCCAAGGCATTCGTGCTCGACGTCACCGATTACCCGGCGATAGAACCGCAGGTCGCCGAGATCCTGCGCGAAGTGGGCCGGATCGACGTGTTGGTGAACAACGCCGGTTATGGCCATGAGGGGATTCTCGAAGAATCGCCGTTGGCGGAAATGCAGCGCCAGTTCGACGTTAACGTGTTTGGCGCGGTCGCCATGATCAAGGCGGTTTTGCCCGGCATGCGTGAACAACGCAGCGGGCATATCGTCAACATCACCTCCATGGCGGGCTTCATCACTTTGCCGGGCATCGCTTACTACAGCGGCAGCAAATTCGCCCTTGAAGGTGTGAGTGAAGCACTGGCCAAGGAAGTGGAAAGTCTGGGAATTCACGTGACGGCCATGGCGCCAGGCTCGTTTCGAACCGACTGGGCGGGGCGCTCGATGATCCGCTCGGGTCGTGCTTTTAGTGAATACGACGCGGTGTTCGATCCGGTGCGCAAGGCGCGTGAAGAGAAGAGTGGTAAGCAGGCGGGTGATCCGCACAAGGCGGCGCAGGCATTGTTGACCCTGGTGGCGGCTGAAAAACCGCCGGTTCATTTGTTACTGGGCAAGGATGCGGTGAGATTGGTGCGGGAGAAGATTGCGCGGCTTCAGGCGGAGATGGATGCCTGGGAGCACCTTTCCGCATCGACGGAGTTCGACTGAGTTCATACAGACACAGTTCACCGACCCATTGAATGAAATCCGTGAAATGCCCGTTTTTTTCAGTTGGGGGATTTCACGGAATTTGAGCGTGGTTTTTACGTGCAGCGTTCTATTCAATGGGATCGAGTTGGTCCAGTGCCCGGTTCACCGATATTTCCGCAAGCATGATGATTTCAAAGATGCCCAACAACGTGTTGCGACTTGTCCCCGTCTCTCGGTCTGCCAGATCCATAGTAATTACGCATGCGGATGCCAGCGATTCGGACACAGAGCCCAGCAGCGTTTGAATGTCGACTTCAGGGTTGACGATGTACATCGTGCAAGGTGTGCGTGGGGTGGCTCGGATGTCGGCGAAGGAGGCGTGGTGATTATCGTTGTCGGGGTTGGTTTGGGGATCGGGGCTATCGTTTGGAGATGCGTTATCTGCATCGGGGGGATCGGGGGTCACTTTACGCATGAGTACGTTCCCTATTGGGTGCCGACCCATTCCGCCGCTAAGCGAAAAAGGGTGGCAGCTGCACGCAGGTTAGCGGACCGGGGAACGTCTCAAGCCGGTGCGCCCGAAGGCGCCCTGCATACAGCCACCATCAAACCGCAGGCATGAAAAAACACCTGTGGGATGGATGCACGTGCAAAAGACGAACCTCGAGCCGCTAAGCCCGACCACTGATGAGCAGTGGCAGGTCAACGATAGAGTTCGTGGTAAAGCCGCACAAGCCGGCGGAGTCTGGCGTACCTGTAGGCAATGACACAAGGTTTTGTAGCTTTCAGGAAGTGACGCGCAACGCCTTTAAACAAGCGTCGTTAAGCAAGGCATTCATCCGACATACAAGACTTTCAAGGGAGTATTTCCACCGAGCAACGAGGAAATTTCCGACGATTTTTCACTAATTGAGCTGCACCCTGTGTTGGGCGACGACGGTATAAGATGCCCAACCAACGCTCCCTATCAAGGCTGCTATGACCGGGATATCCCTGAACCTGCCGGAAGATCTTTCGAACCCTCTTGCCGATCTGGCCAGGACGAATGGCCAAAGTGTGAGCGATTTAGCGATGGACGTTCTTCGCGACTACATCGAGCGCGAGAAGACGCTGACCGCGCAGATCAAGCTGGCGGTGGAAGAGGCTGATCAGGGTACATTCGCCTCCGATGATCAAGTAGCAGCGATGCGGGCCCGGCGTTGGAGCAGGAGTGCGGGTTGAGTGGCTGGAAAAAGCCCTCAAAAACTTGGAAGACGAAGCTAGCTAAATTGCCCTTGAAAACCCCAAGGCTGCTGACGACTTCTCCAATGCGATCTTTGCCTGCGTAGACAAGCTGGTCGAATTTCCAGCCATGGGCCGTGAAGGTCGAGTCAAAAACACACGCGAATGGGCAGTACCCAATTGGTCCTATCTCATTCCGTACCGGGTACGCGGTGATCGCCTGCAAATCCTTGGTGTGTTTCACACTCGGCAACGGCCTCGTACCAAGTGGTAAGAGAGACCCCCGAAAACAAAAAAAGCCCTCGTATTTCTACGGAGGCTTCGTTTTATATGGTGCGGCACCAGGAGTCGAATAAGTGATTAACTTATTGATTAATATATAAAAAATAATAAATAATTTATTTTCTATCTCTAAAACTACCTCCTTGGATTAGCTCGCTGCAAATTAACAAGGTGAACTCGCCCCATAGCCAGCGTTCACCGAGCCTTCCAACTCAGGGGCGATTTACCAGTCTAACGGTTTCGCGACACGCTTATTAAGTAATAAGGGCGTGCCGCTAATAGCTGGCAGGAAACTAGTTATAATAATTTGCTAATTAGATTCGGCTCCCTTCGCTAGCCGCTGCATATTAAAGCTCTTAAATGGCAGTCCAGCTCTGGCGAAACGGTATCGCATGTAAGAAGAAATATCTTCTTCATGTGATGATACTATCAATTGGCGATTTTTTAGCTCACACCGAAGAAGGTCTGTTAAAGATGCGATGTTAACCTCGTCGAGTGACTGCGAAGGATCATCGATCATTATTATTGGAGTTTTAGAGTAAACCTTATTGAGTGAAAAGAAAAATGCAAGACTAAGCGCAGATATCTGCCCTGAACTCATAGAAAGAATCGCATCATGCTCGGATCCCTCCGCAGTTGCAAATCGCAGTTGCTTTCCATCTCGACTTTCGATGAAAAGTCCCAAGCCTCTCTGATAATTTTGAATTAATCGTCCGCTGTAAATATGGAATATTAACTCGATATCGGAAATGGTCTTTTCAGAATATTTTTTTTCGAGATCGGTCAGTAGACCTTCTAATCCATCGATTTTTTTTCTAATGGCAACAGCAGCTTTAGTTTCATTTTGCAGCTTTGTAAGCTCATTTTGCACCGAAGACAGTGCTTCACTTCGTGCCTCATTTGCCTTAGATGTTATATATCGGAGTTTCCTTTCGACACCTTCAGCAGAAACCAAATAAAAATCATCAGCACGAGAAAATATAGATGTAATTATGGATTTCCAGTTTTCCGACAGTTCTTCAGTTTCAGGTATTTTTTTACTTCTGATCTGTACTAAAAGCTCACTTAACCGGACCTCGGTCACTTCAGCATCAATGGTGTAGCTATCTGGATACTGAGTGCCAGCTGCCTTGAGTCTTTGCTCCAATTCCTGTAATTGTCCAAGCCTTTCTTGGTGAGACGTAAGAAGCTCGTGAAGGATAGCATCGTATTTCAACTCTATTGGAGCTAGCTCTCCAGTGAGGCGTAGTCGAATTTTTTCCAAATTTTCAGAAATTTTTTCTGTTACTTCGAGCAGTCTCTTTCCGATATCATTAAGGGAATTTGCAACATCATTAGATTTTTGCTGAATTTTTTCCAATAAATTTTGATGGGTATTCCAATCAGCACCGCATAATGGACAATCTTGTTCATCAGGGAAAAGCTTGAAGTGCTCATCAATAAGATCTTGCTTTAATCGAGCTATTTCAGCTATGACTCCAGATTTAGAACTGGACGCCGCGGCCAGAGCATCTCGTTCTTCAATATTGCCTTTTAGAAAGCTAAATTGATCCGGATTCCATCCGGAAATAGTCTCGATCTCAATATAAGATATAGCTAGCGCGCCCTTGCCAATTATAGAAAGGGAGGATTTTAATTGATTTATATCCTTTTTGGCGGAATTCAAGCCTTCAAATTGAGTAGTGTTATTTCCGATCTGGACAAGTGCCCGAAGCAAAGTTGAATTTTTAGAGATGTAATTTTCTATTCGCTCGTTGTGCAGTCTATTCTGCACTTCAACTTTCGATGGTATAAGGCCTAAAAGCTCATTAACCTGGTTCAGGTATAAGTCTAGCGATTCTTTGCTGTAAATTGAAAATGGTTCTTGTTTATCCCATTCAGGTTGGACTTCAATTGTACTGAGCTTCTCATAACTAGCATCGGATATGTTTGCGCCAAGTTGGACTTTTAGAAGTTCATAGTCTTTTGTCAATTGGGCTGATTTTTCGCTTCGCAGCTTGTTATTTATTATGTTGCTATTTATTCTTCTCTTGATTTTTTTGCATTTTTCTATTTCTTGAATTACTGCTGTGGTATTAGTTAATTTGTTAAGGGCATCTTTTCGCTTGTCCACGCGAGTTGAAAATAAATACTCGTTTTGTCCTTGCTCTAGATAATTAAGATGAGAGTAATTTTCTTTGAAGTTTTCGCCAAATTTCTGCTCGATGAAGCTTTCCTCGCGAAATGTTGCATCGCTGAAATCTTCAGAGTCAAAAGACACTAGTTCGTGAAGTTTAAATATCTCAAATTTGTCAGCCCTGTTGTTCTCCTTCAGTAGAAGGTCAGTAACAGACGCGCGTCGAGCAAGAACTAGGTTTTCAGCTTCGTTCGAAAACTCTATTCGGATAGTAAGGTCCGCTTCCCCCGATCGAGTATTCCAATATAAATTGTCCTTATAGTTCTGTGTATTGCCCATCATGATACTAGAGAAAAGTCTTTTGACTCTCTCGATTTTTCCTGTCAATAAAAGTTCTATAGCATCAAAAATAGTTGTTTTCCCAAATCCATTGGGACCATCCAAAGTGAGAAGTGATGATCCTTCAATTTCGAGATCGACCATCGAAAATGCTTTGAATCCTATCAGCCTAATCTTAGAAATTTTCCAATTCATTTTGAATAAGCTCCTTGATTAAGTTATCGATCTCGGCATCATCTATGGATGTCGAGCGGACGCGGTTGTAATGCATTTCGTAACCGAACTCTTTCGCCGCCTCTTCGACCTGGAGACTTAAGGGGACTAGTTCTTTTTCTCTGTATGGCAACTCAAGAAAGGGCAGCTTGATAAATAATCTTACTGCGAAACTGTATTTTGATGAAAATAACGGAGACTCCTTGTATGCATCAAATTCAGCTTTTACCGATATGACATCTAGCAAGTCTTGATAGCTGACGTCTTTCAGCATTTTATCTTCTGTATCGCTGTAATATAAAATGTACTTTTTAAAGTGATACGCGTCCTCCTCAATTGCGAATATCTTTTGCTCCAATTCTTTAAACTCGGAAAGTGTCTCGAATTTCAATACGCAGATGAGGTCACAATTTTTTTTGAACGCAGGGTGTTGGGTAAACTCCGGGGGAGCGGACTGTAATATTTTTGCGTTAAGCTCGGCAGGAGTTATCAAGTCATCAATTTTATGTACAACAGCGAAACGAATCGACTCGCCTAGTTCTCGAATGTAAAAGTCTGAAAAGTCATCAGAGTGAATGGTTTTAAAATCATGGTTTTTTAGCGCTTGGCTCACAATAGGTTTAAGCATTTATTTCGGCCTCTGCATCCTTCACTGGAAGTATATTTATCCGTAGCTGTTTGGTCAGTCTGGCGTCATAGTCTCCAACATTGGTGCTGTGTGGGTTTTCGTCGTCGCAGTCTGTTATTTTAGATTCGACTTGAAACTGACTATCTAAATGGGCAGCAATCAAATTGTTGTATTCGAAAAGTAACGTCAACAAGTTTTCATTTGTTGTGATGGCCTCATTGATTTGTCCTGCACATTGACTTACTTCGTGCTCGTCCAGCAGTGTGATAGCAGTGGGGAGATAGAAGCTGTTGTGCTTATTTAAATAATGGGGAATCCCTTTTAATATAGGCTCTACACAGATTTTCCCGATCAGCTTCGTATATCTAAAAATGTCGATTTTTTGTATTTTAGAAAACCGTTCAGATGGATTCAATAGTTGGCATAGTTTTTCAACATCGATCTTCGGCAAGATGTAGAGATGGCGGAACATTTCTGTGATTCTTAAGTAGTTCTGCTCGGTTAATCCTACTACCTCGTCCTCAACCCGCGCTTCAAGATTTTTAAAAAATTCGTTGCGAAGCTCGGCCGCAAAATATTCAACATCAAGATGTGGTTGATTATCTAGCAGCGATTCAAGAATTTGTCTTGCGCTTATTCTATTGTGATAGGCTGCTTCATTTTCTGTATAACCATGTAATTGATTTTGTGCATGTATATAGATTGCCTTTGAGCTTATTTGCTCAGAAACCAAGCAGTAGTTTAGGTTTAGGGTATGTTCGCTTTGTAGTGTTTTGAGGCGATCAAGAGTTTCTTTAATTGCTTGCTTTGTTATGTTTTCGATTTCATCAAGACTGCAGTATTTTATTTGTCCGTAACTGTAGAATTTTACAGTTTCTCCGCTGGGGGCCGTGAAGTCGGACATGTCGTCCAGTTGGACTGAGGTATGGAAATAGCGAAGAGTATCTTTTTTCTATCGAACTCTATGGCGCCGGATTTTTTAAGCGCATCAATGTATGAACTCCTATTTTTACCCACCTTTGCTTTAACTTGGTGTGCACTTATGAGACAGCCATTCTTATAAATGGCGAAGTCGTCCGTGCTATCGAGCTGAAGTTCAAAGTCCTCATCTCCTGATTCCATGAGTTTTAGGCAGTGGTAAAGGGCAACCTTCCCTTGATATACGAAACCGCTCCAAGAAGAAATTGCACTTTTAGGAAGTTTGTCGTCGGCCAATTTTCAGTCCCTTCAATTAGTCGTCAAGCAGGTCCCCTGTCTCAAGGGGTGGCGCCAGCATTATGGCATCACCCCTGTGCGGTAAAATACACTCAGAGTCGTGAATTTCGCAGTCGGTCGCCCTAACGTGAGATCAGAGAACCGGCCTTAAAGGGACAGGCTTCCTAGGAGCGATGCACGCCCCTATTGGGGGTGACCGCCGGTTTCTATTTCCTCTACGGATAGTGGCCTTCGTCTCGCACTTCAAAATGCCATGCTTTGCCTAAGCGAATAATTAGCAAACGCAGGGTGAGCAGATAGTAATAGCGTGTTGACCTAGTGCACTGGCTCATATGCTGGTTTAAGAACCAAACCAGATGCTTTCGTCGCCAAGTCCACGGATTATCACGTTGCCAGCGATCAAATATGCGTATCACGTGTTCGCGATCCTGGCCTTGTGGAACTGTCATGCGGATGGTGGTGCGCTGCATTTCCAACGCGTTGCTCGGACTCGGTACTTTCACATACTGATCACCGCGAAGCGCTGCAAGGGTACGGTTGACGCTGGACAATCGGTTTTGCGCAGTGGCGATGGCGAGCTCACCTTGTTCAAATTGTTGGCGCAGATGTCCGGCATAGTCCAACAAGGTCTGCCGATCAATCTGCCGCGCATCGTTAAACCCCGGCCCATCCTTCGAGCGGCACCAACGTACAAATGCCTGCCATCGATCACTGTGCGCTTTGACCGTGCCGTAATGCCCGCCGCCAAACATGTCCCGCAACGCCTGGGGCCCGGCATAACTCAATTGCCGGCCATAGCCAAAATTTCGCCCATCCCGTCTGCCTACCAATGCCATGATCAAACTCCTCTCGAAGCCAAAATCTTTGAAACCTTCCCCACGTCATCCCGCCAAGAATGTTGAGTGTTATCAGGGATCAAGGCCCCTGCGGCCTGTGGGGGTTGTCCACTAACGCGGGACTGGCGGCTCCTTACGACTGGGAGCTTGGGCATCTCATGATCTGGCCTCCTGAGCACTTCCGAAGAAGTGGGCGGGTGGAGGCTGCACTGGCTGACGAGACCAATGCCGCGAGAACCTGAGTCGGGTGAAGGCAGTAATGCGATGACCGGGGCGTGCCTGACTGTCAGTCAGGTGCAGTCCATTCCGTAGGCTGCGGCACCATCATCTGCATCGCTGTTGCTGGTGACTTCGGTGTTTGTCACGCCGATTGTCACGAGGGGGAATGCCGCAAAGCCTTGTACGAGCTGGGCTGCAGCAGTGGTAGGAGCGCCCGTCTCTTTCCGGAAGAAAGAGACGGGCGCAGATTGGCGCAAGGAAATGGCCAAGCGGATAGGTTGCTGCAGGGCAGCTATGAAAGGGGATGAGTTGCCGCAGTGGGCACACTGGAAAAAGTAGGCATCCATCACATCGCTGTGACCGTGCGAGCCGCCGGACGCTAATCGCACTTTGGGAGAACCACCACGGTGTGGCGTAGCCTTAAAGGTTCTGGCTACCTGGGTTGCTGTCAAAGCCACATCTTTGGGGGGGGCGTTTTCAACACCCGCGCTAGGCTTCAACGGCAACCCGTCATCGTCTTCAGATGATCAGCGATTCAGAACCTTACTGATGTCCACCAGCTTTTTTCCATTACTTTTAGTCAGGTTGTACATTTCGGTAATCAGTGTGTCGATTTCGTCAATCAAGTCCGAGCGCTCTGCCTTGGTGGCACTATTGCGCAGGGTGTTAAGGCGATTGGTAATGATCCGTTTCTTACCAAGTAAACTGAAGTCCTTCACGCTTCCGTAGATTTCCCAGTATTCATAACTCGGGTACTTCATTGCGATTTCTGAGATGTTAACGCCGCTTTCCAGCAGTTGATTCATCTCTTTAAGTTCGTGTTGCGCAATGCTCATCAGCGTTTACTCGTCCTTGTGACAGCGAGCGGGGCGCTCGCCAAATCGGATAGAGAATAACTAGCCGAGATACAAAAATGCCATCTTTTTGATATCAGTTGTAAAGGCAGTTCGTGAGCGCTCATGAACGGCTGGCGGCCGGATTTGGAGTGGCACGCAGTATTTGGATGCTGGTGTGAGAGAAATTGTGAAAAAGGGAAAACAAAAAAGGCCCACCTTGCGGTGAGCCTTTCTTGATACTGCGTATGGTGCCGGCACCAGGAGTCGAACCCGGGACCTACTGATTACAAGTCAGTTGCTCTACCAACTGAGCTATACCGGCGTGTTAGGGCGACGATTATAGCGATTGGATAGCTTCTGTAAACCCCTGAATTCAGACTATTTTTGCGCGACCTTCAGGCCAGCCCCGCGAACGCTTCCGCGAGGCGGCCAGCTAAGGATCACACGCCGTTTTTAACTGCGTTGATCAGGTCCTGGCTCAGCACCTGTTCTGGCGCCACTTGCACGCTTTGGGTGTAGAACGGCGGCAGGCTCTGGGCCAGTGTCGACAACGCTTGCGGGGTGGTGTTGCCCGGCAGCAACACGTATTGCAGGTTGGACGGATAGCTCTGCGGCACGGGGCCTTCCATGGTCGAGCCGTAGGCGCCGAAGGTCATCACGGCCTGTGGCGTTGTTGGGTCGGGGGCGTAGAGGAAGACGAAGGTGCCGTATTTCGGATGCGTCAGGTATTGCGCGGCTTCGGCGCGTACGGCCGGGTCGGGGTCGTTCATCAGGGTCCAGCGCATGACCGCATAGCCGCGTGTGGTTTCCATGAACGCTGTACGAATCGGCGACTGGAACTCGGCGCCGCCCAGACACACCAGCAAATTACCGAACGGATCGATCAGCGCTACCGAGTTGAACACTGGGGTTTTCGGATTGGGTTGCGCAGTTTTCAGCAGCGGCGGGGCCAGTTCTGCGCCAGGGTCGCGCGGGTTGGCCGATTGCACGGTCAGCGCAAACGGGCTGAGTGCCGTGAGTGCCTGGCGCACTTTGCTGTTGGCCGGCAGGGTAGCCGGGTTTTTTAATTGATCCGGCGACAGACCGCTGTTGTTGCTGGCCTCGCGCACCGTATTCACGCTGGCGGAGAAGATCGAACTGCAGAGGAAATATGCTGCCGAGTCGATCGTCTGGTTGGCGAACACCGGGCTGTTCGAGCCCTGATAGGCGCGGCTGACCGGCGCTGCAATGGCGTAATAGCCCCAGGTGTCCTGCGCCTGTTGGCGGATCTGCGGTGGCAGCGACGGAAAGGTGAACTGGCTGTTGTAGTTGATGCCTGCGTAGTCATCGATCGCACTGACGGCGACGTTGAACCCTGCGGTCAGCAGCGAACCGGCGCACATGGCGCACGGGTCCAGCGTGGTGACGACAGTCAGTTGGCTGGGCGGTGGCAGGTTCAGTGGTGCAACGTTTTCGTAGTACCAATCCACCAACTGTCGCTCGCCGTGGGCGGTCGGGTCGTGGGGTAGAAAGTAGGGGGTGCCACTGCCGGGGAAAGGCATCAGCACGTTGTTGTGCATTGCGGCGATGACCTCGCCCGTTGCGTTGTTGATGATGGCGCCGCCCACCGCGAAGGTTTGCTGCAGTGCAGCGACAATGGCTTCGTTGGCGACGGTATCGACGGCTTCCTGCGCACTGTTCAATGTGCTCATTTTTTCCCAGCTCCTTGCTGTCCCTGACGTCAGAGAATTCTGACGCTTGGCAAAGATAGTCGAGGATTTCCAGGTTGTTTATGTTCTTTTGATTTAATGCTTATGCACAACGGGGCGTTCGATGCACGCGGTTAAGATCGAAAATGTGGATCCATTCTCGTTTTCTCGCAAATGCCTGTTTTTCCGGTTTTTTATTCGGGTGTACGAAAATTGAACAGATTGGTTTCAGCCCTGAAACAGGCGTAGATATTGGATCCACGATATTTCATCAACAGAGTTATCCACAGGCTGTGGCTGTTTTAGGTGCGTTCCGCCAGCAACAGGAAGTTACGCGGCGTGAGTGGGGTTTCACAGAAGGTACCGAGTCGAACGGTGTAACCCTGCTCGGTGAGGAAAAGTGCTCGATCAAGGTTCAGCCAAAGCTCCAACGGGCGTCGGAAAAGTCCGCGCAGCAGCTCCAGATTGCGAACCTCTGCCAGTCTTTGCCAACCGGCGGCTTCGAGCGCTGGCCAATCCTGCGAGCCGATTGTGGATAACTCTTTAAGTGCGGCCAAATGATGGCAGTAATCGGCGAAGGATCTGTCCAGCCAAGCGCTGGGCAGTGACGGTGTGGGCAGGTATTCATCAACGCCGCGCAGTTGCCGTTGCAGCAGATCGAACGCCAGGCGTCGGGCCATGGACGTGTCGCGCTGACGTCGGACGCGGGCACCGGCGGTGACGGTTTCGCTCATCGGGAGTGAGAGATCATCGAGTGACAGCTGTAGGTCGGAGCGCAAACCGACAGCGGAAACTGGCTGGTACGCAGGCAGGCTGATCCTGTTATAGCAACACGGCGCAACAGCCATCTGTTTGCACCCGGCGGCGCTGGCGAGCTGGATCAGTCGCACATGCAGATCGCCGCAGGCGTGCAGCGCGACAGGCGTGTGATCGGCGTTTAACAAAGAGGCGGCGCCAGGCGCGAGTACATCCTGCTCGACATGCAGCGCATGCAATTGATGACGCTGGCTGAGCGCCTGACCACTGAGTACCAATGCGGGATCGTGCTCAAGACAAGTGAGCAATTGACCGGGTTGCAGCAACCGTCGTCCCAAGTGGCCTTTGCCAGAGCACCAATCCAGCCAATGCCTGGAGGGCACAGCAAACGACAACCGACTGGCAAACGCCTCGATCTGCTGCCACTTGCGCCCCGGCACGTCGACGTTCAAGCGATGCCCGGCCGATTCGAGTGCATGGGCCGGCAACTCACCAACCGAACCCAGCTCAAGGGATAACGCCGCCAATGAAGCAAACGGCTCCGGCGCATCCAGCAAGCAAGGTTGGTTATGACTGTGTTCCGCCTCTTGCAGCGACCGCCCGCGTAGCCATAAAGCCAACTCCGGGTAGGACGCTTCCCAAGGAAGCTGCAGATGAGTAAACGGTCGAGGCTTCCAAAGTGCCTGATGCTCGATCAGAAAAGCATCCAGCGCCATGAAGCGGGCGAGCAGGTGCTCGCCCGTCAACACGCGGGAATCAACGCCCTTGGCAGGCATCGACGCGCAACCAGCGCTCCAGCAGCTTGAAGCCGCGAACCAGCACGTAAGCCATCAGCAGGTAGAACATGCCCGCGGCGAAGAAGATCTCCACCGGCAGATACGTCCGGGCAATGATGGTGCGGGCCATGCCGGTCAGTTCCAGCAGGGTCACCGTACTGGCCAGCGCGCTGGCCTTGAGCATCAGGATTACTTCGTTGCTGTACGCCGGCAGGCCGATGCGTGCCGCTCGCGGCAGGATGATGTAGAACAGCGCTTTCGCCCGAGACATGCCCAGCGCCCGCGCCGCTTCGATCTCGCCCGGTGGAATCGCCTGGATCGCACCGCGCAGGATCTCGGCGATGTAGGCCGCGGTGTGCAAGGTCATGGTCGCGGTGGCACACCAGAACGGATCGCGCAGGTACGGCCACATCGAGCTGTTACGGACCGCATCGAACTGCGCGAGGCCGTAGTAGACCAGGAACAGCTGAACCAGCAACGGCGTGCCACGGAAAAAGAAGATGTAGCCGTAGGGGAATGCGCGCACCCACCACAGGCGCGACGAGCGAGCGATGCCCAGCGGAATCGCCAGCAACAGGCCGGCAATGACGGCGATGGCCACCAGTTCCAGAGTCAGCGTTGCGCCTTGGGCCAGTTTCGGCAGCCACTTGATGATGACTTCCCAGTTCATTGGGTGCTCCTCGCGAAGCCGCGAGCGGCGCGTTTTTCCATGAAGTGCATGCCCGTCATGGCCAGAATCGTCAGGCCCAGGTACATGAACGCGGCCACCATATAGAAGGTGAACGGTTGCTTGGACACGGTCACGCCGATTTGCGCGTGACGCATGATTTCTTCCAGGCCGATCACCGACACCAGCGCGGTGTCTTTCATCAGGATCATGAACAGGTTGCCCAGGCCGGGCAGGGCGATGCGCCACATCTGCGGCATGATCAGCTTGGTGAAAATGCGAAACTTCGAAAGACCCAGTGCCACCCCGGCTTCACGGTGACCTTTCGGAATCGCCAGAATCGCACCACGAAACACTTCCGTAGCGTAGGCGCCAAAGCACAGGCCCAGCGCAATCACGCCGGCGGCGAAGGCATTGAGTTCGAGGTCGGGGTTGCCGAAAAACTCGCCCAAGGCACGCATCAGGTTGACCGTGCCGAAGTAGATCAACAGCACCCAGAGCAATTCCGGGATGCCGCGAACCAGTGTCGAATAAGTGCCGCCAAGCCATTGCAGCGGCTTGTACGGGGAAGTCTTGGCCAAGGCACCGAGCAAACCGAGCACCAGCCCCAGACACAGGGCCGAGAGTGCCAGTTTCACAGTCATCAGCGCGCCAGCGGCGAGCGCCGGGCCAAATCCGTAGAGGTCGATAATCATGGATTTCTTTTCAAATCGCGGCAGGCAAGGCCGGGGACCGGCGCCGTCAGAAAACGGCCCCGGTCCGGCAGGTCAGTATCAATAGATGCTGAACGGGAAGTACTTGTCGTTGATCTTTTTGTAGGTGCCGTCAGCAACGATTTCCTTCAGTGCGACGTTCAGCTTCTCGCGGATCGCGTCGCCTTTACGCACAGCGATACCGATCTTGTCGCTTTCTTCCACCGGGTCGCCTTTGAATTCGTAAGGCTTGCCGGCGTCGCTTTTCAGCCACTCGTAGTTGACGTATTTGTCGGCCAGGATGCCGTCCAGACGACCGGAGGTCAGGTCGAGGTAAGCGTTTTCCTGGGTGTCGTAGAGTTTGGTTTCTACGTCCGGCATGTTGTCTTCAAGCCAGGTGCCGGCCAGTGTTGCGCGCTGGGCGCCGATCACTTTGCCTTTCAACGCGTCCTTGTCGGTTTTGAAGTCGACGTCTTTCTTGGCGATGAACTGCAGCTTGTTCGAGTAGTACGGGTCGGTGAAGTCGACGGCTTGCTTGCGCTCGTCGGTGATCGACATCGAGGAGATCAGGAAGTCGAACTTCTTGGCGTTCAGGGCCGGGATGATGCCGTCCCAGTCGGAGGTGACCACGGTGCATTCGACTTTCATCTTGGCGCACAGGGCGTCGCCGATTTCCTTGTCGAAGCCGACGACATTGCCACTGGCATCTTTGTTGTTGAACGGCGGGTAGGCCGCTTCGATGCCCATCTTCAGGGTTTCGGCCATGGCCCCGGCGCTGAAGGCCAGGGTGACGGCGGCTGCCAGGAAGACCTTTTTGTAGTTCTGCATGCGGGTAGCTCCGTTAGCGGTTGCTGGACATGAATTGTTTGCAGCGCGCCGAAAGCGGGTTTTCGAACACCTGCTGTGGCGATCCTTGCTCTTCTACCAGGCCCTGGTGGAGGAACACCACTTCGCTGGACACCTGACGGGCGAACCCCATTTCGTGGGTGACCAGCAGCATGGTGCGGCCTTCTTCGGCCAGTGCGCGGATGACATTAAGTACTTCCTGGACCATTTCCGGGTCAAGGGCAGAGGTGGGTTCGTCGAACAGGATCACCTTGGGTTGCATCGCCAGCGTGCGGGCAATCGCCGCGCGTTGTTGCTGGCCGCCAGACAGTTGCGCCGGGTACGCATGACGCTTGTCGGCGATGCCGACCTTGGCCAGCAAGGCTTCGGCGACTTCGATGGCTTCGGCCTTGCTCTGGCCGAGCACGCGACGCGGCGCTTCGATGATGTTGTCGAGCACGCTCATGTGCGGCCACAGATTAAAGTTTTGAAACACAAAACCAATTTCGCTGCGCAGACGATTGATCTGCTTGCCGTCGGCCGCAACCAGTTCGCCGTTCTTGGCGGCTTTGAGCTTGAGTTCTTCGCCGGCCACCAGGATCTGGCCCTGATGCGGGTTTTCCAGCAGGTTGATGCAACGCAGGAATGTGGACTTGCCGGAACCGGAGGAGCCCAGGATCGAGATCACATCGCCGTCGCGGGCGGTCAGCGAGATGCCTTTGAGCACCTCAAGCTGTCCGTAGCGTTTGTGCAAGTTGCGGATTTCAAGCGCGGGCGTGGCCTCAGCCATGTGCGTTCCTCATATATGTTGCGCTCCTGCTGTTGGCGGGCCTTCCTGGCGAGGCGGCCAACCTAACATAGCGTCTGAATGGCAGCCAACAGCGCTACGGGCGGTAAACGGGTGGCATGTGGCAGGTTGTCGCATCGGTACAGCAGACTGTCGCGCTGCTATCAACCGAACAGCCGTTTGAACCCGATGGGGTGCGGCTGTCCCGTAAAAAAGGGCGCGATGTTGCCAGCTTTGGCGGGGTGTTGGAAGCGCTAACCAGCCAAACGTTCCTGATCCGCACTTTTATTGTGCATTGAGCATTTGTTGGGTGTGTTTCCGGTGCGCAGATTCGTTCTTCAAGTGAGTCGCAGGGTAACGCTCTGGCGAAGTGCCATTATTTTCAATGACTTGCGATGACTGTCCGGTCTGAGTGAGATCGCCGGGTTAGGGGGTGTTGAAACATTTTGGCGCAATTATTGCGTGCAGATTCCGGAACGCCCCGTTTGTTTCTTTTTACAGAAGAGAGTTCGCGACGGGATGCACGCATTCGCTTTTCCTTATAAAGGTAGTTTCAATGAGCAATACCCAAAGCTCTAACGGCCTCGAACAGGGGCTCAAACCGCGTCATGTGACCATGCTGTCGATCGCCGGGGTTATCGGCGCCGGCCTGTTCGTTGGCTCGGGCCACGCAATCGCCGCCGCAGGCCCCGCCGTGCTGTTGGCCTACGCCGCCGGTATGCTGGTGGTGCTAGTGATGCGCATGCTGGGTGAAATGGCGGTTGCCTCGCCAGACACCGGCTCCTTCTCGACATACGCCGATCGCGCGATCGGTCACTGGGCCGGTTTTACCATCGGCTGGTTGTACTGGTGGTTCTGGGTGCTGGTGATCCCGCTGGAGGCCAACGCTGCCGCAACCATCCTGCATGCCTGGTTCCCTGGCGTAGACATCTGGGCTTTCGCGCTGGTCATCACGATGCTGCTGACCGTCACCAACCTGTTCAGCGTGAAGAACTACGGCGAGTTCGAGTTCTGGTTCGCCCTGCTCAAAGTCGTGGCGATCATCGGCTTCATTATTCTCGGCGTTCTGGCGATCTTCGGTTTCCTGCCGAACAGTCAGGTCAGCGGTGTTTCGCACCTGTTCGACACTCAGGGCTTCCTGCCAAACGGCATGGGCGCCGTGTTGGGTGCCATCCTGACCACGATGTTTTCTTTCATGGGCACCGAGATCGTGACCATCGCGGCCGCGGAATCGAAAAACCCTGGCAAGCAAATCTCCAAGGCCACCAATTCGGTGATCTGGCGGATTGGTTTGTTCTACCTCGTTTCGATCTTCATCGTCGTGGCCCTGGTGCCGTGGAACGACCCGGTACTGGCCAGCCTCGGTTCCTATCAGACCGTGCTTGAACGCATGGGTATTCCGAACGCCAAGATGATCGTCGACATCGTGGTGCTGGTCGCCGTGACCAGTTGCTTGAACTCGGCGCTGTACACCTCGTCGCGCATGATGTTTTCCCTGGGCAAACGCGGTGATGCGCCAGCCGTGTCCACGCGCACCAACCAGAGCGGCACGCCTTACTGGGCGGTGATGTTGTCCACGGGCGCAGCGTTCCTGGCAACATTTGCCAACTACGTGGCGCCGACTGCAGTGTTCGAATTCCTGCTGGCCAGCTCCGGCGCCATCGCGTTGCTGGTGTACCTGGTGATCGCGATCTCGCAACTGCGCATGCGCAAACAGCGTGTGGCCCGCGGTGAAAAAATTGCCTTCAGCATGTGGCTGTTCCCGGGCCTGACCTACGCGGTGATCGTCTTCATCGTCGCGGCCCTGACCATCATGTTGTTCCAGGACGCCCACCGCGTGGAAATCCTCGCGACCGGTTTCCTGAGCCTGTGTGTGGTGGCTGCCGGGTTGTTCGTGGCGCGCCGTCGTCGCAATGAGCAGCTGATTGGCGCAGTGGCCCGCTAGGTTCTACGTCCACTGTCGATGTACCGAAAACGACCGCCATCAGAGATGATCGCGGTCGTTTTTACTTTCATTCAGGGTTTTTATCGGTCGGCTCTTTGATGGACACGATGATGTCGAGATAGTAGCCTTCTCGCCGAATGTGTATCTCGCTGTTGCGGGATGCGATGGAGTTTCAGGACATGGATTGTTCGACGCCCCCAGCCTTTCCTGGCTAAAGCCCCTCGACCCTTTCTCGCCTGCTCCCTCATCTGATGCGTGTCACAGATGCATTTACGTGCGCGTGCCGTTTGCGCGGCAGTCACGAGCCAACGCTGCATGGAGCTAGCCCGGCCATTCAGCCAACCCATTGGGGCATCAAGGAGAGACAGGCATGGCGTTTACATCGGTTGTGTTCAAAAACCCTAAAACCGGAGCCATGAAGGAAGCCCCGATCGGCTTCTCGTGGACCGTGTTTTTCTTTGGCTTCCTGCCGCCGCTGTTCCGTGGCGACATCAAGTGGGCAGCGATCATGTTCATCATCGCCTGCTTCACGTTCGGCCTCAGCAACTTCGTGTTCATGTTCATCTACAACAAACTGTACGTGCGCGACCTGATCGGCGCCGGCTTCAAGGCTCGGTCCATCGCCAGCGGCGATCTGAGCTACGCCAGCGCCAAGGTCGGGATGGAAATCCCGCGTCTGGATGCTGTCGCTGCCTGATTGTTGTTTTTCAGGTTTGCAAAAAAAAAACGGCCGCTGTCAGTGATGACAGGCGGCCGTTTCTGTTTCTGAGGGCCTTTATTCGCCCTTTTCTTCCTGCGCATCCGGCGACTGGCGATAGCTGTCCAGCGCATCACCAAAGTCGGTGATGAATTGCGGGTCGGTCAGCCATGCCTGGGCGGTTTCGCGATCCATGCCGTCGGCCCACATGCGGTAGTCGATCAGCATGTCGGCGGCCAGGTGAGTGGCGGCCATGCCTTCGTCGTCGGCGTTTTCCATGTCCAGCAGTTCTGGATGGTCAATGATGATAAAGGCGAGGTTCGTCAGCAGCACGGAGAGCATTTCACTGCGGCCGACAGCTTCGGCGTCGCGCATCTTGCTGAACATCGCCAGGGTGTATTCCGGGATCGGCTCGCCGATTTCACCCAGATCGTCATCCAGCGCGACGGGTTTCCTGCCGTGGATGTTGATCTGTTTGGCTTTGATCTTGGCGCGTTTGGCGCGTTTCTGTTGCTTGTTCAGGGATGCCATGGGAACTCAGTTCGGTTTCTGTTGGGTTTGGGCTGCGATGATGTCGGAAGCCGCTACATAGTCGGCCTGGAAGGCCGGGGATTCGATCCACGCCAGGGCGCCCGCTTCGTCGACTTCGGTGGACCATTGGCGATACTCGATCAGGGCGGCGAGGATGAAATCCATCGCGCCTTCTTCACCTTCCTGCTCGTACACCAGTTCCAGCAATGGGTCTTCGAGGAACGCGACGCACATGGCTTGCTGACTGGTTTTTTCAGCGTCGATCATTTTCTTGAACAGTTCGGTGAGGTCCACCGATTCAAAGTCGATGCGATCGTCGTTCGGATCCAGCTCGACCGGCGCGGCAGCCCGTTGCGTGCGGTTCTGCTTGGCCTTGGCTTTGGCGCGGGTGGCGCGTTTTTGCTGCTTGTTGGCGGAGGCCATGGGTTTTGATCCGTCGTGCGTTAAAAGGACTCGCTGCGCGGTACTGTCCGCCCGGGGGTATCGGGGGCCAATTCGCCGTTTTGCAGCCAGGACAATGCAATGGGCCATAGTGTGGCTTGGTATGCGCTACGAAAAAAGGCGAAATGTCCGACTTCTGCTTCGCCGATGTCTTCGGGGGCGATTCGCAGGTGGGTGTTTTTGCCGCCGCTGAAGTAGCCGAGCAAGCGTTCGATGGCTGCGATAGTGCCGTAAGGGTCGTCGGTAATGCTGATGGCGAGGGTTTTGGCGGTCATCGTCGCGAAGGGCAGTTCACCGGCCTTAGCGGCGATGACTCGACCGCTGGGGCGCGTTTCGTATCGGCCGGTGGGCGTGGCCCAGTCGCGAACCACGCCGGCAGGCGTGTCTTCCAGCCAGCCAAGGCGCTTTCCGGGAAAGTATCCGCAGATCATCGTGATCAGCGGCATCACCACATGCCATTTGCCAAACATCCGCCAGCGATGAGCCGGCGCATAGTCACGCCAGTAAGCGAATTGCGCACCGACGGTCACCAGACGCCGGATCAGATGTCCTGAGGCTCCCAGGCCCGCTGCACAGCCTCCAAAGCTGTGGCCGACGACATCGATGGGCTGGCCGGGAAATTCGCGCTGAGCGCGCTTGAGCATCGCCTCGAAATCCAGCGCGCCCCAATCAGTCCATGAGGCGTCGAGATTTTTCAATGACGCAGGGCGTGATTCGCCGATGCCACGGTAGTCATAGGTGATGACATCGAAGCCGTTGGCGAACAGGTAATCGGCGAAGCGCGAATAGTGACGGCAGCGAACCGAGGTGGCGGCGTTGATGATGACGACCGGGCGCACAAGGTCCTGAAAGGCGTGCCGCCAAGTGAAACCGCCGAGGATGAAGCCGTCTGCGGCGGGCTCTTTGAATTGTTCGCCAGAAACGGGAGTGGGCAGCGGCAACTCGATTTGAGTGGGGGCCAGTGACATGTCCTGCAAATTCATCGGCTTCAGACCTTTGCGGGTAGCTGCCAACGATAGTCTTCGTGCGGCGGGTGGACAATCCATCTGTGTTCACAGGGGGATCTGATCGAGCAGTCGCTCCTCGATTGCCGCCTGCTCTCTGTCCAGTTCGGCGCAGAGTTCGTCTTTGCCGCGCTTCAGATCGAAGATGACGAAGCAATTGAGTACGTTGCGGTGTCACCATCGACGCGCAGTAGTCTGCGGTAGTGGGTCCAACTTGATTCGTGACGCAGTGCGTCACGAATTGCCGGAAGGAAAGCCCGATCGGGTTTGCGGGATCGCTCCGACGGCAAGTCGTGCTTGAGGAATATAACGTGTAGTCCTTTTCGTAGTGAGCCCAAGTACCAATCAATCTAAAACCCGGGCGTTCGAGAGGAAATCTAAAAGGCATGACGAATGGGTTCCACGGAGCCCGGGAGGCGTGATCATGAAGTGCGTGCATTCCCTTGCGTTGCCCATCGCCGCGGTGGGCATGTTGATGTTCCCGGTGATGTCGTCTGCCGCCAGTCTTGAACCAATCGACAGCGCTGGCGTGCAAGTTCAACCACAGGAGCAAAACGGAATTACTTATCTGTCCGGCGGTATCGGCGTGGATGAGTCGAAGGCCATCCAGCAAACGGCTGGCTATAACTTGCACATGACGTTTTCGGTCGGGGCGGAGAATAAATACATTCCCGACATCGACGTGGTCATTCAGAAAGCCCAAGGGCAAACCGTGTTGACGCTGAACGAGGCTGGCCCGCTGGTTTATGTTCAGCTACCGCCCGGCAAGTACACCGTGGTTGCTACGCGACATGGAGAAGTGCGGCGTGATAGTGCCGAGATAGGAAGTGGCCCTGCGCGTAATCTGGTCTTTCACTGGGCCGGTGAAAGCTAGCAGTTGGCCGGAGTTGACCGGCCGATGCCTTTGTTCCAGCGAATGGGCGGCAGAAAATCATCTGTCCGCCCATTGCGTGGTTTTAGGCTTGAGCGGTCTGGCCTCTCAGGATCTGCTGCTTACGCTGTTCTTCCGGCAGATCGTTGATGCAGTAATTGATGTAGTACAGGCTGAACACGAACGTGTAGAAGGCGTTCATTCGCAGGTCGATCTTGTGCTCGTTGAGGGCATATTCCGTGAGTGCCTTTTTGGCCTTGAATGCCCATACGATGTACAGCACGCCACCGGCGAGGCTGAGAACGATGGACGTAAAATCCAGAGCCACGTTCCCCAGGTTGGCGAGTGCGCCACTTAAGCCGGCACATACAGCGATCCAGATGATGTAAACGTCATCTACCACTTTGGTGGTGTCGCTGATGATTTTGTTGTTTTTGTATAGCCACAAAATAAGATAGATCCCGGCAGTGGCGAAGGAGAGCAGCACCAGGTTCCAGGTCTTCGTGTTGATCTTGTCTTTTAGTTCGTTGATTGTTGACATAACTTTTCCATGTCCTTTGGCTTAAGGGGATGTGTAGCGCTGGTGTTTACTGCGGGGGGGGGGAGGCATTCCTTGCGTTGTTACCTGTCCTTTTGGGTGCGTATTCCAACTGCGCCGTGGGGCAGTGGATTGCATTGAAATCGACCGGACGGGTTTCCGTTGTGTCGGTCGAGTTTGTGGCACAACGCTACTATAGAGCCTTGCTGAAGGCGAGTGTTGTTTTTGGATCGTCGATCCGGTGCTTCCACTGCCGCGTGCCGGACTTCGTTAAATCCCGGGCATAAAAAAACCCTGAATCTTGCGATTCAGGGTTTTCGGTATTTGGTGCCCAGAGACGGAATCGAACCGCCGACACGGGGATTTTCAATCCCCTGCTCTACCGACTGAGCTATCTGGGCAACGGGGCGCATTAAACTGGTTTTTCAGGGGGTCGTCAAGAAAGTTTTCAAAAAAATTTTAATTATTACCGTCGCTTACGTTCCGACCCTCGAAAAAACGCAATTATTCAGCTGGCGGAACGTAGCCCTCAGCCTTGGCGTATTCCTCGCCGGAGAAGTACTTGTCCATCTCGCCCTGGAGGTATTTGCGGTCTTCGGCGTTCATCATGTTCAGGCGTTTTTCGTTGATCAGCAGGGTCTGGTGTTTCTGCCAGTCGGCCCAGGCCTTGGCCGAGACGTGGTCAAAAATGTCCTGGCCTTTTGCGCCCGGGAATGGAGCGCGCTCAAGGGCGGGCAATTCTTCTTTGTACTTGCGGCACATGATGGTGCGGGTCATGACGACTCTCCTGCGTTCAATACGGCGGCCGCGCGTTCGAGCAAGGTTTTGACCGGGGCGGCAAGGCCCAGGCGCGGCGGGGTGGCGAGGTTATACCAGAGCCAGTCGGCCTCGGCCACGTGATGGCCGGCCTCCTGGACCTGAACCAGCCAGGGTTCGATGGATAACTGAAAATGGCTGAAGGTATGCACCAGGCTCGGCAGCGCTTGTTGGCTGCCCAGTTCCAGCGAGTGCTGCGACGCCAGATGTTGCAGGTCATCGAGGTCGTCGAGTTCCGGCAGGCTCCAAAGGCCGCCCCACAAGCCCGTGGAAGGGCGGCGGTAAAGCAGAATCGCGCCCTCGCCGTTGGCGAGCATCGGCATCAGCGTGCGCTTCTGTGGCACGGCTTTGCGTGGTTTGGGAATCGGGTAGCGGGTTTCCAGGCCGAGCATGTGCGCTTCGCAGCCCTTTTCCAGTGGGCAGAGCAGGCAGCTCGGTTTGCTGCGAGTGCAAAGTGTGGCGCCCAGATCCATCATCGCCTGGGTGTAGGCGTTGACCCGATCATGGGGCGTGAAGCGCTCAGCGTTCGCCCACAGCTGTTTGGCGACCTTCGGTTCGCCCGGATAACCCTCCTGCGCCGTAAACCGCGCCAGCACCCGTTTGACGTTGCCATCAAGGATCGGCGCCCGCAGGCCCATGCTCAGGCTGGCGATGGCGCCGGCCGTGGACAGGCCGATCCCCGGCAGCTCAACCAGCTTTTCCACATCCCGCGGAAATTCGCCGCCGTACTCGGCAACGACGATCTTCGCGGTCTTCTGCAAATTGCGCGCGCGGGTGTAGTAGCCGAGGCCGGTCCACAGGTGCAGCACCTCATCTTCCGGCGCAGCGGCCAGCGCTTCGACCGTCGGCAGCGAAGCCATGAAACGGTCGAAGTAGTTCAGCACGGTGCTGACCTGAGTCTGCTGCAACATGATTTCCGAGACCCACACCCGATACGGTGTGATGCCTTGTTGCCAAGGCAAGTCGTGGCGGCCGTGGCGGTCGTACCAGTCCAGCACCGCCGATGAAAACTGCTCGGCTCTCATCGCTTGAACAGCCCCTTCAATGCGTTTTTCAGTTCAGGGCTGACCTTGTCGCCAAGCTTCTCGTCGATCTTTTCGCTGATCTTGTCGCCGGCCATCTTGGTAGCGACCTGGCCCATGCGTTCATTGTCGAGGCGGCACGCCTTGGCGCCGAGTTCCAGCGGGCCGCGGCAGCGCAGCGGCCATTCGATGCCGACGAATTTGTCACCGACCTGACAGGCCGGGTCCGGCATGGCGCTGGTGTCGCCTTCGACGATGATGCCAACGCGGTAATCCATGCCCAGCACCCGCAGGTCGACGTCGCCGTCACCCTTCACGGTCATGCCCGGAATACGAACTCTCAGGTCCGGGTTGCTGGCTACGCCGTTGCGCAAAGTCAGGTTGCCCTTGAGTTCCTGGAACGGCGTGTCCTTGCCTCTCGGTTCGCCGCTCAGGGTTTTGCGGTTGAGTGTGGCGATGCCTTTGCACAGTTGCTGTTCGAGGTTGGCATTGAGCAGCACGCCGTTGTTGATGACGAAGCTGGCGGTGCCGTTGAGGGTTTCGATCAGCGCTTTCTGGCTGTTGCCATTGCCGGTCAGGTTGCTGTCGAGTGTGACCAGGCCTTTGACCGGCGGATTTTTACCCTGGCTTTCGAGGATTTTTTCCACAGGCACTTTGTTGATGCGCGTCTGCATGTTCAGCGCCGGGGCCTGTTGACGCACGTCGAGGGTGCCCTTGGATTCGAAGGTGCCGTCGTACAGATCGCCGCGCAGGTTCTCGAGGGTCAGCAGGCCTTCCTTGCCATTGGCCTTGAGCGCCGCGTTCTGGATCGGCAGTTTGTCGAGGGTCAACTGGCCAAACGTCAGGTCAGCGTCCACATCAAGTTTGCTCAGGCGTTCTACCGGCAACAGGCGCTCGCTGCTCCAGGCGTCTTTGGTCGGCTTGTCCGGTAGCGGCGTGCTGCCCGCACCCGCCATGGCATCGGCTTCGGTGCTGGCCACTTCGGCCTTGCGCACTTGTGTCGCGCTGTTGGCTTCGGCGGATTTTGGCGGCAGGTAACGGTCGACGTTGAAGGTGTCAGCCTTGAGGACTGCGCGCAGCGATTGCTTGGCGAAGTCCTCAACGGCGATGCGGCCGGTGAAGGTGCTGTCGTCGACTTTCAGGTTGATGCTGTCGAACACCACGCTGGTCGGCGTGCCGGCAACGCGGCTGACCAGTTCGACTTTGCTCAGGCTGCCCTCAGCCATTGCCGGGAGTGTCTGACCGATGCTGTCGACGAATTTTGCCAGGTCGAACTGGGCAATCGAAATGCCGCCGTTGATTTGCGGTGTCTTGTCGAGGTCGTTGACCTTGAGTTCACCCAATGCGCGCAGCTGGTTGGCGGAAACCTTGATGCCGGTCCATTCGGCGACGTTCGCTGCTTTATCCAGTAACAACTGACCCTGAGCGGCGAATGTTACGGTTTTTCCTTGCAGCGGGTCGCCGGCGATTTCACCGGACAGTTTCATGTCTTCGAATTTGTAGCGTTGCAGGGCGCGCTCGAAACGCAGCTCGCCATTGAGCTCGGTGCGCACCCGCAGAACCGGCTGATTGGTGCCGAGGAACGCGGTGAGTTTGACCGGGATGTTGGTTGAATCGTGGATCGGCCCGGTGCTCAGCTGGATGCTTTCGGCGCTGAATTGTTTGCCGGTCTTCTCGTCGCTGTATTCAACGCGGGCGTTATTGACGGTCAGGCTGTCGATGTCCAGGCGAATCGGCTGCGCCGGTTTTTCCACCTGGACGGTGGTTTGCGGTGCAGGTTCGCCAGGCGTGACGGGAGGCGCCGTCGGATTGGCCGTCGCCGGCACCTTGCCGATGTCTTCCCAATTGCCGTGGCCATCCTTGTCGCGGTTGAGGCGCAGGTTCAGGCCTTCGACGCGTACATCGCTCATCTGCACTTCACGGCGCAGCAGCGGCATTACGCGCACCGACAGGCCGAGCATCTGCAAGTCAGCGAACGGCTCGGTGGGCTTGGCCAGGGTCGCGACGCTGGCTTCGTGCAATTCCAGGCCGAGCCACGGGAACAGGCTCCAGCCGATATCGCCATTGAGCGTCAGCTCGATGTGGGCCTTGTCGCGGGCAATCTGGCGGATCTCGTCTTTATAGTCGTTGGGATCGAAGAGGTGGGTCAGGGCAAAGCCCAGCGCCACAATGATCAGCAACAGCCCGAGAAGTACCAGACCCAGGATTTTGCCGAACGCTTTCATGGGCGAGTCCTTGTAGTTAGTCGAATTCAAATATAGCCGGGGAGTATAGCGCTCCGAAGCGGACGATCGGTCAGCGATCAGCCCGGCAATATATCCAGCGGCACTTTCAGTTTGGCCGCCAGTGCTTGTGCCTCAAGGTGCCCGGCAGGTGCCAGCAGGCGTAATGTCGCGCCCGATTGGGACGCCAATGCCTGGGCTTGGTTCACCAGCCGCTCGGCAACCCCGCGACGGCGGGTGATTTTTCGTACGCATAGCTGGGACAGATGCCAGACGTCCTGGTGCCGTTGCAGGCGTGCGGCGCCCAACAGGCGATCGTTGAAACGCCCGCCGATCAGCGAACCTTCCCGCAGACAGCCTTCGATCAACTGCACTTCACCGGCAAACGGGGCGAACAGCCAGTCCGGCGCGTCGCGGTAGATTTTTTGCAGATCCTGCTGATCCTGATAGCTGGCTTCGTTCAGCAGCTCGACGATGATAGGCATGACGGTTCCTTCAGTGGTACGAGAACAGACGACTTGCGAAAAGGTGATATCAGTTTGGTTTTTCTGTCACGTGCAAATGGTAACCTCTGCCAGTTCGTCCGTCCTTCTGCGACGTGATGTCGCATCAAAATGGAGCTCCACCTTAAAAACAGTCATGCGTGCGCATAAAGGCTGGGGGTGGGGAATGGCTGGCGAACAATACTAATAATTGGGGGATACACAATGACCACGAGTATCACGGCGGACGGCCTCAGGGCCGACCAGCCCTCGTTCCTGTCCAAGGAACGCATCATCGCCAAGCCCGGTTTCAACCGTTGGCTGGTGCCACCGGCCGCGCTGGCCATCCACCTCTGCATCGGCATGGCTTACGGCTTCTCGGTGTTCTGGCTGCCGCTGTCCAAAGCCTTGGGCGTGACCAAGGCAGTGGCCTGCGCGCCGGACATGAGCTTCATCTCGCAAGTTTTCTCGTCGCAATGCGACTGGCCGATCTCGATGCTCGGCTGGATCTACACCTTGTTCTTCATCTTCCTCGGCTGCTCGGCAGCGATCTGGGGTGGCTGGCTGGAACACGCCGGGCCGCGCAAGGCTGGTGTTGTGTCGGCACTGTGCTGGTGTGGTGGTCTGCTGATTTCGGCGCTCGGTGTGTATACGCACCAGATCTGGCTGATGTGGATCGGCTCCGGGGTCATTGGCGGTATCGGCCTGGGCCTGGGTTACATCTCGCCGGTTTCGACCCTGATCAAGTGGTTCCCGGACAAGCGCGGCATGGCGACCGGCATGGCGATCATGGGGTTCGGCGGCGGTGCGATGGTGGGTGCTCCGCTGGCGGCGGCCTTGATGGGGCATTTCGCTTCGGCAGAGAGCGTGGGCGTGTGGCAGAGCTTCCTGGTGATGGCCGCGATCTACTTCGTGTTCATGATCGGTGGCGCATTGTCCTACCGCGTTCCGCCAACCGGCTGGAAGCCTGAAGGCTGGACCGCTCCGGCGAAAAAAGCTTCGAATGCGATGATCACCCACCGTCACGTGCACGTGAATGTGGCGTGGAAAACTCCGCAATTCCGTCTGGTGTGGCTGGTGCTGTGCCTTAACGTTTCCGCCGGTATCGGCATCCTCGGCATGGCTTCGCCGCTGTTGCAGGAAGTGTTCGCCGGCAAATTGCTCGGCACTGACCTGGCGTTTGGTCAGCTGGACGCGGGCCAACTGGCTTCGATTGCCGCGATTGCTGCCGGTTTCACCGGTTTGCTGAGCCTGTTCAACATCGGCGGGCGGTTCTTCTGGGCATCGTTCTCGGATTACCTGGGCCGTAAAAACACCTATTTCGTGTTCTTCGCCCTGGGTTTTGCCCTGTACGCGCTGATCCCGAACCTCGGTCATCTGGGCAACGTTGCGCTGTTCGTGGCGGCGTTCTGCGTGATCCTGTCGATGTATGGCGGCGGTTTTGCGACGGTGCCGGCTTACCTTGCCGACCTGTTCGGTACGCAAATGGTTGGCGCGATCCACGGTCGTCTGCTGACCGCATGGGCTGCCGCAGGCGTATTGGGGCCGGTGTTGGTCAACTACCTGCGTGAATATCAGCTGAGCATCGGCGTTGAACGCGCCGCAGCGTATGACATCACCTTGTACATCCTCGCGGGCCTGCTGGTGCTGGGCTTCATCTGCAACCTGCTGGTGCGTCCGGTGGCCGACAAGTACTTCATGACCGACGCCGAACTGGCCGCCGAACAGGCGCTGGGCCACGACAAGGGCGCTGACGCCAGCACCGTGCTGGAGTGGAAAGCGGCGCCGGGCACCAAGCCGTTGGCGGTTGCTGCGTGGCTGGTGGTGGGGATTCCGTTGGCGTGGGGTGTCTGGGTGACCCTGCAGAAAACGGCAGTCCTGTTCCACTAACACCAATCCTTGTAGGAGCCGGCTTGCTGGCGATCAACGATGACGCGGTCTGTCTGCATAACCGCGGTGTCTGGATCGCCAGCAAGCCGGCTCCTACAGAGGCAAAAGCCGTGCATTCGCAATGAATCCTGGCTTGTATGGACATGTCTATCCCCGACGGAACGGGGTTCTATCCGTCAGTCATATCACCTCTCGTGTTTCTGTTTCCCGCCCGCGCCCCTATAATGGCTGCCTTTTTCGCCCAATGATTTTGCGGAGCTGGTGATGGCCGAACGTAAGGCGTCAGTCGAGCGCGACACTCTGGAAACCCAGATCAAAGCCTCGATCAACCTGGATGGCACCGGAAAGGCCCGATTTGATATCGGTGTTCCTTTTCTTGAGCACATGCTGGACCAGATCGCCCGTCACGGGCTGATCGACCTGGATATTGTCAGCAAGGGCGACCTGCATATCGACGACCACCACACCGTGGAAGACGTCGGTATCACCCTCGGTCAGGCCTTCGCGAAAGCCATCGGCGACAAAAAAGGCATCCGTCGCTACGGCCACGCCTATGTCCCGCTCGATGAAGCGCTGTCGCGCGTGGTGATCGACTTCTCCGGCCGTCCTGGCCTGCAGATGCATGTTCCCTATACCCGTGCCACCGTCGGCGGTTTCGATGTTGACCTGTTCCAGGAATTCTTCCAGGGCTTCGTCAACCATGCCCTCGTCAGCCTGCACATCGACAACCTGCGTGGCACCAACACCCACCACCAGATCGAAACCGTGTTCAAGGCATTCGGCCGCGCCCTGCGCATGGCCGTAGAGCTCGATGACCGCATGGCCGGTCAGATGCCATCGACCAAAGGCGTTCTGTAATGCAAACGGTCGCGGTTATCGATTACGGCATGGGCAACCTGCACTCGGTGGCCAAGGCCCTCGAGCACGTCGGTGCCGGCAAGGTCCTGATCACCAGCGATGCCGACGTGATTCGCGAAGCCGACCGGGTGGTTTTCCCCGGCGTCGGCGCGATTCGCGATTGCATGGCGGAAATCCGTCGCCTGGGCTTCGATTCGCTGGTGCGTGAAGTCAGCCAGGACCGTCCGTTCCTCGGCATCTGCGTCGGCATGCAAGCCTTGCTCGACAGCAGCGAAGAGAACGACGGCGTCGACTGCATCGGCCTGTTCCCGGGCGCGGTGAAGTTCTTCGGCAAAGACCTGCATGAAGATGGCGAACACCTGAAAGTCCCGCACATGGGCTGGAACGAAGTGAAGCAGACGATCTCGCATCCGCTGTGGCACAACATTCCGGACCTGGCGCGATTCTACTTCGTGCACAGCTACTACATCGCTGCCGGCAATGCGCGGCAGGTGGTGGGGGGCGGGCACTACGGTGTCGATTTCGCTGCGGCGCTAGCCGATGGCTCGCGTTTCGCCGTGCAGTTTCACCCGGAGAAGAGCCATACCCATGGCCTGCAATTGCTGCAGAACTTCGCCGCGTGGGATGGTCGCTGGTAAATGGCCAAGAAGAAGCCGCCGATCCTGACCCTCACTCCCGAACAGGAGAACGAGGCGAACCAGAAGATCAAACGCTTCATGGAAGATCGCTTCGAACTGGACCTGGGTTCGTTCGAAGCGGCCGAAATCCTTGAGCTGTTTACCCGCGAAATTGCGCCGCACTATTACAACAGGGCGATTTTCGATGTGCAGACGCACCTCAAAGAGAGGTTCGAAAGCATCGAAAGCGACCTGTGGGCGCTCGAGAAAAACTGATTTTCGAGCGAAGCTGAACAATCGAATTTGAAGGTTTGCCAGATGCTGATTATTCCCGCTATCGATCTCAAAGACGGTGCCTGTGTTCGTCTGCGCCAGGGCCGCATGGAAGATTCCACGGTGTTCTCCGATGACCCGGTGAGCATGGCTGCCAAGTGGGTGGAGGGCGGTTGCCGTCGTCTGCATCTGGTCGACCTGAACGGCGCCTTCGAAGGCCAGCCGGTCAACGGCGAAGTGGTCACCGCCATCGCCAAGCGCTACCCGAACCTGCCGATCCAGATCGGCGGCGGTATCCGTTCGCTGGAAACCATCGAGCACTACGTGAAAGCGGGCGTGAGCTACGTGATCATCGGCACCAAAGCCGTGAAAGACCCAGCCTTCGTCGCCGAAGCCTGCCGCGCGTTCCCGGGCAAGGTGATTGTCGGTCTCGACGCCAAAGACGGTTTCGTCGCCACCGACGGCTGGGCTGAAATCAGCACCGTCCAGGTGATCGACCTGGCCAAGCAGTTCGAAGCCGATGGCGTGTCCGCGATCGTTTATACCGACATCGCCAAAGACGGCATGATGCAGGGCTGCAACGTGCCGTTCACCGCGGCGCTGGCCGCTGCAACGCGCATTCCGGTCATCGCCTCCGGCGGCATTCACAATCTGGGTGACATCAAGTCGCTGCTCGACGCCAAGGCGCCTGGCATCATCGGCGCGATCACTGGCCGGGCGATCTACGAAGGCACCCTCGACGTCGCTGAAGCGCAAGCTTTCTGCGATTCGTACAAAGGCTGAGGACTGACCATGGCGCTGGCCAAACGCATCATCCCTTGCCTGGACGTGGACAACGGCCGGGTGGTCAAGGGCGTCAAGTTCGAGAACATTCGTGACGCCGGTGACCCGGTGGAAATCGCCCGTCGCTACGACGAGCAAGGTGCCGACGAGATTACCTTTCTCGACATCACCGCCAGCGTCGATGGTCGCGACACCACGCTGCACACTGTCGAACGCATGGCCAGCCAGGTGTTTATTCCGCTGACCGTGGGCGGCGGCGTGCGCACTGTGCAGGACATTCGCAACCTGCTGAATGCCGGCGCGGACAAAGTTTCGATCAACACCGCTGCGGTGTTCAACCCGGAGTTCGTGGGCGAGGCTGCGCAGCATTTCGGTTCGCAGTGCATCGTTGTCGCCATCGACGCGAAGAAGGTCTCCGGCCCGGGCGAAATTCCGCGCTGGGAAATCTTCACTCACGGCGGACGCAAGCCGACCGGTCTCGATGCCGTTGAATGGGCCAAGAAGATGGAAGGCCTGGGTGCCGGTGAAATCCTGCTGACCAGCATGGATCAGGACGGCATGAAAAACGGCTTCGACCTGGGCGTTACCCGCGCCATCAGCGATGCGCTGGGTATTCCGGTGATCGCCTCCGGCGGTGTCGGCAACCTGCAGCATTTGGCCGACGGCATTCTCGAAGGCCACGCCAGTGCGGTATTGGCGGCGAGTATTTTCCACTTCGGCGAATACACCGTGCAGGAAGCCAAGGCCTACATGGCTCATCGCGGCATCGTGATGCGCTAAACAAACCGATACAGGCCAGTGGACATCATGGCGGGCTCAGGGCACTCTTGGGTACGCCATGGATCTCGGTAGCCAGACATGCTCAAACGCCTTCTTCTTGCCCTCGCCAGCGCCTCTCTATTGCTTATCAATGGAGTGCACGCTGCAGAAAATCCTGACGCCAACCTGGTGTTGCTGACGGAAAACTTCCCGCCTTACAACATGGCGAAAAACGGCAAGAACTTCGCTCAGGACGAGAACATCGATGGCATCGCCGTGGACATCGTTCGCGAGATGTTCAAGCGCGCCGACATTACCTACAGCCTGACGCTGCGTTTCCCTTGGGAGCGAATCTACAAGCTTGCCCTCGAGAAACCGGGTTATGGCGTGTTCGTGATGGCGCGGTTGCCGGATCGCGAAAAGCTCTTCAAGTGGGTCGGCCCGATTGGCCCGGATGACTGGATCATGCTGGCCAAGGCGGACAGCAAAATCAGCCTGGAAACGCTGGAAGATGCGCGCAAATACAAGATCGGTGCGTACAAGGGCGATGCGATCGCCGAGACGTTGGCCAAGCAAGGGCTGAACCCGATTGTCGTGCTGCGCGATCAGGACAATGCGAAGAAACTCACCAGCGGTCAAATCGACTTGTGGGCCACGGGCGACCCGGCCGGGCGTTATCTGGCGCGGCAGGACGGTGTCACCGGGCTCAAGACCGTGCTGCGCTTCAACAGTGCGGAGTTGTATTTGGCACTGAACAAAGACGTGCCGGATGAGACCGTCGCCAAGTTGCAAGCCGCGCTGGATCAGCTGCGCAAGGAAGGCGTGGTGGACGAGATCATGGGGCGGTATCTCTAATCTCGGTGACCTGCACAATCTAATGTGGGAGCGGGCTTGCTCGCGAATGCGGAGTGTCAGTCGACATCAACATTGACTGACACACCGCATTCGCGAGCAAGCCCGCTCCCACAGTTGTTTTGTGGTGTTGCGGATTAGCGGTACACGCCATCCTTCCCGTGAGCAGCCGTTGCACGGTTGCTGCGCACGCTGATCATCTGTTTGATATCGATCCAGTCGATGCCCTGAGCTTTCAGCTTCGGCAACTCGCGCTCCAGCACCGCCAGCGTCTGCGGGTAGGGATGGCCGATCATCACCGCCGAACCCTGCTTGCGCGCCAGATTGATCGCGGTCTGTAGCTGCGTGAAGATCGCCGCTTCCGTGCGCTCATCATCCAGAAACACATCCCGCGAAACACTCGCCAACCCGATCTTCTGTGCCTCGGCCGCCGCCACGGTTTGCGCGCTGGTGCGGCTGTCGACGAAGAACTTGTGTCGGCGCTGCAAATCCGCCATCAGCCAGGTCATGGCGGCGGGTTGCGCGGTCATGCGACTGCCCATGTGATTGTTGATGCCAGCGGTATAGGGCACGACCTTGAACGCTGCATTCAGGCGCTTCTCGAGTTCGTCGATGGGCAAATCAGGATGCCAGGCGAACGGTCCCGTGGCCGGGTCCATGGGCATGTGCAGGATGACGATCTTGCCGGCGCGATGGGCTTCGCGGGCGAATTCGGTGGCGTGGGGCGTGTCGGGCATGATCGCGGTGGTCACCGGGCCGGGCAGAGCCAGCACGCGACGATCCCGGGGCAGGTTCTGCCCCAGGTCATCGATGATCAGCGTGATGTAGGCCTTTTGAGGGGCGGGCGTTGCGTGAGCGACACCCGCCAGACAGCACAGCAGGCCGAGGAGCAGCCGCAGGCGCATCTCAGCGGCCAGAGGTGATGCTCAACCCTTTGAGCAGGCTCAGGGCCTGGGCCAACTGGTAATCATCATCCTGTGGCATCGCCTTGGCTTTGCCGCTGGAGCTGGTCGGTTTGTCGGCGCCGCCGTTGCCATTGCCCAGGTGACCTTGCAGATCGGCTTCCTTGAAGTACTCGCCGTCCTGCTCGCTGGTGATCTTGGCCTTGCGCACTTCGATGTCCGGGACGATGCCCTGAGCCTGGATCGAGCGGCCGTTCGGCGTGTAGTACAGCGCCGTGGTGATTTTCAGTGCGCGGTCGTTGTTCAGCGGCAGCACGGTTTGCACCGAGCCCTTGCCGAAACTGGTGGTGCCCATGACCACTGCGCGTTTCTGATCCTGAAGGGCGCCGGCCACAATTTCCGAGGCCGAGGCGCTGCCGCCGTTGATCAGCGCAACCATTGGCACGGCTTCGCTTTCGTCTTTGCCGGTGGCGGAGAAGCGCAGCTCGGAGTTGGCGATGCGGCCCTTGGTGTAAACGATCAGGCCTTTGGTGATGAAGTGGTCGACCACTTCCACCGCCGCTTGCAGCACGCCGCCCGGGTTGTTGCGCAGGTCGAGGATGATGCCGTTGAGCTTCTTGCCGTTGTCCTTGCGCAGCTTGGCCAAGGCTTTGGAGACTTCGTCACCGGTCTTGACCTGGAACTGGGTGATACGGATGTAGCCGTAACCCGACTCCAGCAGTTGCGACTTCACGCTCTTCACCTGAATGATCGCGCGGGCCAGGGTCACGTCGAACGGTGTGCCGCCGTCACGAACCAGGGTCAGGGTGATTTTCTGGCCGATCTTGCCGCGCATCTTGTCCACGGCTTCGGTCATGCTTTGGCCGCGGGTCGGCTGGCCGTTGATCTTGACGATGAAGTCGCCGGCCTGAATGCCAGCCTTGGAGGCCGGAGTGTCATCGATGGGTGAGACCACCTTGATGAAGCCGTCTTCGGCGCCGACTTCGATGCCCAGGCCACCGAACTCGCCGCTGGTGCTTTCCTGCAATTCAGCGAAGTCTTCCGGGCCCAGATAGGCGGAGTGCGGATCGAGGTTGCTGAGCATGCCTTTGATGGCGTTTTCCAGCAGGGTCTTGTCATCCACCGGCTCGACATAGGCTGCCTTGATCCGATCCATGACCTCGGCAAAGGTGCGCAACTCTTCCAGCGGCAACGGCGCCTTGGTGGTCGCAGCAGTGCCCGCAGGCGCGACCGCCGGAGCCGGTTGAGCAGCGAACGCCAGAGGCGCGCCAATCACCAGGGCGATCGTCAGGGCCAGCGAGGTAAGACGGGACAAATGCAGCATGTCGAACGAACTCCTAATGTAGGTGACTCAACGCCTATCCTTGCGCGCGGCACCATTGCGCCGGATCACTCGGGTGACCCTGCTGACGAATAGCGAAATACAGCGCTGGTGTGTCCTGCCCGCCACTGTTACCGACAGTGGAGATGGACTCACCGGCTTTTACCACGTCACCCGCAGACTTGAGCAGCGTCTGGTTGTGACCGTAAAGACTCAAGAAACCGTTGCCGTGGTCGAGAATCACCAGCAGCCCCGCACCGCGCAACCAGTCGGCAAATACCACGCGACCGCCATGCACGGCATGCACCTGACTGCCGGCGGAGGCGCTGATCATCACGCCGTCCCACTTGGTCCGGGCGTCGTCGCCACGGGTTTCGCCAAAGCGCGCCAGCAGTCGACCATCAACCGGCCATGGAAGTTTGCCGCGTGTTGAAGCAAAAGGGCCGCCGAAGGTTTCGCCTGAGCTTGATACCAGGGCGCCGGGTGTCGATTTAACGGGTTTGCGTGGGGCGTCAGTGGCGTCAGCATTTGCTGCAGCCTGGGCCTCACGTAAACGCTTTTTTTCGGCTTCCTGCTGGGCGATCAGCGCTTTTTGCCGCGCTTCTTCTGCCTCACGAGCCTGGCGGGCCAGGGTTTCTTCGATGGTTTTAAGGACTTTAGACAGGTCCGCCTGATCCTGCTCGCGGGCGGCAAGCTTCTGGTCGCGAGCCTTTACGTCGTCGTTCAGCTTGGCCAGGACTTGCTGGCGCTCCTGACGGACTTTGTCGAGTTCATCTCGCTGGCTGTCGAGGCTGCTCTTCTGCACCAGCAATTGCGCCTGTTGCAGGGCGATGTCTTTTTCGACGTTGGCCAGTTGGCGCAGGGTTTCGTTGAAACTCTTCAACTGCTCCAGGCGGGCCTGGCTCAGGTAATCGTAATAGGTGAGGGTGCGGGCGAATTTTTCCGGGTTCTGCTGGTTGAGCAGCAGCTTCAAGTACTCCTGGCGGCCGTTCTGATAGGCCGCGCGGGCCTGAATGGCGATCAGTCGTTGCTGTTCAATGCGCGCGCTCTGGAGTTTTTTTTTCTCACCATCGAGTCGCTGCAGCTCGGATTCGCTTTTCTTCAGCTCTTTTTGCAGGGCTTCGACCTGCTTCTCGAGCTTGCCCATCTCGGTCTCGGTGCCCTTGAGGTCTTTCTGCACACCGGATTTTTCTTCCTGGAGCTTGCCCAGCAGTTTTTTCAGCTCGGCAATGTCCTGACGCGTGGCGTCCAACTGTTGTTGGGTTTGCGCGCGCTCGTCAGCAAAGGCCGGTTGGAGCAGGCAAGTCAGAGCAAGGGCTATCAGGACGCGAAGCATAGAGGCGGGCGACACCAGGGAAAGGGACGGCCTAGTATGCCCGCCCCACGCTGCAAAAAAAACGCCCAATTGGGGCTGTGTGATAACTGGAGCGGTGTTGCATCCAAAAACACCCCAAAACCAATGTGGGAGCGGGCTTGCTCGCGAATGCGGTGTGTCCGTCAACGTTGATGTCGACTGACACACCGCATTCGCGAGCAAGCCCGCTCCCACAGGGTTTACGGCGCTTTTGAGACGGGTTACACCAGAATCGAAGTACCGGTCATTTCAGCCGGTTTCTCAAGCCCCATCAGCATCAGCATGGTTGGCGCCACATCCGCCAGCACGCCGCCATCGCGAACCTTGAAGTCACGCTTGCCGACATAAATGAACGGCACCGGCTCGGTGGTGTGCGCGGTGTGGGCCTGGCCGGTGGTTTCGTCGGACATCTGCTCGACGTTGCCATGGTCTGCGGTGATCAGCGCTTCGCCGCCGACCTTTTCCAGGGCATCGACGATGCGGCCGACACACTGGTCAAGGCATTCCACGGCTTTCACCGCAGCATCAAACACGCCGCTGTGGCCGACCATGTCGCCGTTGGCGTAGTTGACCACGATCACGTCGTAACGCTGGTTTTCGATTGCATCGACGATGCGGTCGGTGACTTCAGGCGCGCTCATCTCAGGCTGCAAGTCATAGGTGGCGACTTTCGGCGACGGGATCAGGATGCGTTCTTCGCCCGGGAACGGTTCTTCACGACCGCCGGAGAAGAAGAAGGTCACGTGGGCGTATTTCTCGGTTTCGGCGATGCGCAGCTGGGTCTTGCCGTTTTTCGCCAGGTAGTCGCCCAGCACGTTGTCCAGGCTGCCGGCAGCGAAGGCCGATGGCGCAGGGATGCTGGCGGCGTATTGGGTCAGCATGACGAAGCCGGCCAGTTTTGGCTGGCGCGCACGTTCGAATTCCTTGAAATCGTCCTCGACGAACACGCGGGTCAGCTCGCGGGCGCGGTCGGCGCGGAAGTTCATGAACACCACGGCGTCGCCGTCTTCGACTTTCACCGGCTCACCGATGGACGTGGCTTTGACGAATTCGTCGCTCTCGCCACGTTCGTACGCGGCTTGCAGACCTTCCTGGGCGGTGGCGGCGTTGAATTCGCCGTTGCCATCGACAATCAGGTTGTAGGCCTGGGACACGCGGTCCCAACGGTTGTCGCGGTCCATGGCGAAATAACGGCCGATGATGCTGGCGATCCGGCCTTTGCCCAAGGCCTGGAAGGTCGCGTCGAGCAATTCGATCGACGACTGGGCGCTTTTCGGTGGCGTGTCGCGGCCATCAAGGAAGGCGTGCAGGTAGATTTTTTCGGCGCCGCGCTTGTAGGCCAGTTCAGCCATGGCGACCAGGTGATCCTGGTGGCTGTGCACCCCGCCATCGGACAGCAGGCCCATGAAGTGCACGGCTTTGCCGGCAGCTACGGCTTTATCCACCGCGGCGCAGATGGTCGGGTTCTCGAAGAACTCGCCGTCGCGGATCGATTTGGTCACGCGCGTAAAGTCCTGATACACAACGCGGCCGGCCCCGAGGTTCATGTGGCCGACTTCAGAGTTGCCCATCTGGCCATCCGGCAGACCGACGTCCATGCCGCTGCCTGAGATCAGGCCGTTCGGCACAGTGGCCCACAAACGGTCCAGCACGGGCTTCTTCGCGGCGAAGATGGCGTTGGATTCAGGGCTCTCACTGTGACCGAAGCCGTCGAGAATAATCAGGACCAAAGGTTTAGGCGTGGTAGTCATGGATTCCACTCGTGGCTGAGTTAAAAGAGGGCAATGGAAAAGGGAGTGGCAGTTTAAAGCGAAGTTCCGACGGCGTCACCGCCGGACGGGGTTTGGCCCACCATAGTGGCTGTGTATACTGGCCGACATTTTAACGCCCTGGAACCTCCTTCGATGGTTGCTAACCTGATTCAATTCGCCACTAACCACTATCTGCTCGTCGGTATCTTCGTCGTACTGCTGGCGTTGCTGATCGCCTATCAGATGCAAGGCGGCGGCCGCAGCCTGAGCACCGGTGAACTGACCGGGCTGGTCAACAAGGACGCGGGCGTTGTGATCGACATCCGTCCGGTCAAGGATTTCGCCGCTGGTCACATTGTTGGCGCGTTGAACATTCCTCACGACAAACTGGCCGCTCGCGTCGCCGAACTGGAAAAGCACAAGGCCAAGACCATCATCCTGGTCGATGCCATGGGCCAGACCGCCGGCACGCATGCCCGCGAGCTGATGAAGGCCGGCTTCACCGCCGCCAAGCTGTCCGGCGGTATTTCCAGCTGGAAAGGCGACAATCTGCCGCTGGTGAAGTGATATGAGCAACGTCGTCGTCTATTCCAGCGATTACTGCCCTTACTGCTCGCGAGCCAAGTACCTGCTCGAGAACAAAGGCGTGGCCTTCGAAGAGATCAAGGTCGATGGCAAGCCGCAGGTGCGCGCCGCCATGGCCCAGAAAGCCGGACGTACGTCCGTGCCGCAGATCTGGATCGGCGAGCGCCACATTGGCGGCTGTGATGATTTGTTTGCCCTTGAGCGCGCCGGCAAGCTCGACGCCATGCTCAAGGCCTGAATGCCTTCCCTATAAGACCCCAAGATCAGAAAGGATCTGAGATGACTGACCAACAGAACACTGCAGCCAGCGAAGAAGACACCGCACCGCAATTCTCCTTGCAGCGCATCTACGTACGTGACCTGTCCTTCGAAGCCCCGAAAAGCCCGGCGATTTTCCGCCAGCAGTGGGAACCGAGCGTCGGTCTGGATCTGAACACCCGTCAAAAGGCCCTGGAAGGCGACTTCCACGAAGTCGTACTGACCCTGTCCGTGACCGTGAAAAACGGTGAGAACGGCGAAGTGGCGTTCATCGCTGAAGTGCAACAGGCCGGGATCTTCCTGATCAAGAACCTGGACGACGCGTCGATGAGCCACACCCTCGGCGCGTTCTGCCCGAACATTCTGTTCCCGTACGCTCGCGAAACCCTGGACAGCCTGGTGACCCGCGGTTCGTTCCCGGCCCTGATGCTGGCTCCGGTGAACTTCGACGCGCTGTACGCACAAGAGCTGCAACGCATGCAGGCTGCGGGCGAGACTCCGACCGTTCAGTAAACGGTCTGAGCGTCGAAGCAAGTCCAATGTGGGAGCGGGCTTGCTCGCGAAAGCGGTTGATCAGTCAACATTGTTGTTGACTGACATGACGCCTTCGCGAGCAAGCCCGCTCCCACATTTGTTATGCGGTGTTACTTGAAACCGAGCTGGCGCCAGCCTTCGTAGACGGCGACGGCCACGGTGTTGGACAGGTTCAGGCTGCGGCAGCCTTCGCGCATCGGCAAGCGCAGGCGCTGTTCGCCGGGCAGGGCGTCGAGCACTTCTGCAGGCAAGCCACGGCTTTCCGGCCCGAACAGGAACGCGTCGCCCTCGGCGAAACTGGCATCGTGGAATGGCCGCGAACCCTTGGTGGTAAACGCAAACACCCTTGGATGGCCAAGGCTTTCCAGACAGCTGGCGAGGGCTGCGTGGCGTTGCAGGGTGGCATACTCGTGGTAATCGAGGCCGGCCCGGCGCAGGCGCTTGTCGTCCATCTCGAAGCCCAGCGGTTCGATCAAATGCAGGTGGCAGCCACTGTTGGCGCACAGCCTGATAACGTTGCCGGTATTCGGCGGAATTTCTGGTTGGAAAAGGATGACGTGAAACATGCACGGCTCCGAAGGTAAAGATGACGGGCATTCTACGCCGCAAGCGGACCCGCGTTCGAAACTATTCCCGCGGGTGATGGGGTCGCTGGCGATTGTCGGGGTGATGGTGGGGCTGATGATCGGTCGCCTGACCACGCCCGACCCCAGCGAACTGCAGCAGGTCGATGTGACGAGCGACGGGCTGGTGGTGTGGTTCAACAATGAACCCAAGAGCCATGGTGAGTTTGTGGACGGCAGCCTGGCGTTGCTGTTCGAGGCTGAAGGCAAGGCGCAGAAAGGTCAGTTCAAGCTTAACGACAAGAGCGTGAACTGGCGGGTACGTTTGAGTGATGGGGGGGTGTTGCTGTCGGTCGTGGCGGCCCGGCCACTGCAGGGCGAGTGGGCCGGTAGTGAGGTCGACGACCGCTGGCGGCTGGAGATCCATCTCCGAGAGCAATAAAAGAGGGAATCCCCGGCCTGCCTGTACCAAGGTCCCCAAAACGGGAGGGCTCGCGCATTGCGTCGCAAGCCCGGTGTAAAGAAGGAACCCTTGACCTGCCTGTATCAAGGGCCCCAAAACTGTTTGGGCTCGTCGCAAAAGTGCGGTGTGAGCCCGATGTAAAGAGGGGAATCCCCGGCCTGCCTGTACCAAGGTCCCCGAAACCGGGTAGTGAACTGAATCACTGAATGGACTATTGCAGGGGGCGTGCCAGGTTTTAACAAGTTGAAACAGAAACGCTCTCTGAAACGCTGAAAGCCCCGGATTGCGGGGCTTTCGTGTTTTTTCGATACGGGCTCGATTGCGAATGCAGGCAGGATTTCGGATCAGTTGCCGTGCGCGATTGCGGGTCAGAGTGCATTGCAGCGGTGCATGGAGCTCTGAATGTGGGAGCGGGCTTGCTCGCGAAGGCGTCGTGTCAGTCAACATCAATGTTGACTGATCAACCGCTTTCGCGAGCAAGCCCGCTCCCACATTGGTTCGATGTTGGCCAAAAAAAGTGATGGCCCGCGAAGGGATGTAACTGTCAGCGAAGATCTGAAGGCTGATTAACCCTCTTCCCCTTCATCATCATCTCCACCATCCACCTTCATCCCCAATTCCTTGATCTTGCGCGTCAGGGTATTGCGCCCCCAACCCAGCAAGACCGCGGCATCACGACGACGGCCAGCCGTATGTTTGAGCGCAGTCTCGATCATGATCCGCTCAAACGCCGGCACCGCGCTGTCGAGCAGGCTCGACTGGCCACGCGCCAACGCTTGATCGGCCCACTGGCGCAGCGCTTGCTCCCAGTTGGTCACCGGCGCTGAATCCTGCGGCAGGCTCAGCAATTCCGGTGGCAGGTCGCTGATGTGCACTTCGCGACCCGAAGCCATCACCGTGATCCAGCGGCAGGTATTCTCCAGCTGACGCACGTTGCCGCCCCACGGCAGGTTCTTCAGGTATTCCTCTGTTTCACTTTTCAGCAGCTTCGGCTCCACCGCCAATTCTTGCGCGGCGCGGCTGAGGAAGTGCTTGGCGAGCGTCGGGATGTCTTCGCGACGGTCCGACAGGCGCGGTATATGAATGCGGATCACGTTGAGGCGGTGGAACAAGTCCTCACGGAATTTTCCGGCGTGCACCAGGGTTTCCAGATTCTGGTGCGTGGCGGCGATGATTCGCACATCGACCTTCACCGGCACATGGCCGCCTACACGGTAAAACTCGCCGTCGGCCAGCACGCGCAGCAAACGGGTTTGCGTGTCTGCCGGCATGTCGCCGATTTCATCGAGGAACAGCGTGCCGCCGTCCGCCTGCTCGAAACGCCCGCGACGCAGATTGGCCGCGCCGGTGAACGCGCCTTTTTCATGGCCGAACAGTTCGGACTCCATCAGATCCTTCGGGATCGCCGCCATGTTCAGCGCAATGAACGGCGAAGCCGCTCGTGGGCTGTGACGGTGCAGGGCGTGAGCCACCAGCTCTTTACCGGTCCCGGATTCGCCGTTGATCAGCACGGTGATGTTGGAGTGGCTCAAGCGCCCGATGGCGCGAAACACTTCCTGCATCGCCGGTGCTTCACCGATGATTTCCGGGGTACGGGTCAGGGTTGGAACGACTTCCAGGCCTTGCTGTTCCTGGGCGTGCTGGTTCGCGCGCTTGACCAGCGACACCGCTTCGTCCACGTCGAACGGCTTGGGCAAGTATTCAAACGCGCCGCCCTGATAGGACGCGACAGCGCTGTCCAGATCGGAGTGCGCGGTCATGATGATCACTGGCAACCGTGGGTGTTGCTCGCGAATCCGCGCCAGAAGGTCCAGGCCGCTGGCACCCGGCATGCGGATATCCGAGATGATCACATCCGGCTGCTGGCGCGCGAGACGGCTCATCACGCCATCGGCGCTGTCGAAGCTTTGCGTGGTCATGCCTTCTTGCTGCAAGGCTTTTTCCAGGACCCAACGGATAGAACGGTCGTCATCGACGATCCACACGGTTTCACTACGGCTCATGTCGATGTGGCTCCTTGTTCCAGTGGCAGAAAGATCGAGAAGGTGGTGTGGCCTGGGTGGCTCTCACACTCGATCAGGCCCTGGTGCTGGCTGATGATGTTCTGGGTAATGGCCAGGCCCAGCCCGGTACCGTCCGGGCGGCCGCTGACCATGGGGAAGAAGATGGTTTCCTGCAGGTCTGCGGGAATGCCGGGACCGTTGTCGATGATTTCGATCTTGGTCACCAGGCGATGGCGCACGTGGCCGATGGTGAACTGGCGCATGGCGCGGGTGCGCAAACTGATGCGGCCCAGGCGCAGCTCGTTCTGGCTGCTGATGGCCTGCATCGCGTTGCGCACGATGTTCAGGACGGCCTGAATCATCTGCTCGCGGTCGATCAGGACGTCGGGAATGCTCGGGTCGTAGTCGCGCACCAGCGTGATGCAGCCTTGGCTTTCCGCCTCGACCAAGTGGCAAACGCGTTCCAGCACTTCGTGGACGTTGCACATGGCCAGCGACGGCAATTTGTTGGAGCCGAGCATGCGGTCCACAAGATTTCGCAGGCGGTCGGCTTCTTCAATGATGACGTTGGTGTAATCGCGCAGGCTTTCTTCCGGCAGTTCGCGGGCGAGCAACTGGGCTGCGCCGCGAATCCCGCCCAGAGGGTTCTTGATTTCATGAGCCAGGCCGCGCACCAGCATCTTGCTGGTTTCCTGCTTCGACAGCTGCGCCTCTTCCTTGGTGATCCGCAACAAGCGGTCCCGCGGATGGACTTCCAGCAGCAGCATGGTGGCGCCGTTGGCCAGGATCGGTGTTACCGCGTAATCGACGGTCAGCGTCTGGCCGGTGAGGGCCGTGAGCATCGCTTCGCGTTTGGTAAATGGATGCGCCTGCTCGACCGCCTGACGCAGGGAGTTGAGTGCTTCGGTGGATTCGGTGAACAACTCGCTGATGAACTGCCCATGGCTGCGTTGACCGCTGATGGCCAGGAGCATCTCCGCCGCCGGGTTCATGTACTCGAGGCGCAGTTCGGCATCGAGCAGAATGGTGGCGGTGGTGAGGTTGTCGAGTAGCAAACGGTGTAGTGCGTCGCTAATGGTCATCGGGACCTCTTTTGGAGCAGGGCGCGCGCATGAATAAAGCGCTGATGCGAGGAAAATGCAAAAACCAAACCAAGGCTCCGAAAAGAAGCGTTAAAGGCCTGAAATGGGCGTTTTACGCTCGTTTGCGTGGCGTTCTGCCAGCTTTCGCGGGTACTTTCGAACCAAAATGGGTTGGATTATGGGTACGGTGCAACCTATTGCACCAATATAGTGCGCAAAGCTGAACGGCGCTAAAAGAAGCGCAGGAAGGGATTTTTTTCTTCTTCGGGTTTGTCCTTGAGCGGACATTCCGGTCGTTGGCCGTAGTCGGTCAACGTGCAGGGGTTGACCTGACGTTTCTGCGCGAGGGAGATGCGCAGCATGTGGAAAGGTTGATTGGCCGTACGCTCGACGGTGTGGCCGTGCTCATCGAGAATTTCTACCGACAGTTTATGGCTGCCGCGGTCGATGTTGCCCAAGGCAAATACCGGGCTCGGACCGGGTTCGGCGGTGGGCTGCCCGTCCAGCAACAAACGGTAGCGATGACCCGGTTGCAGGCGGGGTTCGCTGGTGACGCTGACGATCAACTCGCCAGCGCTGCTACGAATCGTGGCGTCGGGTTCGGGCACCAGAACTCTAAGCAGGTCGTAGCGGAACGGGGGGCTGGTTTCGGTTTTTTTCTCGGCGATCACTGGCGCTGCGCCGGTCGGATTGGCGGACATGCGGTTGCTCGGCGTCATCGGCACGCGTTTGGCGTTGCGAGAGCCGGGTTGGTCAGTGAAGACCCGATTGCCCTGGGCGTCGATGTAGGTGAAGACTTCGGCCGATACGGGCAGCGCGATCAGGCAGGCGATCAACAGCCACAACCTCACGGCTTGTGCACCCGCTGAACGGTGAAAGTCACGATCGGGCTCTGCTGGACGACATCTTCCCCTTCGATCACCTGTACGGCGAGGCTGTGAGTGCCGCGGTCAATGTTGACCAGTTGCAGGATCGGCACGTTGCTCGGCTGGCCGTAAGGCTGATCGTCCAGCAACAACCTGAACAAATGCGGACCTTGCAGGCGGGGTTTGATCAGCACGTTGACGGTGAAGGTGCCGTTGTTGGCGCGCAGCGCTTCGGTGGTGGGTAAGTTGGTCAACTCCAGCACCTCGTAGGCGCTGCGCGACTGTTCGCTGCTGGTGGCTTCGGCAGGTGCGGCAGGAGACGCCTGGCGCTCGACGCTATTGAGTGGCGGTAACTCGACCGGCTGCGCCTTCACGCCGTCGGGCGGTTGATTGCTGTAGGCGGTGTTACCGGCGGCGTCGGTGTACTTATAGATCTGCGCTGCGGCGGCGGGCAGGGCAGTCAACAACAGCATCAATAGAAAACCACGACCCATAAAATCGACCAGAAACGAAAACGTTGGATTGCAGCATAGGTCAGTGGCGACGGTTGGCCCAAGTTGTAAACATTTGGGCATGATTTACCGAAATCCCCCAAACACCGCATAACCCCCCTTGTAGGCGCCGGCTTGCTGGCGATAGCGATCTTGTGGATGCCATCGCCAGCAAGCCGGCTCCTACAAGGGGGAATGTTCACCCGCTGAATTGCGGGCATAAAAAAGGCCTCCCGAAGGAGGCCTCTTTTTTGTCACGCCGCGTGCTGCAGCGCTACCGGATCAGCAGCTGTAGTACAGCTCGTATTCCAGTGGGTGTACGAAGGTGCGGACCTTGATTTCTTCTTCGCTTTTCAGGGCGATGTAAGCGTCGATGAAGTCATCGGAGAACACGCCGCCTTTGGTCAGGAACGCGCGACCTTTGTCCAGCTCTTCCAGGGCTTCTTTCAGGCTGCCGCAAACTTGTGGGATCTCTTTCGCCTCTTCAGGCGGCAGGTCGTACAGGTTTTTGTCAGCTGCGTCGCCAGGGTGGATCTTGTTCTGGATGCCGTCCAGGCCAGCCATCAACAGTGCAGCGAAGCCCAGGTATGGGTTGGCTGCCGGATCCGGGAAGCGGGCTTCGATACGGCGAGCGCGAGGGCTGGACACGTAAGGAATACGGATCGAAGCGGAACGGTTGCGAGCCGAGTAGGCCAGCATTACCGGAGCTTCGAAGCCTGGGACCAGACGCTTGTAGGAGTTGGTCGACGGGTTGGTGAAGCCGTTCAGGGCCTTACCGTGCTTGATGATGCCGCCGATGAAGTACAGAGCGGTGTCGGACAGGCCGGCATAGCCTTCGCCAGCGAAGGTGTTCTTGCCATCTTTGGCGATGGACAGGTGAACGTGCATACCCGAGCCGTTGTCGCCGTACAGAGGCTTAGGCATGAAGGTGGCGGTGCGGCCGTAGGCATCAGCCACGTTGTGCACGCAGTACTTCAGGGTCTGAACTTCGTCAGCCTTGGCTACCAGGGTGTTGAACTTCACGCCGATTTCGTTCTGACCGGCAGTCGCCACTTCGTGGTGGTGAACTTCGATGACCAGGCCCATTTCTTCCATGGCGTTGCACATGGAGGTACGGATTTCGTGGTCGTGGTCGAACGGCGGAACAGGGAAGTAGCCGCCTTTGACGCCTGGACGGTGGCCACGGTTGCCGCCTTCCACGTCCTGGTCGGACATCCACGAACCTTGTTCGGAGAAGATTTTGAACATGGAGCCAGAGATGTCGGACTTGAACTTCACTTCGTCGAAGATGAAGAATTCTGGTTCCGGACCAACGAATACGGTGTCACCGATACCGGTCGACTTCAGGTATTCCTCGGCGCGCTTGGCGATCGCACGTGGATCGCGGTCGTAGCCTTGCATGGTCGAAGGCTCGATCACGTCGCAAACCAGGATCAGGGTCGGCTCTTCGGTGAACGGGTCGAGGACAGCGGTGCTGTCGTCCGGCATCAGGATCATGTCGGAGGCTTCGATGCCTTTCCAGCCAGCGATGGAGGAACCGTCGAACATTTTGCCTTCTTCGAAGAAAGCTTCATCCAGCGCGTCGCGAGCCGGCATGGTCACGTGGTGCTGAGTGCCTTTGGTGTCCGTGAAGCGCAGATCAATCCACTTGACGTCATGATCTTTGATGAGTTGAACCGACTTCGACATAGTGTCCTCCGGGTGGCTTCGGGCTTAGTAGTGGATGCCCTTAGAATGTGGGTGATGCCGGCGCGAATACTCTGCCAAGGCAACCTGCCTCACAAGGGAGCAAATTGCATGCCAGTGCCCCACCATGGGTTTTTTGCCCCAATATCACGCTTATAAAGGCACAAATCGCATTGCGGGGCAAAATGTCGCCCTACAATGTTGCGTTGAAGCCAGTAAATGACCCGTTTTGGTGCGTTGAAAACCTTCTGCACATTAACTGGTTAAACCTTGAGCAATTTCCGCTATAATCCGCGCCCCCCTTTTTCGGCTGGCCCAGCGCGCGCTGTTTTCATGAAACTAATCGTAAAAGTCTTCCCCGAGATCACCATCAAGAGCCGCCCGGTACGGATGCGTTTCATCCGCCAGTTGGCCAAAAACATCCGCACCGTGCTCCGTGACCTGGACCCGGCCGTGGTGGTGAACGGTGTGTGGGACAATCTCGAGCTTGAAACCCGCGTGACTGAGCCCAAAGTACTGAAGGACATGACCGACCGCCTGAGCTGCATGCCGGGCATCGCGCATTTCCTGCAGGTCGACGAATACCCGTTGGGCGACTTCGATGACATCGTCGCCAAGTGCAAGCTGCACTTCGGTGACTCGCTGGCCGGGAAGATTTTTTCGGTGCGCTGCAAGCGTGCCGGCAAGCATGAATTCAGTTCGATGGATGTCGAGAAATACGTCGGCAGCCAACTGCGTCGCCAGTGCGGTGCCGCCGGAATCTCGCTTAAAGAGCCGGAAATCGAAGTCCGTATCGAAATTCGCGACAAACGGTTGTTTGTGATCCACAGCCAGCACAACAGCATCGGCGGTTATCCGCTGGGTGCACTGGAGCAGACGCTTGTACTGATGTCCGGCGGCTTCGATTCCACTGTTGCCGCTTACCAGATCATGCGCCGCGGCCTGATGAGCCATTTCTGCTTCTTCAATCTGGGCGGGCGGGCCCATGAACTGGGCGTCATGGAAGTCGCGCACTTCATCTGGAAGAAGTACGGCAGCTCCCAACGCGTGTTATTTGTCAGTGTGCCGTTCGAGGAAGTACTGGGAGAAATTCTCGGGAAAGTCGATAACAGTCATATGGGTGTAGTTTTGAAGCGTATGATGTTGCGCGCTGCTTCCCGTATTGCCGATCGGCTGGACATCGAAGCGCTGGTTACCGGTGAAGCGATTTCCCAGGTTTCCAGCCAGACGCTGCCGAACCTGTCCGTGATCGACTGCGTGACCGACAAGCTGGTCTTGCGTCCGCTGATCGCCAGTCACAAGCAGGACATCATCGACCTGGCCAACGAAATCGGCACTGCCGACTTCGCCAAGCACATGCCGGAGTATTGCGGGGTCATCTCGGTGAACCCCAAGACCCACGCCAAGCGGCCGCGCGTGGAGCATGAAGAGAAAGAATTCGACATGGCGGTCCTTGAGCGTGCGCTCGAGAACGCCAAACTGGTGCCGATCGATCGCGTGATCGACGAATTGGGCCAGGACTTGCAGATCGAAGAAGTCAGCGAAGCACTGGCGGGCCAGATCATCATCGACATCCGTCACCCGGATGCCGCTGAAGACGATCCGCTGGAACTCGCAGGCATTGAGGTACAGACGATGCCGTTTTATGCATTGAACGCTCGTTTCAAGGAACTGGACCCTACTCGCCAGTACCTGCTGTATTGCGACAAAGGCGTGATGAGTCGCCTGCATGCCCACCATTTGCTCAGTGAGGGGCATGCCAATGTGCGCGTTTATCGACCGAGCTAAGAGCCCGGGGCTGTTTGCCTGTGGCCTGCGTCATCGGCCCCCCGACTCTGCCGTCAAGCTGTAACGGCAAGGCCTGACTCTACTGTTAATCGCTGCCAAGACTTGTCAGCACACCGAATCCTCTGATCGAGATACACAAGTGATCGAAAATCTACGCAACATCGCCATCATTGCTCACGTTGACCATGGTAAAACCACCCTGGTAGACAAACTCTTGCGTCAATCCGGCACCCTGGAGCGCAACGAGCTCAACGACGAGCGCGTGATGGACTCCAACGACCAGGAGAAAGAGCGCGGTATTACCATTCTGGCGAAAAACACCGCCATCAACTGGAACGGCTACCACATCAACATCGTGGACACCCCGGGCCACGCCGACTTCGGCGGCGAAGTTGAACGCGTAATGTCGATGGTTGACTCCGTTCTGCTGCTGGTTGACGCTCAAGACGGCCCTATGCCGCAAACCCGTTTCGTGACCAAGAAGGCTTTCGAAGCCGGCCTGCGTCCGATCGTGGTCATCAACAAGGTTGACCGTCCAGGCGCGCGTCCGGACTGGGTTCTGGACCAGATCTTCGACCTGTTCGACAACCTGGGTGCCACCGAAGAACAGCTGGACTTCAAAGTCGTCTACGCTTCGGCCCTGAACGGTATTGCCGGTCTGGAACACACCGCCATGGCGGAAGACATGACCCCGCTGTACCAGTCGATCGTCGACAACGTACCTGCGCCGAAAGTCGACCGTGACGGTCCGTTCCAGATGCAGATCTCCGCTCTGGACTACAACAGCTTCCTGGGTGTTATCGGCGTTGGCCGTATCGCTCGTGGTCGCATCAAGCCGAACACTCCGGTTGTCGCTATCGACGCCGACGGCAAGAAGCGTAACGGTCGTATCCTGAAGCTGATGGGTCACCACGGTCTGCACCGTATCGACGTTGAAGAAGCAGCTGCCGGCGACATCGTCTGCATCAGCGGCTTCGACCAGCTGTTCATCTCCGACACTCTGTGCGACCCACTGAACGTCGAAGCGATGAAGCCGCTGACCGTTGACGAACCAACCGTTTCCATGACCTTCCAGGTAAACGACTCGCCTTTCTGCGGTAAAGAAGGCAAGTTCGTGACCAGCCGTAACATCAAGGAACGTCTGGACAAAGAGCTGCTGTACAACGTTGCTCTGCGCGTTGAAGAAGGCGACTCGGCTGACAAGTTCAAAGTCTCCGGCCGTGGTGAGCTGCACCTCTCGGTACTGATCGAAACCATGCGTCGCGAAGGCTTCGAAATGGGTGTTGGTCGTCCGGAAGTGATCATCCGTATGGTTGACGGCGTGAAGCACGAACCGTACGAAAACGTGACCATCGACCTGCCGGAAGAATCGCAAGGTTCGATCATGGAACAGATCGGTATCCGTAAGGGCGACCTGACCAACATGGTTCCGGATGGCAAGGGCCGTGTGCGCCTTGAGTACAACATCCCGGCCCGTGGCCTGATCGGTTTCCGTAACGAGTTCCTGACCCTGACCTCCGGTGCAGGCATCCTGACCTCGATCTTCGACCGTTACGACGTGATGAAGTCCGGCGACATGTCCGGCCGTCAGAATGGCGTGCTGGTTTCGGTTGCTACCGGTAAGGCTCTGACTTACTCGCTGGAAACCCTGCAAGCTCGCGGCAAACTGTTCCTGGGTCACGGTGAAGACGTGTACGAAGGTCAAATCGTCGGCATCAACAGCCGCGACAACGACCTGGGCGTCAACCCAACCAAAGGCAAGAAGCTCGACAACATGCGTGCTTCGGGTAAAGACGAAACCATCGCTCTGGTTCCGCCTATCCGTTTCACCCTGGAACAAGCGCTTGAGTTCGTGCAAGAAGACGAACTGTGCGAAGTGACTCCTAAGTCCATCCGTCTTCGCAAGAAGATCCTGGGCGAAAGCGAGCGTACCCGCGCTGCCAAGAAGTCCGGTAACTGAGTCATTTAGTTAGCTGACAAAAAAACGCCCCCGACCGCAAGGTCGGGGGCGTTTTTGTTTGTCTGGGGTTTGTGCGGTGTTTGTGCCGGCCCCTTCGCGAGCAAGCCCGCTCCCACATTTGATCTCCAGCGAATGCAGAATTAGTGCAAGACTCGGATCAAATGTGGGAGCGGGCTTGCTCGCGAAGACGGACGTCCAGTCGCGTCAGAACCTGACGAAGATCAGAACTTCTCAAGCGTGCGACGAGAGCTGCTGGTCTCGCGCGCCACTTCCTTCGGCTTGTAAGCGCAGTACCCCGGCCGTGGCCCGATTTTCGGGTGATTGCGGCAGGTATCCGGGCGCTTTTCATAAATAGTGCACAGACGGCTCTTACGATCCAGGTACAGGCAATCGTTGTTGCTCATGCGTTGGAGGGTGAAGATCTCGGTTTTCTGGCTGTAGCGCTCGACGATCCCTTCCTTCTGCAGCCGCTTGGCGATGTTCTTCGCCGGTTCGCCGCGCTCGAACTCGTCGACGATGCCGATGCGGATCAGATCCTTGATCTTGACCTCGACCGGCAGGGTGCAGCAGCTGGATACACACGAGCCGCACATCGGCGCAGAATATTTGGCCCAGGTATCGAGACGATCGATCTCTGCGGCGGCGATCAGGTTGGGCTTCATCATCGGTTGTTACCAGCGTGTGTATCAGGGCGCGCGATCATACCGGGACTGGTGGATTTTTGAACAACCTTTCGCCAGATTTTTTCTTTGTCGTCCAATAAACATCGTTAAACCGGCACGGCCCCTGCATTGATTCGGGCACACGACAATGTAATGCCGGCCTATCTCGCACTATCAGGAAAAACTGCCGAACCAGAGCCCACACCGTCTGTCTGACCGTCTAGGCTCAACTACTTCACGCTCGCTCGAGGTCCTATCGATGACTCAAGAACCACTTGTTCGCGAAGCAGAGGTGGCCGCATTTCGCGACGCCGTCTTGACCAAGCTCACCTATGCGGTGGGTAAAGACCCGGATCACGCCTTTGACCACGACTGGTTCGAAGCCATTGCGCTGGCCGCGCGCGATCACATGGTCGAGCACTGGATGGATCACACCCGGCAGATCTACCGCAAAGGTCAGAAGCGGGTTTATTACCTCTCCCTGGAATTTCTCATCGGCCGGCTGCTCTACGACAGCCTGAGCAACCTCGGCCTGCTCGACGTTGCCCGCGAAGCGATGACCGAGCTTGGCGTCGACATTGAGCGCATTCGCCTGCTGGAGCCCGATGCGGCCCTGGGTAACGGCGGCCTCGGTCGTCTGGCGGCGTGCTTCATGGAAAGCATGTCGACGCTCGGCATCGCCGGCCACGGCTACGGCATTCGCTATGAGCACGGCTTGTTCCGTCAGGCGATTGTCGATGGCTGGCAGCAGGAGCAGACCGAGCACTGGTTGGATTTCGGTAACCCATGGGAGTTCGAACGGCCAGAAGTCGTTTACCCGATCGGCTTCGGCGGCAGTGTCGAAACCGTTACCGACGAAAACGGCAAGTCCAGGCAAGTCTGGTCCCCGGCGGAAACCGTGCGCGCCATTGCGTATGACACCCCGGTGGTCGGCTGGCGCGGCGCGAGTGTCAACACGCTGCGCTTGTGGCGTGCCCGTGCAGTGGAAGATTTGCACCTTGAGCGTTTCAACGCCGGCGACCACTTGGGCGCGGTCGCGGAAGTGGCCCGGGCGGAAAGCATTTCCCGTGTGCTCTACCCGGCGGACAGTACCGAAGCCGGCCAGGAACTGCGCCTGCGCCAGGAATACTTCTTTGTCGCGGCGTCTCTCCAGGATTTGCTGCGCCGCCACCGCAACATGCACACCTCGGTACTGACCCTGGGCGATCACGCGGCGATCCAGCTCAACGACACTCACCCGTCCATTGCCGTGGCCGAGCTGATGCGTCAACTGGTCGATGTCTACGACGTGGCGTGGGACGCCGCGTGGCAAGTCACCGTCGACACGCTCTCGTACACCAACCACACGCTGTTGCCGGAAGCGCTGGAAACCTGGCCGGTCGGTTTGATGGAGCGGATGCTGCCGCGGCACATGCAGATCATTTACCTGATCAACGCCCAGCACATCGACTCGCTGCGGGCCAAAGGCGTTCACGATTTCGACGTACTGCGTGCGGTATCGCTGATCGAAGAGGACAACGGACGCCGTGTGCGCATGGGCAACCTCGCGTTTCTCGGCTCCCACAGCGTCAACGGCGTGTCCGGGCTGCATACGCAGCTGATGCGCAAAACCGTGTTCTCGGAACTGCACAAGATCTACCCGGAGCGAATCAACAACAAGACCAACGGCATTACCTTCCGCCGCTGGTTGTATCAGGCCAACTCGGAGTTGACCTCGATGCTGGTCGACGCCCTTGGCCCTGATCTGCTGGATAACCCGGAACAGCGTTTGCTTGATCTGGAACCGTTCGCTGAAAAAGCCGCGTTCCGCAAGGCCTTCGCCGAGCAGCGCCTGCACAGCAAGAAAGCCCTGGCGTACATCATTCATGAACGGCTTGGGGTCGCGGTCAACCCGGCGGCGATGTTCGACGTTCAGGTCAAACGGATCCACGAATACAAACGTCAGTTGCTCAACCTGCTGCACACCGTCGCGCTGTATCAGGCGATCCGTGCCGAGCCGGAAATCGACTGGGTACCGCGGGTGAAAATCTTCGCCGGCAAGGCCGCCGCCAGTTATCACCAGGCCAAGCTGATCATCAAGCTCACCAACGACATTGCCCGGGTAGTGAACAACGACCCGACTGTGCGTGGTTTGCTCAAAGTGGTGTTCTTGCCCAACTACAACGTCAGCCTGGCGGAGAGCATCATTCCGGCAGCGGACTTGTCGGAGCAGATTTCCACCGCAGGTTTTGAAGCCTCGGGCACCAGTAACATGAAATTCGGCCTCAACGGCGCGCTGACCATCGGCACCCTGGATGGCGCCAACGTGGAAATGTGCGAACGCATTGGCGCCGAGCACATGTTCATCTTCGGCCTCAGTGCGCAGCAGGTTGAAGCGCGCAAACAGAATCATGAGTTCAATGCGACGCCGGACATTGCCGCGTCTCACCGGCTCAATGACGTGCTGCAAGCGATTCGCGGCGGGGTGTTCTCGCCGGATGACCCGTCCCGCTATACCGGCTTGATCGATTCGCTGGTCGACTACGACCGCTTCCTGGTCTGCGCCGACTTCGATTCCTACTGGGATGCGCAGATGCGCGTGGAAGCCCATTGGCACGATTCGAACGAGTGGTGGCGTTCGGCGGTGTTGAACACGTCCCGGATGGGCTGGTTCTCCTCCGACCGGACCATTCGCGAGTACGCCACGGATATCTGGAAAGCATTGGAGTAACTTTTAGCAATAATTGCGAGCAAGGTCCGACGGTTGTTGGGCCTGGCCGATATACTAAGCATCAACTTGGTCCTTGTGGGAGCGGCGGTGCGGCGATCCCACATTGGATTTGTGGTGCAGATTCAATCTGCGCTCACACTGGATTCCGGGTGTCTGGTCACTAGACTGGATCAGATGTTGTATCACCCGGATTCGCCCCGCAGCGGGGCTGCTTAGGGATATCGACCATGCAATGGATGTTCATGCTGATTGGGCTGGTGCTGGGCTGGATACTCGACGAGTCGTTCAGCGACGCGCTGTTGGGCGCGTTGCTCGGGCTGGGGATCGGCCAGGCCATTCGCATCGGCCGTTTGGGCTCACAGGCCGCTGAACAACGCGTTCTGCTGGAGCAGGCGCAAGTGGCGATGAATGCCGTCCAGCAACGCCTGGCCTTGCTGGAGGTGTCTGGCGTCAAGGCACCTGAAGCCAGCGAACCGGTTGCCGAGGAGCCGGTTGCCAGTGACCCCGCCCCCTCTCCTGTGTTCATTCTCGAAGATATTTCTGTCTCGACCCCGGAGATGGTCTGGGAGCTTCCGCCCCAATTCGAACCGATCACCGCAACGGCGACGCAAGCCAGCCGTCCCTTGCCCGACGATGTCTGGAAAGCCGAGCCCGTCGCCCGCGAGCCGCAGCAACCTGCCGTTCCGCGCGGCCCGAACTTCATCGAAAGGGCCATCAGCGGTGCGCGTAACTGGCTGTTCGGGGGCAACACGGTGCTGCGGGTCGGCGTGGTGCTGTTGTTCCTCGGCCTCGCGTTTTTGCTGCGTTATGCCACCGAAGGCATGGTGGTGCCGATCGAACTGCGTTACGCCGGGGTCGCGGCGGCTGCGTTGGGTTTGCTGGGGCTCGGTTGGTGGCTGCGCCATCGCAACCACCACTATGCGCTGATGCTGCAAGGCACCGGGATTGCTGTGCTGTACCTGACGGTGTTCGCAGCGATGCGTTTACATCCACTGCTCGATCCGACGGCAGCGCTCGGCCTGCTGGTGGCGGTGACGGTGTTCTCCGCCATTCTGGCAATCACCCAGGATTCCCTTGGCCTGGCGTGCGCTGCCGCGCTGGGCGGTTTCGCTGCACCGATCCTGACGTCTACCGGCGCCGGCAACCACGTCGCGCTATTCAGCTACTTTGCCTTGCTCAACGCCGGCATTCTCGCCATCGCCTGGTTCAAGGCCTGGCGGCTGCTCAACCTGATCGGCTTCGTCGGCACCTTCGGCATCGGTTTCGCCTGGGGCCTGCGCTCCTATACGCCGGAATTGCTGTGGAGCACCGAACCGTTCCTGATTCTGTTCTTCCTGATGTATCTGGCTATCGGCCTGCTGTTCACGAGGCGCAAGTTGCTGGAAATGAGCGATGCGCCCGAGGACGACAGCCGCGAGGCGCTGCTGCGCTGGTCGGCGCGTAAAGGCGATTACGTCGACGGCACGATGCTGTTCGGCCCGCCGTTGGTGGGTTTCGGTTTGCAGTTCGCGCTGGTGCAGCACCTGGAATTTGCCGCCGCCTTCAGCGCCCTCGCACTGGGCATGGTCTACATGGGGCTCGCGCGTCTGCTGATGGGCGGACGCGCGCTGCTGCTGGCGGAAACCTGTCTGGCGCTGGGCGTGATCTTCGCCAGCCTGGCGATTCCATTGGGCCTCGATGCGCGCTGGACCTCCGCCGCCTGGGCCGTGGAAGGCGCGGGGATTTTCTGGCTCGGCCTGCGTCAGCAACGACCACTGGCCCGCGCCTTTGCCTTGCTGCTGCAACTGGGGTCGGCGCTGGCGTTTCTCAGCGAGCTGCGGATCGGCGACGCCAGCCTGCTCGATGGCGCACCGCTGGGTGCGCTGATGCTCGGCATGGCGTTGCTGTTCAGCTTCTACCAATTGCGCAACGCCTTGCCCGAGCAGACGTCGGCGTGGGAGCGCAAAGGCTTGCCGGTGTTGGCGTGCCTCGGCCTGACCTTTCTCTATCTGCTGGCGCCGCTGTTCTTTTTCACCCACGGCACCGCAATCAGTTGGGCGTTGGCCGGTCTGGCGACATTGTTTGTCGGCCTGCGTCTGCAATCGCGCACGTTCCTGTTTACCGCGTTCGCTGTGCAGTTGTTGGGAGGAGCGTTGTTCCTGCTGCGGCTGCAAGGCGCGAACGGTGAGTCCGGCGCGGTGTTCAGTGCAGGTTGGAACGGCTTGCTCAGCGCGTCCCTGATCGGTCTGGCGTTGATCGCCGGTATGTTGCTGGCAGCGCGCGATGACATGGTGCGTAGCGACGTTCGATTGTTGCGCGGTTTGTCGGTGGTGTTGCTGGCCGGTCTGGTGCTGATCAATCTGGCGGTGCTGTTCGTGCTGCCGTGGCAAACCGCGAGCGCGGTGTGGGCGGCCAGTGGTTTGTTCATCATCTGGCTGAGCCTGTACTTGAAGCAGCGCGTGAGTTTTGTCTTCGGTCTGCTGCTCCAGGTGATCGGCGGGGCGGCGTTCCTGTTCGCCGGGCCGGATCTGCTGGGGCCGCTGGCCAGCGAAGGATTGAAACCATTGGCGCACAGCGGTTTCTGGACGCCGTTGGTGTTGGGATTGGCCGCGCTGGTCGGGGCCTGGCGCTTGCAGCTCGGCAACCATGCTTCGGCGTTTGATGGGCTGAGCTTGCAGCGCTTGTCCGAAGTGCTGCTGGTGTGGGGCGCCGGTTGGTGGGCGCTGGCGTGGATCAGTGAAGTGCTGCGGTTTGCACCAGTGAATCTTCAAGCGACCTTGCTGCTGACAGTTGCAGCGGTGAGCGTGGCGTTGTGGGCGGTATTGGCGTTGCGCCTGACGTGGCCGTCGCTGGGCTTGCTCTGCACCTTGCTGATACCGGCGGCGGGTGTGGTGTTGCTCGCAGCCTGGCACTCGCGTTATCACCCGGCGGCGGATTTCGGTTGGCTGGCCTGGACGGCGGTGTTCGTCGTGCATTTCATCTCACTGCGGCGTCTGGCGCCGATGCTGCCGGCGCGGGCCCTGAGCACTGCTCATGTGCTCGGTTGCTGGCTGTTGATCGGGGTGCTGGCGCTGGAGCTGCGTTACGGCCTGATGTTGCTGTCCGAGCAGTACAACGCCTGGCGCTGGTTGGGTTGGGCAATGCTGCCGAGCCTTTACCTGGTGCTGATGGCTGCGCCACGCCACTGGCCCTGGCCGGTATCGGCTTACTCGCGCGAATATCGACTGTACGCGGCGACGCCACTGGCGGTGCTGATGCTCGGCTGGTTCTGGCTGGCGAACATCGTCAGCGACGGCACTGCCGAACCGTTGCCTTACGTGCCGCTGATCAATCCGCTGGAATTGGGCCTGCTGTTTGCGCTGTTCGGGGTTTATGCCTGGGCTCGTAGCGCGGTGACGCAACTGGCGATCCGCAAGGACACCTTCGATCACGCCACGCAACTGATCGCCGGCGTTTCGCTGTTCGCGTTCTTTACCGCGCTGGTGAACCGCACGGCTCACCATTGGGGCGGCGTACCGTTCGAGCTGGATTTGCTGCTCGCGTCGATGCAGGTGCAGGCCGGTCTGTCGATCGTCTGGACCTTGATGGCCCTGAGTCTGATGATCGGCGGCCATCTACGGCATCGTCGCGAAGTCTGGCTGATTGGCGCGGCGTTGATCGGCATCGTGGTAGCCAAATTGTTCTTTGTCGAATTGAGTAACCGTGGCGGGCTGGCGCGGATCGTCTCGTTTATCGGCGTGGGTGTGTTGCTGTTGGTGGTGGGTTATTTCGCCCCGTTGCCACCCAAACGTGCCGACGCTGCGCCGGATTCAGAAAAACCGGCCCCGCAAACCGAAGGAGTGTCATCTTGAGTTCGAAGCTGAACCTGGTCTGGTTGGGCGCTATTGCCATGGGTGTGGCGCTGTCGGCCGGCGCGCAGGAAAAACCGTCGGATTTCGCCACGCAAGTGCCGTTGACCGTGAATGGCGAGGGGCCGTGGTATCGCCTCGAATTGCCCTTTGCCGTGCAATTGAATGCGCGGCAGACCGATCTGAGCGACGTGCGCGTATTCAACGCAGCGGGTGAGGCTCAGGCCTATGCCTTGGCGCGAGAAGCAGCGCCAACCCGCGAAAACCGTACCCTGACCGACGTGAAGTGGTTCCCGCTGTACAACTCTGCGGACGACACCGAGCGAGCACCGAGTGTGCGGGTGCAATCGAACGCCAATGGCACGCTGGTCGAAGTGCAGCCGTCGAGTCAGCTGGAGGTGGGCGAAGAAGTGCTGCGTGGCTGGTTGCTCGACGTCAGCGGCATAAAGGCGCCGCTGCAGCAGTTGATCCTCGACTGGACCAGCGAGCGCGATGGCTTCCAGCGTTTCAGTATCGAAGCCAGCGACGACTTGCAGCATTGGCAGTCGTGGGGTGACGGGCAGGTAGCACGACTGACTTTTGCCGACGAGCGGGTCGAGCAACATGAAGTCGGCTTGCCGGGGCAAACGGCGCGCTATCTGCGTTTGTTGTGGAGCACGCCGCAGTCGGCGCCGACGCTGACATCGGTGCAACTGGAAAGCGCCAGCACCCGCAGCCTGCCGCTGCCGTTGGTCTGGTCGCAACCGTTGGCCGGCAGCAGCGTGAAGGCCGGGGAATACACCTGGCAATTGCCCATGGGACTGAATGTCGAGCGCTTGCAGGTCGAGCTGAGTCAGCCGAACAGCCTGGCGCCGGCGACCTTGTCCGGTCGTCGGGACAGCAGCCTGCCGTGGCAGCCGCTGAGCAGCGGCTTGCTCTATCGCCTGACGCAAAGTGGGCAGGATGTGGTGCAGAACGAATTGCAGTTGCCAGGGCAAACGGTGCAGCAGTTGAAGTTGACGGTGGACGAGCGGGGCGGTGGGCTGGGTGCCGAAGCGCCGACTGTGAAGTTTGCCGTGCGCTCGACGCAACTGGTGTTCCTGGCGCGCGGTGCCGGGCCTTATACGCTGGTGTTGGGCAGTGCGACGGCGAAGGCGGCGAACCTGCCGTTGTCGACATTGATTCCGGATTACAGCGCGGCGAAGTGGGCGGCATTGGGCAAGGCGACGGTGGACAGCGGGGTGGTCGCGACACCGACATCGACAGTCACGTCGACTTCGCAGGTCGGGACCAACTGGAAGAAGTTCGGGTTGTGGGCGGTGTTGTTGCTGAGTGTTCTGTTTCTGGCGGCGATGGCATTCAGTCTGCTGCGCAAACCTCCGGCCAACTCCTGAGGATGGCTGGCGCTGCGCGCCAAATCGCGAGCAAGCTCGCTCCCACAGGTTTCGCGTCGTTCGCAATTTCCACATACGACACAAAACCTTATGGGAGCGGGCTTGCCCGCGAAGGCTGACTTTCAGGCTGAGAAGATATCAAAACTGCCGCCCGTCGCCGGCCGACATCCGGCCGGTTTCGAACTACGCTAAACCCGGCACATGAACTCTATTGGGTGTTCCACGTCTGATAGGAGGAAATGCGCCCCGACTCGCGTTAAACTGCGCGGGTTTTTAGCCCCCCCCATTCCACCGGAGCCTTCCATGTCCCGCGTTACCCTGAGTCGCTATTTGATTGAGCAGACCCGCAGCAACAACACTCCTGCCGATCTGCGCTTCCTGATCGAAGTGGTGGCGCGTGCCTGCAAGGAAATCAGCCACGCCGTGTCCAAAGGCGCCCTGGGTGGTGTTCTGGGCAGCATGGGCACCGAAAACGTCCAAGGTGAAGTGCAGAAGAAGCTTGATGTCATGTCCAACGACATCCTGCTCGAAGCCAACGAATGGGGCGGTCACCTGGCCGGCATGGCGTCCGAAGAAATGGACAATGCCTACCAGATCCCGGGCAAATACCCGAAAGGCGCATACCTGCTGGTATTCGACCCACTGGACGGTTCGTCGAACATCGACATCAACGCGCCGGTCGGTACGATCTTTTCGGTGCTGCGTTGCCCGAACGAATACCTGACCCAGAACGAGCCGTTGAACGAAAAGGCCTTCCTGCAGCCAGGCACTCAGCAGGTTGCCGCCGGTTATGCGATTTACGGTCCACAGACCATGTTGGTGCTGACCCTGGGCAATGGCGTGAAAGGCTTTACCCTGGACCGTGAAATGGGCAGCTTCGTGCTGACCCATGAAGACATCACGATCCCGGAGTCCACGCAGGAATTCGCGATCAATGCGTCCAACAAGCGTCACTGGGAAGCGCCGGTGCAACGTTACGTCGACGAATTGCTGGCTGGCGACGAAGGCCCGCTGAAAAAGAACTACAACATGCGTTGGGTCGCCGCGATGGTTGCCGACGTGCACCGCATCCTGACCCGTGGCGGTCTGTTCATGTACCCACGCGACAGCCGCGAGCCGTCGAAGCCGGGCAAACTGCGCTTGATGTACGAAGCCAACCCGATGTCGTTCCTGGTTGAGCAGGCCGGCGGTGCTTCCACCGATGGTCACCAGCGCATCCTCGACATTCAGCCGGAAGGCTTGCACCAGCGCGTAGCGGTGTTCCTCGGTTCGAAAGAAGAAGTCGCACGCGTCACGGCTTATCACAAGGAATAAACCATGACCGCGCCCTGGCAGCCGTTGCTCGAATGGTGGTTCGGAAACGCCGAATCACCCAACGAAACAGCGGCTGAGAAGGGCAAGTTGTGGTTCGGCAAGCGCGACAGCCAGGACCTCGAAGCGCGGACGCGTTTCGGGGACTGGGTCGAGCAGGCACTGGCCGGCGGATTGACTGACTGGGCGCAACGCCCCGACGGTTGGCTGGCCCTGGTGCTGCTGCTCGATCAACTCCCGCGAATGATCTATCGCGACACTCCCAAATCCTTTTCAGGCGATCTCAGGGCTCAGGCACTGGTGGCGCAAGGCATTGCTGCGGATTTCGATCGGCAGTTGCGGCCGATTCAGCGGGTGTTTATCTACCTGGTGTTTGAGCACTGCGAGAATCTGTCGGTGCAGAACGAAGCGGTTTCGCGGTTTGTCGATCTGGTGGCGCAGCAGCCTGAGGCTGATCGGGCAGTGTTTGCCGATAACCTGGATTACGCCGAGCGGCATCAGAAAGTGATTGCACGGTTTGGACGATTTCCGCATCGCAATGCGGTGTTGGGAAGGGAGTCTACGGCTGAGGAGTTGGCGTTTCTTTCAGGGCCTGGGTCAAGGTTCTAAATCTTCATCGCGGCTGATGCCGCCTTCGCGAGCAAGCCCGCTCCCACAGGGATTTTGTGATCGACGCAAATCCAATGTGGGAGCGGGCTTGCTCGCGAAGGGGCCCGTAAGAAAGGCTTAAATCCTGAAACTGCCCACCAACTGCTTCAACCTCGCGGCCTGCTGTTCAAGGTCAGAACAGGCACGCAACGTCGCCTGCAAGTTCTCCACACCTTCCTGATTCAGTGTGTTGATCTCAGTGATGTCGACGTTGATCGATTCCACCACCGCGGTCTGCTCTTCGGTCGCCGTCGCCACGGACTGGTTCATCCCGTCGATCTCGCCGATCCGCTGGGTCACGCTGCCCAGACGCTCGCCAGCCTGGTTGGCGATGCCGACGCTGCTTTCGCTCTGGCGCTGGCTGTCGGTCATGGTGCTCACCGCTTCGCGAGCGCCGACTTGCAGTTCCTCGATCATCTTCTGCACTTGCTGCGCCGAATCCTGCGTGCGATGCGCCAGGTTGCGCACTTCATCGGCAACCACGGCAAAACCGCGTCCGGCTTCACCGGCCCGGGCTGCTTCGATGGCGGCGTTCAACGCCAGCAGGTTGGTCTGCTGCGAGATGCTGGTGATCACTTCCAGAATCTGCCCGATGTTTACCGTGTTGCTGTTGAGCGTCTCGATGTTGCCGCACGAATCACTGATCTTCGCCGAGAGCTGCTGCATCGCCGCGATGGTTTTATCCACCACCTGCTGACCGTCTTCGGCCAAGGCACGCGCGTCGCTCGAGTGCTGCGAGGCGAGGGCGGCGTTCTGGGCGATTTCCTGGGCGGCGGCGCCCAGTTCGTTGATCGCCGCGGCCACGCTGCTGGTGCGCGAGGCTTGTTGATCGGAGTTGAACATCGACGAGTTGGACGCGGCGACGACGCGCAGTGCGACTTCGTTGACCTGGCCGGTGGCCGAGGACACTTCGCGGATCGAGGTGTGAATACGCTCTACAAAACGGTTGAACGAGGTGCCCAGCGCACCGAATTCGTCATGGCCGTGAATAGTCAGGCGTTTGGTCAGGTCACCTTCGCCTTCGGCGATGTCATGCATGGCGCGGCCCATGGTCAGCAGCGGCTGCATCAGGAAGCTGATCAGCATGCCCAGCAACGCGATGATGATCACTACGGCGATGACCATGGCAATGATCGCCGAGGTGCGGAATTCGCTGAGCATCGAGAACGCTGTGTCTTGATCCAGCACCAGCGCTACATACCAATTCGCCGACGGCACGCCGTTGACGTGGGTGAAGGAGATGAACTGGCGCTTGCCGTCGATCTCGACTTCTTTCATGCCCGGGCTGACTTGCGGGGCACCGTTCGGGTAGGCCTCGGCCAGATTCTTGAGGACCAGTTTGCTGTCCGGGTGAATCAGGATCTTGCCGTCGGCGCTGACGATGAACGCATGGCCGTGACCGCCGAAATTCAGCGAGTTGATGATCGCGCTGACACTGGACAGGTCAATGTCGGCGCCCGCGACACCGATCATCTGGCCCTGGCGCTGCACCGGCGTGGCGACGGTGATCACCAGTTTGCCGGAGGATGCAGCGATGTACGGTTCGGTGACGATGGTCTGTTGCGCGCTGTTGGCTGCCTTGTACCAGCCGCGTGCGCGAGGGTCGTAATCGGCGGCGCGATTGCCGGCCGGGACCGAAAACATCACGCCGTCGGTGCCGCCAAAATAGCTCAGCTGGAAGTTGCTGGTGTAGGCGGGCAGGTCGATGGCGCGCTTGAGGTTGGCCTGTGCACTGCCATCCACCACGATTTGCTGGGACAGCGACTGCAGCAACTGAATGCGGCTTTCCAGCCAGGTCTGGATGTTGCTGGTGGTCAGGCTGCCGAGTTCCTGCATTGACGATTCGGTATTGCTGCGCAGGGTTTGCCGCTGGCGGTAGTCGTTGAACAGGATAAAACAGGCGAATGCAACGGCCACCACGAGGGCAGCAGCCAACAGGATTTTGTGGCTGAACTTCATGTTTCTGGTCATTAAATGAGCTACCGCGGAGGGGCTGGTCAACAAGGGGTGCCAATGTGCCACAGGAAGGGGCTTTGCGCTGCTCTTATGTCGACTGGCCGGCGCCAAAGATGAGGCGACTTTTGCCAAAACCGACGAAATGCTCGGCAGCAAATGAAAGTGGCTGATTTTTCGGCAAAAGGCAGACGAGCGGCCCGATAAATAGGCGCTTGGTCAGGGAACCAGAATGGGGTTTTCTCTTCTAAGCTTCAGCTTGGCAGCCATGCCATTCCCTTCACCCCAGGAGCTACACCATGTCGCTGCGTTCTATCGCTTTGCTTTCGTTCTGCGTGTTGTTGGCCGCGTGCGGCAAGATCAATCAGGAAAATTATTCGAAGCTGTCGACAGGCATGCCCAAGGCCGAGGTTGAAACCTTGCTGGGCAAACCCACCGACTGCTCGGGCGCGCTCGGCATGTCCAGTTGCACCTGGGGCGACAAGAACAGCTTTATCAGCGTGCAGTACGCCGGTGACAAAGTGTTGATGTTTTCTGGCCAAGGCCTGAAGTAAACCGGGGCGGTACGCTCGCGGGAGAAAAACAATGAAGCGGTTATTGATCCTCCTTTTTGCCGGCCTGGTATTGGCCGGCTGCGCCACTTCTGGCGAAGATCCGTTGGCGCCGAAAACCGTCAACAGCGTCAATCTGAAGAAATACCAAGGGACCTGGTACGAATTGGCGCGTCTGCCAATGTATTTCCAGCGCAACTGTGCGCAATCCGAAGCTCATTACACCCTCAAACCGGACGGCAACATCCTGGTGCTGAATCGCTGCCTGACGGCGGACTGGCAATGGGAAGAAGCCAAGGGCACGGCGTATCCGCAAGTGCCGGGCAAGACCGACAAGCTGTGGGTCGAGTTCGACACCTGGTTCTCGCGACTGATTCCGGGTGTGGCGAAGGGTGAGTACTGGGTGCTGTACGTCAGCGAAGACTACAAGACCGCCATCGTCGGCGACCCGAGCCGCCGGTATCTGTGGCTGCTGTCGCGAACCCCGACGGTCAACGGTGTAGTGCGTGAAGAACTGCTGAGCAAGGCGCGTCAGCAGGGGTATGACACGACGCGGCTGATCTGGCGTGCGACGGATACGCAGATGGCCAAGACTTCCAACTGATGATGCAACCCTTGTAGGCGCCGGCTTGCTGGCGATGGAGTGTCAGTCGACTTCAATGTCGCTGACATATCATCGCCAGCAAGCCGGCTCCTACAAGGGTTTGTTATCAACCCAAGAGTTCTCGCAGGACCTGGGTGAACGCGCGGTTACTTTCTTCTTCCCCGGCATGACGCCCATCCCGCACAACCCACTGGCCATTGACCAGCACATCGCGCACCTGGCGATCGCCACCGGCAAACAACCAACGATTGAGAATCCCGTCGCCACTGGCGGTGGCCAGGTACGGATCGCTACCGTCCAGCACCAGCCAATCTGCCCGTTTGCCTACCTCCAGCGCACCGATCGGTTGACCCAACGCCTGCGCGCCGCCATCCAGAGCCGCGTCATACAGCGTGCGACCCACCATCGGTTGTTCCGCGTCATACAGCCGGTTACGTCGTTGATCGCGCAAACGCTGGCCGTATTCCAGCCAGCGCAATTCTTCCACCACGCTCAATGACACATGGCTGTCGGAGCCGATGCCCATGCGCCCGCCCTGGGCGAGGAAGTCCACGGCCGGGAAAATCCCGTCGCCGAGGTTGGCTTCGGTGGTCAGGCACAGACCGGCGATGGCGCGACTCTTGGCCATCAGCGTGACTTCTTCCGGATTGGCGTGGGTTGCGTGGACCAGGCACCAGCGCTGATCGACTTCGGTGTTCTCATACAGCCATTGCAGAGGGCGACGACCGCTCCAGCTCAGGCAGTCGTCGACTTCCTTCTGCTGTTCGGCGATGTGAATGTGCACCGGGCACTGCTTGTCGCTGGCCGCCAGCACTTCGCTGATCTGCTGGGGTGTGACCGCGCGCAATGAGTGGAAACACAAGCCCAGCGACTGCGCTGGTTGCTGCGCCAGGATCGGCTGCAAGCGCGACTGAAGCTTCAGGTAGTTTTCAGTGCTGTTGATAAAGCGACGCTGGCCGTCGTTTGGCGTCTGGCCACCGAAACCGGAATGGCTGTAGAGCACCGGCAGCAAGGTCAGACCGATACCGGCGGAACTGGCGGCCTGGCTGATGCGCAGCGCCAGTTCGGCTGGATCCGCATACGGATGGCCGCTGGTGTCGTGGTGTACGTAATGAAATTCCGCGACCGAGGTGTAACCGGCCTTGAGCATTTCGATGTACAGCTGACGGGCAATCACGCCGAGCTGATCGGGGCTGATCTTTCCGACGAGCCGGTACATCAGATCGCGCCAGGTCCAGAAGCTGTCGTTTGGATTACCGGCCACTTCGGCCAATCCGGCCATGGCCCGCTGGAACGCGTGGGAGTGCAGATTCGGCATCCCCGGCAGCAGCGGACCGCTGAGCCGTTCGGCGCCATCTGCGTTGGAATCGGCCTGGATATGGGTCAAAACGCCGTCGGCGCTGACCTCAAGACGTACATTGTTGGCCCATCCACTAGGCAGTAGCGCGCGTTCGGCAAAGAAGGCGGACATGGTTCAGCACCCCATCGTGTGTTATTTGTATATACATATACAGACGTTTGCCTGCCCGGTAAACTCCGGCAAGCTATGTGGCTCGTGTGGTCAGTTCGTCAGTTCAAGTTCGGATGCCGGAAATTCAGAGCCAAGGCGCTGCGACGAGTCATAGCTGGCTAGGGCGAGGAGCAGCAACGCAGGATCTGGATTTCCGGCGCCGAAATTGACTGACAGAACTGACCACACAAGCCACATTACCCTCACCAAATGAACAAGGATTAACCGTGCCGACTCCGCCACCAGTGTCACCGTTGGCCGCGAACATGGGCGACAGTCCGGCGCCCTTGTACGCTCGCGTCAAACAGATGATCACCCAGCAAATCGACAGTGGAAACTGGCCGCCGCACTACCGCGTTCCGTCGGAAAGCGAGCTGGTCAGCCAGTTGGGCTTCAGCCGTATGACCATCAACCGCGCACTGCGCGAGATGACCGCCGACGGTCTGTTGGTGCGCATGCAGGGCGTCGGCACGTTCGTCGCCGAACCGAAAAGCCAGTCCGCACTGTTTGAAGTGCACAACATCGCCGACGAAATCGCCTCCCGTGGCCATCGCCACACGTGCCAGGTGATCACCCTTGAAGAAGAGGCCGCCGGTTCCGAGCGCGCCCTGGCCCTGGACATGCGTGAAGGCCAGAAGGTCTTCCACTCGCTGATCGTGCATTTCGAAAACGATATTCCGGTGCAAATCGAAGACCGTTTCGTCAACGCGCTGGTGGCGCCCGACTACCTCAAGCAGGATTTCACCCTGCAAACGCCTTACGCCTATCTGAACCAGGTCGCGCCGCTGACCGAAGGCGAGCACGTGGTCGAGGCGATTCTGGCCGAGGCCAGCGAGTGCAAATTGCTGCAGATTGAAAAAGGCGAGCCGTGCCTGCTGATCCGTCGCCGCACCTGGTCCGGTCGTCAGCCAGTGACCGCCGCCCGTTTGATCCACCCCGGTTCCCGTCATCGTCTGGAAGGTCGGTTTCATAAATGAGCGAAGTGAAAGTTTTACGCGCCAAAGATTATCCACGCATGCCGTGGAAAAACGGTGGCGGCAGCACTGAAGAAATCACCCGCGACGCGGGCACTGGCCTTGATGGTTTCGGCTGGCGCCTGTCGATTGCCGATATCGGCGAGTCGGGCGGGTTTTCTACCTTCGCCGGTTACGAGCGGATCATCACCGTGTTGCAGGGTGACGGCATGACCTTGTCGGTGGATGGCCAGGCCACGCGGCCGTTGTTACCACTGGACCCGTTTGCCTTCAGCGGCGAAAGCCAGGTGTCCTGCACGTTGCTGGGTGGCCCGATTCGCGACTTCAACCTGATTTATGCGCCACTGCGTTACAGCGCTCGGTTGCAGTGGCTGGACGGCGAGCAGCGGTTTTTCAGCGAGGCCGGGACTGTGCTGGTGTTCAGTGTGAGCGAGGCGCTTGAGGTAAAGGTCGGTAACGCTGCTTCGCAACTCGGTCGTCATGATTGCCTGCAACTCATCGGTAACACCGGCCTGCTGGATGTCTCCAGTAACGGCGCCTGCTGCGTGATCGAGCTGACTTCACGCTGATATCCGAATCTCAAAAAGATCGCAGCCTTCGGCAGCTCCTACGGTGGCATGAGTACACCCTGCAGGAGCTGCCGAAGGCTGCGATCTTTTGCTTTTGAGCGTTCCCGAAAGCGCACCACTTTGTTACCGAACGCCCCAGCGTGGCGCAAAACCACGCTCAAGTAACAAGCCATCACCCCTCCGCAAAATCCCCCCCGAAAAATTTCATCTTCCTCAGAGCCCTTGATCTACAGGCTTTGCACCCCTTTCAGAATTTTTCTTGAACACGCATCCAACAAGTTGGCCGCTTGATTGCATATGCTTGTATGTACAAGTAAAGACGTATGCGTATGAGTCGACCGAGACTCTCCGCAGCGTCCACTGATTCGCTTGTGTCGCTTTGACGCGCACAGGCTGGCTTACCCACCGCCAGGGTTGGTTTGGATTGATCGCTGAGGAGTCTTTTTCGTGACTGACATTAAACCCACTAAGTTTCGTGACGTTGAAATCCGCGCTGCCCGCGGTAACAAGCTGACCGCCAAGAGCTGGCTGACTGAAGCGCCACTGCGCATGCTGATGAATAACCTCGACCCGGAAGTCGCCGAGAACCCTAAAGAACTGGTGGTTTACGGTGGTATCGGTCGTGCGGCGCGTAACTGGGAATGCTACGACAAGATCGTCGAAAGCCTGACCAACCTGAATGACGACGAGACCCTGCTGGTGCAATCCGGCAAGCCGGTCGGCGTATTCAAGACCCACACCAATGCACCGCGCGTGCTGATCGCCAACTCCAACCTGGTGCCACACTGGGCGAGCTGGGAACACTTCAACGAACTCGACGCCAAAGGCCTGGCCATGTACGGCCAGATGACCGCCGGCAGCTGGATCTACATCGGCAGCCAGGGCATCGTCCAAGGCACCTACGAAACCTTCGTCGAGGCCGGTCGCCAACACTACAACGATGACCTCAAAGGCAAGTGGGTACTGACCGCGGGCCTGGGCGGCATGGGTGGTGCGCAGCCTCTGGCTGCCACCTTGGCCGGTGCGTGCTCGCTGAACATCGAATGCCAGCAGGTCAGTATCGATTTCCGCCTGAAAAGCCGTTACGTCGATGAACAGGCCAAAGACCTCGATGACGCTTTGGCCCGCATCGCCAAATACACCAAAGAAGGCAAGGCGATCTCCATCGCCCTGCTCGGCAACGCGGCTGAAATCCTGCCGGAACTGGTCAAGCGCGGCGTACGCCCGGACATGGTCACCGACCAGACCAGCGCCCACGACCCACTCAACGGTTACCTGCCAGCAGGCTGGACCTGGGACGAATATCGCGCCCGCGCCAAGATCGAACCGGCTGCCGTGATCAAGGCCGCCAAGCAGTCCATGGCCGTGCACGTCAAGGCGATGCTCGACTTCCAAAAACAAGGCATCCCGACCTTTGATTACGGCAACAACATCCGTCAAATGGCCCAGGAAGAAGGCGTGGAAAACGCATTCGATTTCCCAGGCTTCGTACCGGCCTACATCCGTCCACTGTTCTGCCGTGGCATCGGCCCGTTCCGTTGGGCTGCACTGTCGGGCAACGCTGAAGACATCTACAAGACCGACGCCAAGGTCAAAGAACTGATCCCCGACGACGCCCACCTGCACAACTGGCTGGACATGGCCCGCGAGCGCATCAGCTTCCAGGGTCTGCCGGCTCGTATCTGCTGGGTTGGCCTGGGTCTGCGCGCCAAGCTAGGCCTGGCGTTCAACGAAATGGTGCGTAGCGGTGAGCTGTCTGCGCCCATCGTGATCGGTCGCGACCACCTGGACTCCGGTTCGGTCGCCAGCCCGAACCGCGAAACCGAATCCATGCAGGATGGTTCCGACGCCGTGTCCGACTGGCCACTGCTCAACGCTTTGCTCAACACCGCGAGCGGCGCGACCTGGGTTTCCCTGCACCACGGCGGCGGCGTCGGCATGGGCTTCTCCCAGCACTCGGGCATGGTGATTGTCTGCGACGGTACTGACGAAGCGGCCGAGCGTATCGCTCGCGTTCTGCACAACGACCCGGCGACCGGTGTCATGCGTCACGCCGATGCGGGTTACCAGATCGCGATCGACTGCGCCAAGGAACAGGGCCTGAACCTGCCGATGATTACCGGCAAGTAATGCTTGCCCTGTAGGAGCCGGCTTGCTGGCGATTCAGACACCCCGGTGTGTCAGGCCCAATCGCCAGCAAGCCGGCTCCTACAAGGGTTGCACCAACCCAGAATAACAATCCACAGAGGTTGAATCATGGCTGTTAACAACGATCGTGCAGGCAGCAAACCCTTGATCGAGAAACGCTCGATCGACTACATCCCGGAAGCGGAGAGACACGGTCGCCTGTTTAGCCAGTTCACCCTGTGGATGGGTGCCAACCTGCAAATCACCGCGATTGTCACCGGGGCCCTGGCCGTTGTGCTGGGCGGTGACGTGTTCTGGTCGTTGATCGGTTTGCTGATCGGGCAACTGCTCGGCGGTGGCGTGATGGCGCTGCATGCCGCGCAAGGGCCCAAGCTTGGCCTGCCGCAGATGATTTCCAGCCGTGTGCAGTTCGGCGTTTATGGCGCGGCCATCCCGATCGTACTGGTCTGCTTGATGTACCTCGGCTTCACCGCAACCGGAACCGTGCTATCCGGTCAGGCGCTGGGCCAGTTGTTTGGCGTCAGTGACACCGTCGGTATCCTCATCTTCGCCAGTGTCATCGTGCTGGTCACGGTACTCGGTTATCGGGTGATCCATTTCATTGGCCGTGTCGCCAGCGTCATTGGTGTGATTGCCTTTGTTTACCTGTTCAGCCGTCTGATGAGCCAGACGGACGTTGGCGCACTCCTGCAAATCCGCCACTTCAGCTGGAGCAGCTTCTTGCTGGCGGTGTCGCTCGCGGCGTCCTGGCAGATCGCCTTCGGCCCCTACGTGGCTGACTATTCGCGCTACCTGCCGAGCAAGACTTCCTCGGTGAAAACCTTTTTCGCCGCGGGTGCGGGTTCGGTCATTGGCGCACAGGTGGCGATGATCCTCGGTGTGTTTGCCGCGGCCTCGGCCAACGGGCAATTCGCCGGCCACGAAGTGGCCTACATCGTGGGTCTGGGCGGTACCGGTGCCACTGCTGCGCTGCTGTACTTCAGCATCGCGTTCGGCAAGGTCACCATCTCCACGCTGAACTCGTACGGCAGCTTCATGTGCATTGCGACCATCATCAGCGGCTTCCGTGGACACCTGCAGGTATCGCGCTTGCAGCGGCTGGTCTTCGTGTTAGCCATCGTCGGTGCAGCGACCCTGATCGCCTTGCTCGGTCAGCACTCGTTCCTCGGTGCGTTCAAGTCGTTCATCCTGTTCTTGCTGGCGTTCTTTACGCCATGGAGCGCGATCAACCTGGTGGACTACTACTGCATCACCCGCGAACGCTATGACGTGCCGGCGCTGTCCGATCCGAACGGTCGCTACGGTCGCTGGAACATGCTCGGTATCAGTATCTATGTGTTCGGTGTGCTGGTGCAGCTGCCGTTCATTTCCACCAAGTTCTATACCGGTCCGCTGGTGGCCGCTCTGGGTGATGTGGATATTTCCTGGATCATCGGTCTGGTGCTGCCTGCAGCCCTGTATTACCTGTGTGCGAAAAAATGGCACGGCACCGTGCCCGATCAACTGATTCTGCCGGTCGAGCAGGACAGCGTTGTACAACCTAAAACAAGCGGGGCCGGTCGCGCTGCGGCGCAGGCCTGATTGGACGTGGATAGGGCTGGATGCCTCTTGACTGCCGTAAGCCAATTCATGATTAGGAGCGTCACTACAATGAAATCGAACAAGACCCTGCTGACCACATTGCTTTCCATGGGCCTGCTCGCCAGCGCCGGCGCCACCCAGGCAGCCGGTTGGTGCGAATCGGGCAAGCCGGTGAAATTCGCCGGTCTGAACTGGGAAAGCGCCATGTTGCTGACCGACGTGCTGCAAGTCGTGTTGGAGAAAGGTTACGACTGCAAGACCGACAGCCTGCCGGGCAACTCCATCACCATGGAAAACGCCCTGAGCAGCAATGACATTCAAGTGTTTGCCGAAGAATGGGTCGGCCGCAGCGAAGTCTGGAACAAGGCTGAGAAGGCCGGCAAAGTCGTCGGTGTCGGTGCCCCGGTCGTCGGCGCAGTCGAAGGCTGGTACGTGCCGCGTTACGTGATCGAAGGTGACGCCAAGCGCAAGCTGGAAGCCAAGGCGCCGGACCTGAAAAACATTGCTGACCTGGCCAAGTACGCCTCGGTGTTCAAGGATGCCGAAGAACCAGCCAAGGGCCGTTTCTACAACTGCCCGGCCGGCTGGACCTGTGAGCTGGACAACAGCGAAATGCTGAAGAGCTACGGCCTGGAAAGCAGCTACACCAACTTCCGTCCGGGCACCGGCCCGGCGCTGGATGCCGCCGTGCTGTCGAGCTACAAGCGTGGCGAGCCGATCCTGTTTTACTACTGGTCGCCAACACCGCTGATGGGCCAGGTTGACCTGGTCAAGCTCGAAGAGAAACCTGGGGTGAACAAGGAAGTGACCATCAAGGTCGGCCTGTCCAAGACTTTCCACGAGCAAGCCCCGGAACTGGTGGCTGTGCTGGAAAAGGTCAACCTGCCGATCGACCTGCTGAACCAGAATCTCGGGCGTATGGCCAAAGAGCGGATCGAGTCACCAAAACTGGCGAAAATCTTCCTCAAGGAACATCCTGAAGTCTGGCACGCATGGGTGAGCGAAGACGCAGCCAAAAAGATCGACGCGGCCTTGTAGGTTGAGCCTCTCCGACTGTCGTCAGCGGCAGTCGGATGCTTGATCGCAACCCCTTGATTGAGAGCCTCTTATGTTTCCCGAAAGCTTTACCTTTTCCATCGCCGACTGGGTCAACGGTTGGGTCGATTCGCTGGTCACCAACTACGGCGACGTGTTCCGCAGCATCTCCGATACCCTGTTGTGGGCCATCGTCAATCTTGAAGGGCTGCTGCGTGCGGCGCCCTGGTGGCTGATGCTGGCGATCGTGGCGGGCGTTGCCTGGCACGCAACCCGTAAAGTCGTAACCACCGCCGTCATTGTCGGTTTGCTGTTCCTGGTGGGCGCGGTCGGCCTGTGGGACAAGCTGATGCAGACCCTCGCGCTGATGATGGTGGCGACGGTCATTTCGGTGCTGATCGGCATTCCGCTGGGCATTCTCTCGGCGCGCAGCAATCGCCTGCGTTCGGTGCTGATGCCGCTGCTGGACATCATGCAGACGATGCCGAGTTTCGTGTACCTGATCCCGGTGCTGATGCTGTTTGGTCTGGGCAAGGTCCCGGCTATTTTCGCCACCGTGATCTACGCCGCACCACCGCTGATCCGCCTGACCGATCTGGGCATTCGCCAGGTTGACGGCGAAGTGATGGAAGCAATCAACGCCTTTGGTGCCAACCGCTGGCAGCAACTGTTCGGTGTGCAACTGCCGCTGGCCCTGCCGAGCATCATGGCCGGGATCAACCAGACCACCATGATGGCCCTTTCGATGGTGGTGATTGCCTCGATGATCGGTGCCCGTGGCCTAGGTGAAGATGTGTTGGTGGGGATTCAGACCCTCAACGTCGGACGTGGCCTTGAAGCCGGTCTGGCGATCGTGATTCTGGCAGTGGTGATCGACCGCATTACACAGGCGTACGGTCGTGCACGGCATGAGGTGAGCAAATGAACAACCAAGCCATCAGCAAAATCGAAGTCAAAAACGTCTTCAAGATTTTCGGCAACCGTTCCAAGGAAGCGCTGGGCATGATCGGCCAGGGCAAGACCAAGGATCAGGTGCTGGCCGAAACCGGCTGCGTGGTCGGCGTGAACGACCTGTCGTTGAGCATTGGTAGTGGCGAGATCTTCGTGATCATGGGCCTGTCCGGCTCCGGCAAATCGACCCTGGTGCGCCACTTCAACCGCCTGATCGACCCGACCAGCGGCGCTATCCTGGTGGATGGCGTGGACATCCTGCAATACGACATGGACGCCCTGCGCGAATTTCGCCGACGCAAGATCAGCATGGTGTTCCAGAGCTTCGGCCTGCTGCCGCACAAGACTGTGGTGGACAACGTCGCCTACGGCCTGAAAGTGCGTGGCGAGACCAAGCAGATGTGCTCCGAGCGCGCGCTGCACTGGATCAACACCGTGGGCCTGAAGGGCTACGAAAACAAATACCCGCACCAGCTCTCGGGTGGCATGCGTCAGCGTGTGGGCCTGGCTCGTGCCTTGGCGGCGGACACCGATATCATCCTGATGGACGAAGCGTTCAGTGCGCTCGATCCGTTGATCCGTGCGGAGATGCAGGACCAGTTGCTGGAACTGCAAAAGACCCTGCACAAGACCATCGTCTTCATCACCCACGACCTCGACGAAGCCGTGCGCATCGGCAACCGCATCGCGATCCTCAAGGATGGCCGCCTGATTCAGGTGGGTACGCCGCGAGAGATCCTGCATTCGCCGGCGGATGAGTATGTCGACCGGTTCGTACAGCGGCGGGCGGCGGTGGTTTAAGACATTTGCGGTGACAGTGCCGGCCTCATCGCGAGCAAGCCCGCTCCCACATTGGATTGTTGGTGTTTTAAAAATTTGTGTTCGACACAGATCCAATGTGGGAGCGGGCTTGCTCGCGAAGGCGTCGGCAAAGCTGCATCAATATTCAGGTTGTATGCACGAGGTCAAAGATGTCCCAGGCTGAAAAAATCGTTATCGCCGACGCCCCTCTGCGTTGGCAGGATGTCGTCGCAGTCGCCCGCCACGGCGCGCAGCTCGAGCTGTCGGCCCAGGCCTGGGCGCGGATCGAGAACGCTCAGGCGATCGTCCAGCGCATCGTCACCAGCGGCGAACGCGCTTACGGCGTCAACACCGGTCTGGGTGCGCTGTGCAACGTCTCGCTGAAAGACGAACAGCTGAGCCAACTGTCGCGTAACACCTTGCTCAGTCACGCCTGTGGCGTTGGCGCGCCACTGACTGACGAACAGACGCGCGCGATCATGTGCGCCGCCATCCGCAACTACAGCCACGGCAAATCCGGCATCCATCGCCGGGTAGTCGAAGCGCTGCTGGCGCTGCTCAATCGCGGTATCACCCCGCAAGTGCCGTCCCAGGGCTCGGTGGGTTATCTGACCCACATGGCGCACATCGGCATCGCGCTGCTGGGTGTCGGCAATGTCAGCTATCGCGGGCAGATTGTTTCTGCGCAACAGGCCCTGGCCGAAGAAGGTCTGCAACCGGTTCAGCTCGGCGCCAAAGACGGCTTGTGCCTGGTCAACGGCACGCCGTGCATGAGCGGCCTCAGCTCCCTGGCGATTGCCGATGCCACGCGCCTGCTGCAATGGGCCGACGTGATCGGCGCCATGAGCTTCGAAGCCCAGCGGGGCCAGATCGCAGCGTTCGATGCCGAGATCATCGCCCTCAAGCCGCATCCGGGCATGCAGCAGGTCGGCATCAACCTGCGTTCGCTGCTCGATGGCAGTGAAGTGATTGCGTCGAGCAAAGGCATCCGCACCCAGGATGCGCTGAGCATCCGTTCGATCCCGCAGGTCCACGGCGCTGCACGGGATCAACTGGCGCACGCGATCCAACAGATCGAAACCGAACTCAACGGCTGCACCGACAACCCGTTGCTGCTGGGCACGCCGGACAATTTCCGCATCATGTCCCAGGCCAACCCGCACGGTCAGTCCGTGGCCATGGCCGCTGATTTGCTGGCCATTGCCATGGCGGAAATCGGCTCCATCGCCGAGCGCCGTCTCGACCGTTTGATCAACCCGCACGTCAGCGGTCTGCCGGCCTTCCTGGTGGCCAATCCGGGGGTGAACTCGGGGATGATGATCGTGCAATACGTCGCCGCTTCGCTGTGTGCGGAAAACCGTCAACTGGCGCAACCGGCGGTGCTCGACAACTACGTGACCTCGGGCCTGCAGGAAGACCATCTGAGCATGGGCACCAACGCCGCACTGAAGCTCCATCGCGCACTGGAAAACTGCACACAGATCCTCGCCATCGAGTACCTGTTGGCGGCTCAGGCATTTGAATTCCTCAAAGAGCAGCGCTTCGGCGCAGGCACTGATACCGCCTGGCGTCTGCTGCGTGAACGGGTTCCGGCCTACGATCAGGACCGCTGGCTGGCGCCGGATATCGCTGCGGCTGCCGGGGTTTTGAAAGATTCGAATTTGCTGCACAAGGCTTTGCCGAACCTGAACTGATTCCTACATCAAACCAGCGTGCCAAGGCGCAAGCCCCCCAAAAGGCGGGAAGCGACGGACAACGGACATTTCCGGAGCGTCTGGTTAGTTAACAAAAAGACTCTCAAAAGGAGAATAAAAGTGACTGCGCTAAATTTAATTCCCGGCCAACTGAGCCTCGCCCAACTGCGTGATATCTATCAGCAACCGGTCAAGATCACCCTCGACAACAGCGCCTCGGCACAGATCGAAGCCAGTGTTGCCTGCGTGGAACAGATCCTCGCCGAGAACCGCACCGCTTACGGCATCAACACCGGTTTCGGCCTGCTGGCCTCGACCCGCATCGCCAGCGAAGACCTGGAAAACCTGCAGCGCTCGCTGGTGCTGTCCCACGCCGCCGGTGTGGGCGAGCCGATCAGCGACGCGCTGGTCCGACTGGTCATGGTGCTCAAGGTCAACAGCCTGAGCCGTGGTTTCTCCGGTATTCGCCGCGTGGTCATCGACGCGTTGATCGCCCTGATCAACGCTGAGGTTTACCCGCACATTCCATTGAAAGGTTCGGTCGGTGCCTCCGGCGACCTGGCGCCGTTGGCCCACATGTCGCTGGTGCTACTGGGTGAAGGCAAGGCGCGCTACAAAGGCGAGTGGATGGAAGCGACCGAAGCGCTGAAAGTCGCCGGTCTGACGCCGTTGACCCTGGCCGCGAAAGAAGGCCTGGCGTTGCTTAACGGCACTCAGGTGTCCACCGCTTACGCCCTGCGCGGTCTGTTTGAAGGTGAAGATCTGTTCGCGGGCGCCCTGGCCCTTGGCGGCCTGACCGTCGAAGCGGTGCTGGGTTCGCGTTCGCCGTTCGACGCGCGGATTCATGCCGCACGTGGCCAGAAAGGCCAGATCGACGCCGCTGCCGCTTACCGCGATCTGCTGGGCGAGCGCAGTGAAGTCTCCGACTCGCACCAGAACTGCGAAAAGGTTCAGGACCCTTACTCCCTGCGCTGCCAGCCGCAAGTCATGGGCGCCTGCCTGACCCAGTTCCGTCAAGCCGCCGAAGTGTTGGCCGTTGAAGCCAACGCCGTTTCGGATAACCCGTTGGTGTTTGCTGCTGAAGGTGACGTGATCTCTGGCGGTAACTTCCACGCCGAACCCGTCGCGATGGCCGCTGACAACATGGCCCTGGCCATTGCTGAAATCGGCTCGCTGAGCGAGCGCCGCATCTCGCTGATGATGGACAAGCACATGTCGCAACTGCCGCCGTTCCTGGTGGCCAATGGCGGCGTGAACTCCGGTTTCATGATCGCTCAAGTGACTGCTGCAGCGCTCGCCAGCGAGAACAAGGCGTTGTCCCATCCACATTCGGTGGACAGCCTGCCGACGTCGGCGAACCAGGAAGACCACGTGTCGATGGCCCCGGCTGCCGGCAAGCGTTTGTGGGAAATGGCCGAGAACACCCGCGGAATTCTCGCGGTGGAATGGTTGGCGGCGGCTCAAGGCCTGGACCTGCGTAACGGTCTGAAGACCTCGCCAAAACTGGAGAAGGCTCGGGCGATTCTGCGTAAAGAAGTGCCGTTCTATGAGAAGGATCGCTTCTTTGCGCCGGACATCAATGCAGCGACTGAACTGCTGGCGACGCGTTGCCTGAATGAATTGGTGTCGGCGAAGTTGCTGCCTAGCCTGTAAGGGCGCCATCGCCAGCAAGCCGGCTCCTACAGGGACAACGCAATCCCCTGTAGGAGCCGGCTTGCTGGCGATACGATTTTGAAATTGTGGAGATTACGGGATGAAAACCCTCTGGCAACACTGCCACGTCGCAACCATGGCGCAAGGCGTCTACTCGATCATCGAGGATGCGGCCATCGTGACGTCCGGTGCGCGCATTGAGTGGATCGGCCCTCGCGCTGAACTGCCGGCGGGCGAATACCCGGCCGTCAACGATTTGAAAGGGGCCTGGGTCACCCCGGGCCTGATCGACTGCCACACCCACACGGTGTTCGGCGGTAACCGCAGCGGTGAATTCGAGCAGCGTTTGCAAGGCGTCAGCTATGCGGAAATCTCAGCAGCCGGTGGCGGCATCGCCAGCACCGTGCGCGCAACCCGCGCGGCCAGCGAAGACGAATTGTTCGCCAGCGCCGCCAAGCGCCTGAAAAGCCTGATGCGTGACGGCGTCACCAGCATCGAAATCAAATCCGGTTACGGCCTCGATCTGGCAAACGAACGCAAGATGCTGCGGGTCGCCCGCCGTCTCGGTGCCGAACTGCCAATCAGCGTACGCAGCACCTGCCTGGCGGCCCACGCCTTGCCGCCGGAGTATGTGGACCGTGCGGACGACTACATCGATCACATCTGCGCCGAGATGCTCCCCGCGCTCGCCGCCGAAGGGCTGGTGGATGCGGTGGACGCGTTCTGCGAATACCTGGCGTTCTCGCCGGCACAAGTCGAGCGAGTGTTCGTCACTGCGCAAAAACTGGGCTTGCCGGTGAAACTGCACGCCGAGCAATTGTCATCGCTGCACGGTTCGAGTCTGGCGGCGCGTTATCACGCACTGTCGGCCGACCACCTGGAGTTCATGACCGAAGAAGACGCCATCGCCATGGCCGCGTCCGGCACCGTCGCGGTGTTGCTGCCGGGTGCGTTCTACTTTCTGCGTGAAACCCAGTTGCCGCCGATGGACGCGCTACGCAAACACGGCGTGAAAATCGCCGTCGCCAGCGACCTCAATCCCGGCACCTCGCCAGCGCTGTCGCTGCGCTTGATGCTGAACATGGCTTGCACCTGTTTGCGCATGACCCCGGAAGAAGCCCTGGCCGGTGCGACGATTCATGCCGCCGCCGCGCTGGGCATGGCCGACACCCATGGTTCGCTGGAAGCCGGCAAGGTCGCTGACTTCGTCGCCTGGCAAATCGATCGTCCCGCCGACCTGTCGTACTGGCTGGGCGGTGATCTGGAGAAACGCGTCGTGCGTCACGGCGTTGAAACGAGCGTTTAGGAGAACAGTTGTGGATAAGGTTCTGAACTTCAAACAAGGCCGCGTGCCGCTGCTGATCAGCATGCCCCACGCCGGCCTGCGCCTGACCCCGGCAGTCGAAGCCGGGTTGATCCCCGACGCGAAAAGCCTGCCGGACACGGACTGGCACATTCCGAAACTTTACGAGTTCGCCACTGAACTTGGTGCCAGCACCTTGGCTGCCGAGTACTCGCGGTTTGTCATCGACCTGAACCGCCCGTCCGACGACAAGCCTCTGTACGCCGGCGCGACCACCGGCCTGTACCCGGCGACATTGTTCGACGGCATTCCATTGTTCCGTGAGGGTATGGAACCGTCGGCAGCGGAACGCGCGACCTATCTGGAACAGGTCTGGACGCCGTACCACAGCACGCTGCAGAACGAACTGGCACGACTGAAAGCCGAATTCGGCTATGCGTTGCTGTTCGATGCGCATTCGATCCGCTCGATCATCCCGCACCTGTTTGACGGCAAGCTGCCGGACTTCAACCTGGGCACATTCAACGGTGCCAGTTGCGATCCACAGTTGGCCACTCAACTGGAAGCGATCTGCGCACGGCACGGCGACTACAGCCATGTGCTGAACGGTCGTTTCAAGGGTGGCCACATTACCCGGCACTATGGCAATCCGGCGGAAAACATTCATGCCGTGCAACTGGAATTGGGCCAGTGCACCTACATGGAAGAATTCGAGCCGTTCCGCTATCGCCCGGACCTGGCGGAGCCGACGCAAGTGGTGCTCAAGGAATTGCTGCAAGAGCTCCTGGCGTGGGGCGAAAAACACTACAACGCATAACCCCCTGTGGGAGCGGGCTTGCTCGCGAAGGCGGTGTGTCAGGCACCATTGATGTCGACTGGCACACCGCTTTCGCGAGCAAGCCCGCTCCCACAGTTAATCCGTTCACCTTAGTCGCCACCGTGCAAATCTCGGTCGCCACAGTTCGCTTTTGGTCTCACGCTGCTGCGTAATGTTCTGAGCACGGTGCAACAAGACACCGGGCCCATAATAAATCTGCCGCACGAGACCTCCCCCAATGAAAAGACTGTTCACCCGCTGTCTCTCAATCCTCTGCGGTACCGCTCTTCTGAGCACCAGTGCTCTGGCCAGCGACGACGCTTCCTGCAAAGCCGTGCGCATGGGCGTGGTCAACTGGACCGACGTGATCGCCACCAGCGGCATGGCCGATGTGTTGCTCAACGGCCTTGGCTACGAAAGCAAGCAAACCAGCGCCGTGCAGCAAATCATCTTCGCCGGCATCCGCGACAAGCGTCTCGACATCTTCCTCGGTTACTGGAAACCGGCGATGGACAACAACATTGCCCCGTTCGTGGCCGCCAATCAGCTGAAGGTCATGGCCAAGCCGAGTCTGGCCGACGCCCAGGCAACGCTCGCCGTGCCGGAGTACGTCGCCGACGCAGGGTTGAAAACCTTTGCCGATATCGCCAGGTTCAAAGACAAGCTCGGCGGCAAGATTTACGGCATCGAGCCGGGTAGCGGTGCCAATACCACGATCAAAACCATGATCGAGACCAATCACTTCGGCTTGAAGGATTTCAAACTGATCGAGTCCGGTGAGGCCGGCATGCTGGCCGCCGTTCAGCGGGCGGTGAATCGTAAGGAATTCGTGGTGTTCGTCGGCTGGACCCCGCACCCGATGAACATCAACATGAAAATCACCTACCTGACCGGCAGCGAAGATGTTTACGGGCCGAACGAAGGGGCGGCCACGGTCTCCACGGTGACGGCGCCGGACTACGCCGAACGTTGCCCGAACGTGAACCGTTTGTTGGAAAACCTCACGTTCACCGCCGCTCAGGAAAGTCAGCTGATGGTGCCGATCATGGAGCGCAAGACGCCGCAGGACGTTGCCAGGCAATGGCTGCGTGATCACCCGGAAGATCTTCAGCGCTGGCTGGCCGGCGTCAGCAGTTTTGACGGCAAGGATGGGGTAGCGACCGTACAGGCCAGCCTGAAAAACTGACCGTCACCGCAGAACCTCTGGGAGCGAGGCCTGTGTGGCGAGGGGACAAATCCCTTCGCCACACAGGCCTCGCTCCCACAGGTTTGCGCCACTCTCCACAAAACCTCGGCACCCGACTCATGGCTACTTACCCGCTATCCGCACAAATGTTGGCCTTCGTCGAGAAAACCGTCAGCTTCAACAGCACTGACAGTAGCCTCGCCGGGATGCGCCAGGCCTACAGCGAGATGTGCCGGGCGTTCACCCCGCCGCGTCCCGCCGAGCTGTATGTCGTGGACTTCGAATTGGCCGGTGTGCCGGTGCGTTCGTATCAGCCGCCGGTTTCGCCGTCGACCGGCGGTAGTCCATGCATTGTGTATCTGCACGGCGGCGGTTGGGTGGTGGGGGATCTGGATTCCCACGATTTCATCTGCGCCGAACTGGCGTCGACGCTTGGCGTGTTGGTGATCGCCGTCGATTATCGTCTGGCGCCGGAGCATCCGTTTCCGGCGGGGTTCGACGATTGCCTGAAGGTCTGGCGAGCCCTGCGCTCCGGGCCGTTTCAACTAGACCCCGCGCGTACGCTGGTGGCCGGCGACAGTGCCGGGGGCAATCTCGCCGCCGCGCTTTGCCTGGCATTGCGCGATGCGGGTGAGCCACTGCCAGCGGCACAGGTCCTGATCTATCCGGGACTGGGTGGCGACCAGCGGCTGGCGTCGCGCAGCGAATGCGTCGACGCGCCGTTGCTCAGCAGCAGCGACGTGGACTGTTATCACGCCTTGTACTTGCGTGGCAGTCGACAGCCGGGCGCTTATGCGATGCCGTTGCTCGCCGAGGATCTCGGTGGCTTGCCGCCGGCGCTGATCGCTGTGGCGCAGTTCGATCCGCTGCGCGACGACGGCGTGCATTACGCCGAGAGACTCAACGTCGCGGGCGTTGCCGCGACACTTTATTACGGCGAGGGTCTGGTTCATGGCTGTTTGCGAGGGCGGGGCCAGGTCGCCGAGGTCGATGCGCTCTATGAAACACTGCTCGGCTATCTGGCTGAAAAAACGGGAGGCAAAACTCTGACTCAGCAAGGGCATGCTCATTGACGTAAATCGGGTTTATGATGCCGGACGGCAGAATAATAGAAGTCCCCCCAGGGATGACCTCGACCCCTTACGGAGCGCGCAATGCAGACTTTGTACCCGCAGATCAAACCCCACGCCCGGCACGATCTGGCCGTCGATGAAACCCACACCCTGTATGTCGACGAAAGCGGTTCACCGGAAGGTTTGCCGATGGTGTTCATCCACGGCGGCCCCGGCGCCGGGTGTGATGCACAGAGTCGCTGTTTTTTTGATCCGAACCTTTACCGCATTGTTACCTTCGACCAGCGCGGTTGCGGTCGCTCGACTCCTCACGCGAGCCTGGAAAACAACACCACCTGGGATCTGGTCGCCGACCTTGAGCGGATTCGCCAACACCTGGGCATCGACAAATGGGTGCTGTTCGGCGGTTCGTGGGGCTCGACCCTGGCGCTGGCCTACGCGCAAACCCACCCGGAGCGTGTGCACGGTCTGATTCTGCGCGGGATTTTTCTCTGCCGCCCGCAGGAAATCGAATGGTTCTATCAGGCGGGCGCCAGCCGACTGTTCCCCGATTACTGGCAGGACTACATCGCGCCGATCCCGCTGGACGAGCGTGAAGACCTGCTCAGCGCTTTCCACAAGCGCCTGACCGGCAACGACCAGATTGCCCAGATGCACGCAGCCAAGGCCTGGTCCACCTGGGAAGGCCGGACGGCGACGTTGCGTCCGAACCCGCTGGTGGTCGACCGGTTCTCCGAGCCACAGCGCGCGTTGTCGATTGCCCGTATCGAATGCCATTACTTCACCAACAATGCGTTCCTCGAGCCGAACCAGTTGATCCGTGACATGGGCAAGATCGCCCATTTGCCTGGCGTGATCGTGCACGGTCGTTATGACGTGATCTGCCCGCTGGACAACGCTTGGGAATTGCATCAGAACTGGCCGAACAGTGAATTGCAGGTTATCCGTGACGCCGGGCATGCCGCTTCCGAGCCAGGCATTACCGATGCACTGGTGCGTGCCGCCGATCAGATGGCCCGGCGCTTGCTCGACCTGTCCCCAGAAGAAGCATGAAGGGCCTGTTGCAACGCGTGCGTGGCGCGCGAGTCGAGGTAGCGGGGGAGGTGGTCGGTGCAGTCGATCAGGGTTTGCTGGTGCTGGTAGCGGTCGAGCCCGAGGATACTCGGGCCAGCGCCGACAAACTTTTGCATAAGCTGCTTAACTATCGAGTGTTCAGTGACGCCGAAGGCAAGATGAATCTGTCCTTGGCGGACGTCGGCGGCGGGTTGCTGCTGGTCTCTCAGTTCACCCTGGCCGCCGACACCAAAAGCGGCTTGCGCCCCAGTTTTTCGACTGCTGCCCCTCCGGCGCTGGGCGAGGAGCTTTTCGACTATCTATTAGGGAAAGCGAAACAGGTGCATGGCACTGTGGCATCAGGTAGATTCGGCGCGGATATGCAGGTTCACCTGGTCAATGATGGCCCGGTTACCTTCCTGTTACAGACCTGAAAGCGCTTGAAACAAGTTTTTAAGCGCTTTTTCACTGAAAACAGGGGTTTTTCGCGAGAAATACTTTGTTGCGCCTGATGCGTTGTAACGCGGCCTGCTAGATAATCGCGCGCTACGGGGATCAGCGTTCGTTGGTCCGTTTTGACTTAGGTAGAGACTTGTCCTGGACCTGTTGGGGAATCATTTGGCCCCATAGGAGTCGGAACAATGCTCGCCAACTTGGCAAGAGTGGTTTGTAGGGACGGGTTTTTCATGCCGTTTACCTCACAGGCCCTTTAACTGGCCGTTGGTTTTTTGATCTGTTTTCGGCGAGGGTTGCTCGTGATTGTTAGTCCCTGTATTGCACCAAAATTGTCTGCCAAACGGTTACGAAGCGCTCTGGTAGCGGGCTCAGCCCTGCTTTGCCTGCTCAGCGCCGGCCAGCTTTGGGCATTCAGTCTGGATGACGTGTCGGCCAAGGCGAAAGAGCTGGCCGGGCAGAAATACGAAGCCCCGCGCAGTAACCTGCCGAACGAATTCCGCGAAATGAAATTCGCGGACTATCAGAAAATTCGTTTCCGTACCGAGAAAGCGGAATGGGCTGATCAGAAAACCCCGTTCAAACTGTCGTTCTATCACCAGGGTATGCACTTCGATACTCCGGTGAAAATCAACGAAATCACGGCCAACACCGTCGAAGAGATCAAGTACGACCCAAGTCGTTTCGATTTCGGCGATGTCAAGTTCGATCCAAAAGCCACCGAACAGTTGGGTTATGCCGGCTTCCGTGTGCTGTACCCGATCAACAAGGCCGACAAGCAAGACGAAATCATGACCATGCTCGGCGCGAGTTACTTCCGCGTTGTCGGCAAGGGGCACACTTATGGCTTGTCCGCTCGCGGCATGGCCATCGATACCGCGTTGCCGTCCGGCGAAGAGTTCCCGCGTTTCACCGAGTTCTGGATTCAACAGCCGAAACCGGGTGACAAGCACCTGGTCATTTTCGCCCTGCTGGATTCGCCACGCGCCACCGGCGCGTATCGCCTGACCCTGCGTCCGGGCAGCGACACCGTTGTCGACGTCAAGGCCCAGATGTTCCTGCGTGACAAGGTCACCAAGCTCGGCATTGCACCGCTGACCAGCATGTTCCTGTTCGGCGCCAACCAGCCTTCCAAAGTGCTGAACTATCGTCGCGAGCTGCACGACTCCAGCGGTCTGTCGATCCATGCCGGCAACGGCGAGTGGATCTGGCGCCCGCTGAACAACCCGAAACACCTGGCGGTGAGCAACTTCTCGATCGAGAACCCGCGTGGCTTCGGCTTGCTGCAACGTGGCCGTGACTTCAGTCACTACGAAGACCTCGACGACCGCTACGACAAGCGTCCAAGTGCCTGGATCGAGCCAAAAGGCGATTGGGGCAAGGGTTCTGTAGACCTGGTTGAAATTCCGACCGCCGACGAAACCAACGACAACATCGTTGCGTTCTGGAGCCCGGAAAAACTGCCGGAGCCTGGCCAGCCGCTGGAATTCGGCTACCGCATGCACTGGACCATCGACGAAGCGGCGATTCATGCACCGGACAGCGCCTGGGTCCAACAGACCCTGCGTTCCACGGGTGACGTTAAACAGTCCAACCTGATCCGCCAGCCGGACGGCAGCGTTGCCTACCTGGTGGACTTCGAAGGCCCGTCCCTGGCGGCCTTGGCCCCGGATGCGGACGTTCGCAGCCAGGTCAGCGTTGGCGACAACGCCGAGCTGGTCGAGAACAGCGTGCGTTACAATCCTGAAACCAAAGGCTGGCGCCTGACCTTGCGGATGAAGATCAAGGATCCGGGCAAGTCCACCGAGATGCGTGCGGCACTGGTTCAGAACATTGTGCCTGCCGATCTCGCCAAGTCTTCGGTTCCAGCGTCCAATTCGTCCGTTGCCAAGGCTGACAAGGTTGCTGCCCGGCAAGCGGAGAAAGCGGACAAGGAAGCGAAGGCCGCCGAGGCCAAGCAGGCCGAAGCCAAGCCAGTCGCAGATGCCAAGGACAAGGACAACAAAGACGCCAAGCAGCCTGCTGCTGCGGACGCGGCCCCAGCCACACCGGAATCGGCCGCGACTGAAGAAGTCCTGACCGAGACCTGGAGCTACCAGTTGCCTGCCGATGAGTAATTCTCAAGTAAAGCCGGAGACTCTTGCCGAGTATCTGGCGCATTTACCGATGACCGACGAGCAGCGCGCGGAACTCGCGGGCTGCCAGTCCTTCAGCGAGCTACACCAGCGCCTGTCGTCCTCGACGTTCGACTCACCGACCGAGGCTGCTCAAGCCTCGGTGGGCCGTCGTTTGACCATGAACACTGCTGAAGAGCTGGAAGAAGCGGAAATGCTGGTGCTCGACGCCAGCGGTCGTGTTTGCCTCAAGGCCACTCCGCCGATCCGCCGGACCAAAGTCGTGCCCGAGCCGTGGCGCACCAATATCCTGGTGCGTGGCTGGCGGCGTCTGACCGGTCGTACCAATCCACCAGCCCCGCCGAAAGACGAGAATGTATTGCCGGCCGCGCGCTGGCGTACGGTCGGTTCGATCCGCCGTTACATCCTGCTGGTACTGATGCTCGGTCAAACCATCGTCGCCGGCTGGTACATGAAAGGCATCATGCCGTACCAGGGCTGGTCGTTCGTCGACCTGAACGAAGTCCTGCATCAACCCCTGATGCAAACCGTCACGCAAGTGCTGCCGTATGCGCTGCAGACCAGCATCCTGATCATGTTCGGGATTCTGTTCTGCTGGGTGTCGGCCGGTTTCTGGACAGCGCTGATGGGCTTCCTCGAGTTGCTCACCGGTCACGATAAATACCGCATTTCCGGTAAAAGTGCCGGCAACGAGCCGATTGCCAAGGACGCTCGCACCGCACTGGTGATGCCGATCTGCAACGAAGACGTGCCACGGGTGTTTGCCGGTCTGCGCGCGACGTTCGAGTCGGTTGCGGCCACGGGCGACCTGGATCGCTTCGACTTTTTCGTCCTCAGCGACAGTAACGATGCCGACATCTGCGTCGCCGAACAGCAGGCCTGGCTGGACGTCTGCCGCGAAGCCGGTGGCTTCGGCAAGATCTTCTATCGCCGCCGTCGCCGTCGGGTAAAACGCAAAAGCGGCAACCTCGACGACTTCTGCCGTCGTTGGGGCGGTGACTACAAGTACATGGTCGTGCTCGACGCTGACTCGGTAATGAGCGGCGAGTGCCTGACCAGTCTGGTGCGCTTGATGGAAGCCACGCCGGACGCCGGGATCATCCAGACCGCGCCGCGCGCATCGGGCATGGACACGCTGTATGCGCGCATGCAGCAGTTCGCGACCCGTGTGTACGGTCCGCTGTTTACCGCCGGCCTGCACTTCTGGCAGTTGGGCGAATCCCACTACTGGGGCCACAACGCGATCATCCGCATGAAGCCGTTCATCGAGCACTGCGCCCTGGCGCCGTTGCCGGGTAAAGGCGCGTTCGCCGGTGCGATCCTGTCCCACGACTTCGTCGAAGCAGCGCTGATGCGCCGTGCGGGTTGGGGCGTCTGGATTGCCTACGACTTGCCGGGCAGCTATGAAGAACTGCCGCCGAACCTGCTGGACGAACTCAAGCGTGACCGTCGCTGGTGCCACGGTAACCTGATGAACTTCCGCCTGTTCCTGGTCAAGGGCATGCACCCGGTTCACCGCGCAGTGTTCCTGACCGGCGTGATGTCTTACCTGTCGGCGCCGCTGTGGTTCTTCTTCCTCGTGCTGTCGACGGCGCTGCTGGCGGTCAACACGCTGATGGAACCGCAGTATTTCCTTGAACCGCGCCAGCTCTATCCGCTGTGGCCACAATGGCACCCGGACAAGGCGATCGCGTTGTTCTCGACCACCATCGTGCTGCTGTTCCTGCCGAAGCTGTTGAGCATCATCCTGATCTGGGCCAAGGGCGCGAAAGAGTTCGGTGGCAAGTTCAAGGTGACCTTGTCGATGCTGCTGGAGATGCTGTTCTCCATGTTGCTGGCGCCGGTGCGGATGATTTTTCACACCCGCTTCGTGCTTGCCGCGTTCCTCGGCTGGGCCGCGACCTGGAACTCGCCGCAACGTGACGACGACTCCACGCCGTGGAGTGAAGCCGTCAAGCGTCACGGTCCGCAAACCTTGCTGGGTTTCTTCTGGGCGCTGCTGGTGATCTGGCTGAACCCGAGCTTCCTCTGGTGGCTGGTGCCGATCGTCGGTTCGTTGATGCTGTCGATTCCGGTGTCGGTGATCTCCAGTCGCGTGGGCCTGGGCCTCAAGTCCCGTGACGAGAGCCTGTTCCTGATCCCTGAGGAATACAATCCGCCACAGGCGTTGCTGGCGACTGACCAGTACACCCATGAAAACCGTTATCACGCGCTGAAAGACGGCTTCATCCGCGCGGTGGTCGATCCACAGCAGAACGCCCTGGCCTGCTCGCTGGCGACGTCGCGTCACCGTGAGGCCGAGCCGATCGAATGGCTGCGGATCGAGCGTGTTCGCCATGCATTGAAAGTCGGGCCTGACGGTTTGACCAACAATGAGCGTGTGCAATTGCTGAGCGATCCGGTGGCCCTGGCGCGCTTGCATGAGCAGGTCTGGAACGAAGGTCATCCGGATTGGCTGGAAGCCTGGCGCCAGTCGGTGAAAGCCGATCCCCATGCGCCGCTGCTGCCGCTCAAGCCGCTGAGTGCGCAACCGCAGTTGGCCTGACAAAGAGAACCTCGCGAAAGCGAGGTTTTTTTTGCCTCATCGTTTCCAAGCACTTGTGCAAACGAGCGAGTACGTTAGGATCCGTCCCCGAATTGGTGCGCCCGGATAATTTTTGTCCGTATCGATGCGTTTCCTGAGGGGAACCGCCGTTTGCGCGCCTCATAACTCAATGGGTTTGGGGACATGATGATGAAGAAGTATCTCTCGATGCTGCTGGTCGGCGTCACGGCATTGGTTGCAGTCAGCGCGGCGCAGGCCGGTGCCATCGATGACGCAGTCAAGCGCGGCACGCTGAAAGTCGGCATGGACCCGACCTACATGCCGTTCGAGATGACCAACAAGCGCGGTGAGATCATCGGTTTCGAAGTCGACATCCTCAAAGCCATGACCAAGGCCATGGGCGTCAAGCTGGAGCTGGTGTCCACCGGTTACGACGGCATCATCCCGGCCCTGCTCACTGACAAGTTCGACATGATCGGCAGCGGCATGACCCTGACCCAGGAGCGCAACCTGCGCCTGAACTTCAGCGAACCGTTCATCGTGGTCGGCCAGACCTTGCTGATCCGCAAGGAGCTGGAGGGCACCATCAAGTCCTACAAAGACCTGAACACCACCGACTACCGCATCACCTCCAAGCTTGGCACCACCGGCGAAATGGTTGCCAAAAAGCTGATCTCCAAAGCCAAGTACCACGGTTATGACAACGAGCAGGAAGCCGTGCTCGATGTGGTCAACGGCAAGGCCGACGCCTTTATCTATGACGCGCCTTACAACGTAGTGGCGGTGAACAAGGTCGGCAACGGCAAGCTGGTGTTCCTCGACAAGCCGTTCACCTACGAGCCGCTGGCCTTTGGTCTGAAGAAGGGTGACTACGACAGCATCAACTTCATCAACAACTTCCTGCACCAGATCCACGAAGACGGCACCTACGATCGCATCCATGACAAGTGGTTCAAAGACACCGCTTGGCAGAAAGACATGGAATAAGGCTTCAGACCGAGTCGCGTCAATCGCCAGCAAGCCGGCTCCTACAGGATTAGTGTCGGACACACCTATTGTGTTCACCCGGATCAACGGTAGGAGCCGGCTTGCTGGCGATGGCGGCCTCCCTGGCGACATAGAATCCGGAACCTGCTTACCTGATGAAACAGAAAAAAGCCCAATGGTCCTGGCACGTGTTGACTGTGCTGGTGCTGATCGGCCTGGCCGGCGCGTTGTATTACGCCACCTCGCTGATGTCCTACGAATGGCGCTGGAACCGTGTGCCACAGTACTTCGCCTACCACGCCGAAGAATCCCAGCGCGCCGCCGACATCTCCACTGTCAGCGAACTGGTGCGCAAGGGCGACAAGGCTGAGGTCACCCTGCGCAACGACGCGGGTGACGAGCAGCATCTGACCGTCGACGACAACAGCCTGCAAGTTGCCCAAGGCGATGACGTGGCTGAGGGCGACGTGATCGGCGTGACTCGCCATTGGGCCGCAGGCCCCCTGATGTGGGGGCTTTGGACCACCTTGTGGTTGTCCGTGGTGTCGGGCGTGCTTGGCCTGTTGATTGGCCTGGCCACCGGCTTGTGTCGTCTGTCGAACAACCCGACCCTGCGTGACCTCTCGACGATCTACGTCGAACTGGTGCGCGGTACGCCGCTGCTGGTGCAGATTTTCATTTTCTACTTCTTCATCGGCACCGTGATGAACCTGTCACGGGAATTCGCCGGGATCGCCGCGCTCTCTCTGTTCACCGGCGCGTACGTGGCAGAGATCATCCGCTCCGGCGTGCAATCGATTGCCCGGGGCCAGAACGAAGCCGCACGCTCCCTCGGCCTTAGCGCCGGCCAGTCGATGCGCCACGTGGTGCTGCCGCAAGCGTTCAAACGCGTGCTGCCGCCGCTCGCCGGGCAGTTCATCAGCCTGGTTAAGGACACCTCACTGGTGTCGGTGATCGCGATTACCGAACTGCTGAAAAGTGGTCGCGAAGTCATCACCACCTCGTTTTCGCCATTCGAAATCCTGTTCTGCGTGGCCGGCCTGTATTTGTTGATCAACCTGCCGCTGTCGAAAATCGCCAGTCGGCTTGAGCGGAGGCTCGCGCAAAGTGATTGAAGTCCGCGATCTGGTAAAAGTCTTCGACACCCGCGGCCAAGTGGTGCGTGCGGTGGACAACGTCAGCACAGCCGTGGCCAAGGGCGAAGTGCTGGTGGTGATCGGCCCGTCCGGTTCCGGCAAGTCGACCTTCCTGCGCTGCCTCAACGGCCTGGAAGAATTCGATTCAGGCTCGGTGAGCATCGACGGCCTGCAACTGGCCGACCCGAAAACCGACGTGAATGCCTACCGTCGCGAAGTCGGCATGGTGTTCCAGCATTTCAACCTGTTCCCGCACATGACCGTGCTGGAAAACCTCTGCCTGGCGCAGAAAGTCGTGCGCAAGCGCGGCAAGAAAGAACGTGAGGCCAAGGCGCTGGCGCTGCTGGAAAAGGTTGGAATCGCGCAGAAGGCCAACGAGTATCCGTCGCGCCTGTCCGGCGGCCAGCAACAGCGCGTGGCGATTGCCCGGGCGTTGGCCATGGAACCCAAGGTCATGCTGTTCGATGAGCCGACCTCGGCGCTGGATCCGGAAATGGTCGGTGAAGTGCTGGACGTGATGAAAACCCTGGCCGTGGAAGGCATGACCATGGTCTGCGTCACCCATGAGATGGGCTTTGCGCGGGAAGTGGCGGATCGGGTGCTGTTCTTCGATCACGGCAAATTGCTGGAAGACGCCTCGCCAGCCGAGTTCTTCGATGCGCCGAAGGATCCACGGGCTCAGGCGTTCTTGCGTCAGGTTCTATAACCTCAGCATCTACGCCGACGTCTTCGCGAGCAAGTCGAATCGTCGCACCGCCGCTCCCACAGTTATCGCATTCTTCTGTGGGAGCGGGCTTGCTCGCGAAGGCATCGCCTCGGTCCTGAGTGAACCGAGGCCCCCGCATCACCTCAAACCCTGAACTTGCCCACCAGCATCTGCAAATGCGTCCCCAACCGCGCCAGCTCGACGCTGGAGGCCGCGGTTTCTTCGCTGGCTGCCGAGGTCTGCTCGGACACATCGCGCACGTTGAGCACGCTACGGTTGATCTCTTCAGCCACCGCACTCTGCTGCTCGGCCGCTGCGGCAATCTGCTGGTTCATCGACTGAATCGCCGACACGGTGCGGGTGATGCTTTCCAGCGAGCCACCCGCTCGACGGGTCAGTTCGACGCTGCTGTCGGTCAGGCTGCGGCTGTTGTCCATGATGGTCGCGACTTGCTGGGTGCCGCTTTGCAGGCCGACGATCAGCTCTTCGATTTCTTCGGTGGACTTCTGGGTGCGCTGGGCCAGGCTGCGGACCTCGTCGGCGACCACCGCAAAACCACGTCCGGCTTCACCGGCGCGGGCGGCTTCAATAGCCGCGTTGAGCGCCAGCAGGTTGGTTTGCTGGGCGACGGATTTGATCACGTCGAGCACGCTGCCGATCTTGTCGCTTTCGCGTTTCAAGTGACCCATGGCTTCGGTGGAATTACCGACTTCGAGGGCCAGGCGCTCGATCTGGGCGATGGCTTCGCCGACGACCTTGTCACCTTCGCGGGCCTGCTGGTCAGCGGCAAGGGCGGCTTCAGAGGCTTCTTCGGCGTTGCGCGCGACTTCCTGCACGGTGGCAGTCATTTCGTTCATCGCGGTTGCCACCTGATCGGTCTCGACCTTCTGGCTGTTGACCCCGGCGCTGGTCTGCTCGGTCACTGCGGACAGTTCTTCGGCGGCGCTGGCGATTTGCGTGACGCCGTCGCTGATGCCACCGATCAATTCGCGCAGGCCCAGGGTCATGCTCTGCATGGCGCGCTGGAGTTGACCGAGTTCGTCCTGACGCTCGGACACGAGGTTCTGGCTCAGGTCGCCGGCGGCGATGCGCTCGGCCACTTTCAGCGTCTGGCTCAGTGGAATGACGATCTGTCGGGTGATAGCCCATGCCGCGAAAAGACCGAAGATCAAGGCCAGGGCAGTGGCCAGCAACAGCATGTTCTTGGCGTGCGCGGCGTCGGTGTCGCGTACGACGGTTTGCGAGGCGGTGAGCTTTTTGCTGACGTCGAGCAGGATGTTGCCCTGGGAGGCCATGCGTGTGAGTGCGGCGGCGCTGGCGACTTGAGAGTCGCGGAACTGGCTGACGGCGGCGCGATAGGCTTTGAACGATTCGCTGGCCTGTTGCAGATTGGCCGTGTGCTGTTGCGGCAGTTTCGATGGCAGGCTGTCGAGGCTGTTCAGGGCATTGGTAATGGCATCCAGCGCCGGTTGTTCAGCGTCGGCCTTGCCGCTGTAGGTGTAGCCGCGAACTTGATAGCGGGCTTGCTGAAGTAATTTGCTGACTTCAACCACACTGTTGAAATCGGCGACGCTGTCGCCCTGCTGCATGGCTTTCTCGACTTCAGTCACGCGTGCTACGGCGTTATCGGCGTTGGCGCCGAGTTTGCTGCGCGCATCTTCGCGGCTGGCGCCGGCCTGGACCATGGCGGCAAAGGCTTGTTTGTACTCGCTGACCGCGGCCAACTGCTGGTCGACCATGGCCGCATCGGCAGGTTGTTCGATCAGTGTACGCGCGGTCTTCAGCCCGGTGTCGAGTTGCCCGAGCAGGTCGTTGACGGCCCCCGGGCCTTGTTCGCCACGGCGCATTTCGTAATCCAGGCGGGCCAGGCGCAAGTCTTTGGTCAGGTCATTGAGACTGGCAATGAACCCCAGTTTGTCGCCGCGACTGATGACGTCACTCAGGCCGGTCCAGCCGGTGAAGGTGATCAACAAGGTGAGTAGCAGTACCAGACCGAAGCCGACACCCAGTTTGCGATTGACGCTGACGTTTCCCAGTTTCTCGGCTAGCCATCGGTACATGCTGCAACTCCCTCGGACCACAAATTGGTTTTATGGGAGGTATATCGGCAGGGGTGCGGGGTTCTGTAGGTGCAGGCCGATGTGCGGCCAGCAATATTCGAAGTGAAAGATGACTTATGGGAGCGGCGGTGTTTAGAACAGACGGGCGAGCAATGCAGTGACGGCAGTCTCGACGCGCAGGATGCGCTCGCCGAGCTGCACCGGTTGCAGGCCGGATTTGCCGAGTAAATCGATTTCGTAAGGAATCCAGCCACCTTCCGGGCCGATGGCCAGGGTTACCGGTTCGTCCAGGCCGCGGGGGCAGGGCGGGTAATTTCCGGGGTGACCGACCAGGCCAAGGGTGCCTTCGGTGATGGCCGGCAGGCGATCTTCGACGAACGGTTTGAAGCGTTTTTCGATGACGATTTCAGGCAACACGCTGTCCCGGGCCTGCTCGAGGCCGAGGATCAGTTGCTCGCGAATCGCTTCAGGTTCGAGAAACGGTGTCTGCCAGAAGCTCTTCTCGACGCGGTAGCTGTTCACCAGCACGATCCGCGGCACACCCATGGCCGCCACGGTCTGAAACACCCGACGGAGCATTTTGGGCCGCGGAAGGGCCAATACCAGGGTCAGCGGCAGCTTGGCCGGAGGCGGTTGATCGAGTGTGACACGCAGTTCGGCTTCATCGGCGTCCAGGCGCAGCACTTCGGCCGAACCCATCAGGCCGCCGATACGCCCGACGCGCAGGGTGTCACCCACTTCACAGCGGTGAACTTCCTGCATGTGGGTCAACCGGCGATCACGCAGGATCGCCCGGTCGGCCGCAATGAAATCGGCCTCGATGAGGAGCAACAGGTTCACGGCTGGGTCGCTGGCGGCTGGTCGTTGTGATCGTCAACCGGCTGGTCGTCCGGGTGCTCGCCACGCTTGCTGATCAGGCCGCCGAACAGGATACCGATTTCAAACAGCAGCCACATCGGTACGGCCAGCAGCGTCTGCGAAAAGATGTCCGGTGGCGTCAGGATCATGCCGACCACGAAGCAGCCGATGATCACGTACGGGCGGATTTTTTTCAGGTATTTGACGTCGACCACGCCGATCCATACCAGCAGCACCACCGCCACCGGGATTTCGAACGCCACGCCGAAGGCGAAGAACAGCGTCATGACGAAGTCGAGGTAGCTGCTGATGTCGGTCATCATCTCCACGCCGGCCGGGGTGGCGGCGGCGAAGAATTTGAAGATCAGCGGGAACACCAGGTAGTAGGCGAACGCCATGCCGGCGTAGAACAGCATGATGCTCGATACCAGCAAGGGTACGGCGATGCGTTTTTCATGTTTGTACAGGCCTGGCGCAATGAAGCCCCAGATCTGATGCAGGATCACCGGGATCGCCAGGAACAGCGACACCATCATGGTCAGCTTCAGCGGCGTGAGGAAAGGCGACGACACGTCGGTGGCGATCATCGTCGCGCCCACCGGCAGGTATTGCCGCAGTGGCGTGGAGACGAAGGTGTAGATCTGCTGGGTGAAGGCGAACAACCCGGCGAAGATAATGAAGATCGCCGCTACGCAGCGCAGCAGACGGGTACGCAACTCGGTGAGGTGCGAAACCAGCGGCATGTGCTGGTCGTTTTCTGGGAGATCGCTCATGGGGCTCGCGGCGGCAGTGTTGGGTCATGAGGGGCCGGCGCAACAGGCGCAGCCGCAGGAGTAACGGGTTCAACCGGTGTGGCTGCAACGACGGGCGCTGGTTCTACAGCCACTGCAACAGGTGCAGCGGTTGGAGCATGGATCGTCTGCTCCGCTACAGGCTCAACAGGTTGAACCGGTGTGGCTTCCTGCTGAGTCGGCGTGAAGATCTTCCGCGCCTCCTGTTCCAGCGACAGAATGTGCTCGTTGTGCAGTTGCCGACGGATCTCGTCGGCACCGATTTCACGTTCAACTTCCTGTTTGATCGCGTTGAAGCTGCGCTTCAGGCGCCCGACCCACAGGCCGGCCGTGCGCGCAGCACCCGGCAGACGTTCGGGGCCCAGCACGAGCAGGGCCACGAGGCCGACGAGCAGCAGTTCAGAGAAGCTGATACCAAACATTAGTCAGTGCTCACACGTCTTTGCGGATCGGCTCTTCGACTTTTTGCGCCTGCACGTCGATGGTGTGCGGCTGGTTCACGGACTGTGTGGTCTGTGGCTGAACGGGTGGCACCGGTTGGGCCGGGGTCACTGTCGGGTCAACCGGTTTGTCTTCATCGCTCATGGCTTTCTTGAAGCCCTTGATCGACTCGCCCACGTCAGTGCCGAGGTTTTTCAGTTTCTTGGTGCCGAAGACCAAAACGACAACAACCAGGATGACGATCCAGTGTTTCCAGTCAAAAATGCCCATGTTGCTGCTCCTCTCTAATAATTGTTCAGGCGGACGGGCGCGAGGCTTTCTCGGCGTGTCCGGACAGACCGAAACGACGGTCCAGTTCATCGAGTACAGCCTGTGGATGCTGCCCCAGTTGGGCGAGCATGACCATGCTGTGGAACCATAGGTCGGCGGTCTCGTAGATCACATCGCTGCAGTCACCGCTGATGGCGGCATCCTTGGCGGCAATGATGGTTTCGACCGACTCTTCGCCGACTTTTTCCAGAATCTTGTTCAAGCCCTTGTGGTACAGGCTGGCGACATACGAGCTGTCGGCGGCGGCGCCTTTGCGCTCTTCCAGCACCTGGGCCAGACGGGTCAGGGTGTCACTCATGGGTATGTCCTGCGGAGTAGATGGCGTGCGGATCTTTCAGGACCGGGTCGACGGTTTTCCAGTCGCCGTTCTCGAAGACGCGGTAGAAGCAGCTCTGGCGACCGGTATGGCAGGCAATGTCGCCGATCTGTTCGACCATCAGGATGATCACGTCGGCGTCACAGTCCAGGCGCATCTCATGCAGGGTCTGCACGTGGCCGGATTCTTCACCCTTGCGCCACAGCTTGCCACGGGAACGTGACCAGTAAATGGCACGGTTTTCGGCGGCGGTCAGTTCCAGCGCTTCACGGTTCATCCAGGCCATCATCAGGACGCGCCCGGTCTTGTGATCCTGGGCAATTGCCGGCACCAGGCCATCGGCGTCCCACTTGATTTCGTCCAGCCAGTTTTTCATCTTCGACTCCGACAGCGGACCCCGCACTTCATTAGCAGAGCCCAACGTTCAAACAGTGTGCCAGTGGATCACACAACTGGCTATCGGCGAACGACCAGATACAAACCGACGGCCATCATGATTCCGGCCGGCCAGTAAGCCAGTTCGTTCAACGGCCCGCCAATGGCGAGTATCGCGCCGCCGGCCAGATGAGCCGTGCCGAGCAGCCGCAGGAACCAGTCGTCCCGGCGACGATGCCACGGTGGTGGCGGGTCGTAGGCGTGGGGCTGGGACATGCGTTCGAGCAGATCGCGGGCCATATTGGCCAGGTGCGGCAGTTGTTCGAACTGGCTCTGCACGTTGCCGAGCAAGGCTTTAGGGCTGACGCGCTCACGCATCCAGCGTTCGAGGAACGGCTGGGCGGTGTTCCACAAATCAAGGTCCGGGTACAACTGACGGCCCAGGCCTTCGATGTTCAGCAGGGTTTTCTGCAGCAGCACCAGTTGCGGCTGCACTTCCATGTTGAAGCGTCGAGCAGTCTGGAACAGGCGCATCAGCACCTGGCCGAAGGAAATATCTTTTAACGGTTTTTCGAAAATCGGCTCGCACACCGTACGGATCGCTGCTTCGAATTCGTTGAGTTTGGTTTCCGCCGGCACCCAGCCCGAGTCGATGTGCAATTGCGCGACACGCCGGTAGTCACGCTTGAAGAACGCGAACAGGTTGCGCGCCAGGTAATCCTGGTCTTCCGGGGTCAGGCTGCCGACGATGCCGCAGTCGATCGCAATGTATTGCGGGCTCCACGGATTCACGGTGCTGACGAAGATGTTGCCGGGGTGCATGTCGGCATGGAAGAAACTGTCGCGGAACACCTGGGTGAAGAAGATCTCCACGCCGCGCTCGGCGAGCATTTTCATGTCGGTGCGCTGGTCGGCGAGGGTCGCCAGATCGGTCACCTGAATCCCGTAGATGCGCTCCATCACCAGCACTTTCGGCCGGCACCAGTCCCAATAGACTTGCGGCACGTACAGCAGCGGTGAACCGTCGAAGTTGCGCTTCAACTGGCTGGCGTTGGCGGCCTCGCGCAGCAGATCGAGCTCGTCGTAGATGGTTTTTTCGTAGTCGCTGACCACGTCCACCGGGTGCAGCAAGCGTGCGTCCGCGGAGAGTTTTTCCGCGGCGCGAGCGAGGATGAACAGCCACGCCAGATCCTGCGCGATGATGGGTTTCAGGCCGGGGCGGATGACTTTGACGACGACTTCTTCACCGGTTTTCAGCTGCGCGGCATGCACCTGCGCCACCGAAGCAGAAGCCAGTGGTTCGACGTCAAAGCGGCTGAACACTTCACTGATTTTCTTGCCGAGCTGTTCTTCGATCAGCCTGACCGACACTTGCGAATCGAACGGCGGTACGCGGTCCTGCAACTTCATCAGTTCGTCGGCGATGTCTTCCGGCAGCAGGTCGCGACGAGTGGACAGGATCTGCCCGAACTTGATGAAAATCGGGCCCAGGTCCTGCAGCGCCAGGCGCAATCGGGCGCCGCGGCTCAGGTCCAGCGTCTTGCGTGGGAACCAGCGCCACGGCAAGGCGTAGCGCAGCGCCAGCAGAAACCACGGCAGCGGGAGGGCGAACAGCAAGTCATCGAGGCGGTAGCGAATCACAACGCGCTGGATGCGCAACAAACGGCGGACGGCAAGCAGCTTCATGCGTTATCGCTTGGGTCGAGGGATCGGGAAAGGCGCTCGAAACGCGCCTCGAGACGTTCCAGATCGAGTTTGATCTGGTCCAGTTCACTGAAACGGGCTTCGGCTTCGCGCTGACCGACGAGGGTGCGCGACTCTTCGGCCAGGTATTCGCCAAGGTTCTGATTGAGGCTGGCGAACCCTTGCCGATACCAGCGTGCGCGGCTGCGCAGGTGACCGCCGACCAGTTGCGTGGCGACCGGGCCGAGCCAGCGCGAGAGTTCGTACTCCCAGTCCAGTTCGAGGTCCTGAAGGATCGCCGCCAGCTCCAGCAGCACGCCGCTGTCGCCGTCGAGTTCAACTTGAGGTTCATGCAGGACCGAGGTCTTGTCCTTGCTCATCGCCAGTTTCAGCAGGCTTGAGGCCGGTGCACGCAAAGTGCAGTCGGCACTGGTTTCCCAGTGGGATGCGAGCATCAGGCCTTCGTCGCTGGGCAGGATGAACAATTGCAACGCCGGGCTGCGGCAGTCGACGGCAATCACTCTGCCGTTCAAATGCGCCAGCCGCGGCAGCGCCGTGCTGTCGAGGCGCAGCACCCGGTTCAGGCCGAGTTCAACGCTGGCGAGCAGTCCGGCCAGCAACATCAGGGTTTGATGCCGCGGTGCAGGGCGACGATGCCTGCGGTCATGTTGTGGTAGGTCACGCGGTCGAAGCCGGCCTCGACCATCATCGACTTCAGGGTTTCCTGATTCGGGTGCATGCGGATCGATTCGGCGAGGTAGCGATAGCTTTCCGAGTCGTTGGTGATCAGCTTGCCCATCAGTGGCATGAAGGCGAACGAGTAGGCGTCGTAGGCCTTGGACATCAGCGCGTTGGTCGGTTTGGAGAATTCCAGCACCAGCAAACGGCCGCCCGGCTTGAGTACGCGCAGCATCGAACGCAGGGCGTCTTCTTTATGCGTCACGTTGCGCAGACCGAACGCGATGGTCACGCAGTCGAAGTGGTTGTCCGGGAACGGCAGCTTTTCAGCATCGGCCTGGACGAATTCAACGTTGCCGGCCACGCCGAGATCCAGCAGGCGGTCACGGCCGACCTTAAGCATGGATTCGTTGATGTCGGCCAACACTACCTGGCCAGTCGGCCCCACGAGGTGCGAGAATTTTTTGGTCAGGTCGCCGGTGCCGCCAGCAATGTCCAGCACGCGGTTGCCGGTGCGCACGCCCGACAGCTCGATCGCGAAACGCTTCCACAGACGGTGCATGCCGCCCGACAGGAGGTCGTTCATCAAGTCGTACTTGGCGGCTACCGAGTGGAAAACCTCAGCGACTTTTTCCGCTTTTTGGCTTTCCGGAACGTTTTTGAAACCGAAGTGAGTGGTGGGTTCGGCATCGCTGCCTTTGCGCTGATCAGTCATATCGCTGTCACCAGAAGAGAATGCGGGACATTCTAATCCCGGTGGCTTGCTTTGTCTTGGCAAGGCTGAAGGTAAGATAGGTAACCGCCAGGACGTTTTGCCGCAGCAGCGGTCAAGATGCTTCAGGAAAGTATCCATAAAGCAGGAGTCATTCGATGGCCCGTATTAGTGTTGAACGTGCCCACGGCCTGGGCAAGGAAGCGGCCCGAGAGAAGGCCGACCAATTGGCGCAGAAGCTGTCCGATCAATATGGCCTGGAGCCGCAGTGGTCTGGCGACACCTTGAACCTCAAGCGCTCGGGTGTGAAAGGTGCGGTGCATGTCAGCGAAGATTCGATCCGCGTCGATGTGGAGTTGGGCCTGATGATGTCGGCCATGAGCGGCATGATCAAATCGGAAATCGAAAAGGCGCTCGATAAAGCCCTCGCGTAAATCCGATTGTTCCCTTGGAATACGATCATGTGGGAGCGGGCTTGCTCGCGAATGCAGCCTGTCAGTTGACTGAGATGTCGACTGGCATGACGCTTTCGCGAGCAAGCCCGCTCCCACATTTGTTTGTGGTGAATCCAAAGGTTTATGTCAGTTGTTAGGGTGCCGTTTCTAATTTTTCTCCCTACTTTGTGCATGAGCCCGACACTTTCGCGGGCAGTTCCTCAAACCTTCTGCGCGTGAGGTGCACCATGGCCAAAGTTATTTTGAAGAAAAAAATCGACGCTTCGACAACCGCTCTGAGCGACGTCAAATCCTATGCCCGCAAGATCTGGCTGGCAGGCCTGGGGGCCTACACCAAGGTCGGCCAAGAGGGCAGCGAGTACTTTCAAGAGTTGGTGAAGGCGGGTCAAACCGTTGAAAAAAAAGGCAAAAAAGTAGTTGCCGAGAAACTTGAAGCCGCTAACGCCGAGATCGATGAAGCCAAGAGTGAAGTGAGCACATTCAAAGGCAAGGTCGAACTTCAACTCGACAAGGTCGAGAAGGCTTTTGACTCGCGTGTTGCAAGTGCCTTGAATCGTATCGGCATTCCGTCTAAACATGACGTTGAGACACTCTCTGCTAAGCTCGATGAGCTGACGGCATTGCTCGAACGCGTCGCGCGTAAATCTTAAGGAGAACGGGATGGCTGGTAAAAAGAACACCGAAAAAGAAGGCAGCTCGTGGATTGGGAAAGTCGAAGACTACTCCCGCAAAATCTGGCTGGCTGGTTTAGGCGTGTACTCGAAGATCGACACTGACGGCAGCAAGCTCTTCGATGCATTGGTCAAAGACGGCGAGAAAGCCGAGAAGCTCACCAAGAACGCTGTCGGCAAAAAAGTCGATGACGTCAAGGATTCCGCTTCCTCGGCCAAGTCGCGCATCAGTGGCGTGAAAGATCGTGCGCTGGGCAAGTGGGATGAGCTGGAAGGCGCTTTCGACAAGCGCCTGAACAGCGCCATTTCGCGCCTGGGTGTACCAAGCCGTAACGAAGTGAAAGCGCTGCACAGCAAGGTCGATACCCTGACCAAGCAAATCGAAAGACTCACCGGTGCCAAGGTTGCGCCTGTTGCGGCGAAAACCGCAGCGGCCAAACCGGCTGCTAAAACGGCCGCCAAGCCACTGGCAAAAGCGGCCGCTAAACCGGCTGCTAAACCGGCTGCCAAACCAGCGGCCAAAACTGCCGCAGCCAAACCTGCAGCAGCCAAGGCAGCGGCCAAACCGGCCGCCGCCAAAGCAGCAGCAAAACCAGCCGCCAAGCCAGCTGCCAAACCGGCGGCGAAAGCCGCAGCCGCCAAACCGGCAGCCAAGCCCGCGGCAAAACCTGCCGCAGCGAAGAAGCCGGCAGTGAAAAAACCGGCAGCGCCGAAAGCCGCTGCACCAAAACCAGCAGTGGCTGCCGCCAAACCGGCAACCCCGTCGACTCCGGTCAGCACATCGAACTCTGCTACCGCGCCGACCCCTGCTGCAACCCCGACTGCCGCGCCAACTCCATCGACGCCAACCAGTCAGTCCTGATTTCAGGGCTCAAAAAAACGCCCGGCCTGCAAAGGTCGGGCGTTTTTGTTTATGCACGTTTCCATGAACACCGCAGATCCAATGTGGGAGCGGGCTTGCTCGCGAATGCGGTGTGTCATTCAGCATTGATGTCGTCTGACACGCCGTATTCGCGAGCAAGCCCGCTCCCACATTTGTTTTGTGTACAACCGAAATTCAGTTATTCGTGTTCTTCGAGGTATTGGAGTGCCAGTTGTTCGGTCGCGACCTTGATCGGCGGCAGCAGATGCGGCGCCACCAGCATCATGATCTGATACACCACCAGCCTCACCTCACCCTCACGATCCAGAATCCGCTGATAGTCCAGCGAGAACAGCAGCGTCATGGTGATCTGCTCCACCAGTTGCCCCAACGCCTGCGTGTCGCTGACCAACAGCCCTTGAGCCTTCAGCCGCGCCAGCAATGAAGCCAGCGTGCGCTTCAGTGCATTGAGCAGGTTGCGTATCCCTTTGGCCAGTTTCGGCAATCGACCGGCGAGGTTCGACAGGTCCTGGAACAGAAACCGGTAATGAGCCAGGCGCTCGACGATCAAATGCAGAAACAGCCAATAGTCTTCAGGGGCCAGTTCCACGTCGGACGGCGGATCGAGCAGCGGCGCAAGCTCCGCCTGGAAACGCTCGAACAACCCGAGAATCAGCGGTTCCTTGCCGTGGAAGTGGTAGTAGAGGTTGCCCGGGCTGATGCCCATTTCGTTGGCAACTTCCATGGTGGAGACGTTCGGTTCGCCCTTCTGGTTAAACAACTGCAGGGCACATTCGAGGATCCGGTCGCGGGTTTTCATCCAGTCTTCTTAATGGTCATGCCACAACCAGGTTCAAACCCGCAGGAGCCGGCTTGCTGGCGATCGCACCACCGCGGTGGCTCGTGATGCCGCGGTGATGCGATCGCCAGCAAGCCGGCTCCTGCAGGGTGAGCACCCGTCGTGGTGTATTGAGTGTCAGCGCACGCGCACGTAAGTACCGGGTGCCGCCTCCATCGGTGGATAGTTCTGGTTGCCGAGCGCCATGTGGGTTTCTTTCTGCGCGCCCGAGCGTTCCTGAATCCAGCCCAGCCATTGCGTCCACCAACTGCCGTCGACTTGCTTGGCGTCGTAATACCAGGCCCGGGGATCGCCGCTCAGTTTCGTGCTTTCGATGAAATTGGCTTTCGGGTTGGAAGGCGGGTTGAGGATGCTCTGCACATGCCCGCTGTTGGACAGCACGAAGCGCCGCTCGCCACCCAGCAGCAGCGTCGAGCGATACACCGCATCCCACGGGGTGATGTGGTCGTTGATGCCGGCCACGCTGAAGCTGTCGACGGTGACTTTCTGCAAATCGATCGGCGTGCCGCACACTTCAAGACCGCCCGGATGACTCAGCGGGTTGTGCTTGAAGAAGTCCAGCAGGTCGCCGTGAAAGGCTGCCGGCAGACGCGTGTTGTCGTTGTTCCAGTAGAGAATGTCGAACGCCGGCGGCTCCTTGCCCAACAGGTAGTTGTTGACGAAGTAGCTCCAGATCAAATCGTTGGGGCGCATCCAGGCAAAGACCTTGGCCATGTCGCGGCCGTCCAGCACTCCCTTCTGATAGGACCGACGCTTGGCTGCTTCCAGGGTTTGCTCGTCGGCGAAAAGAGTCGCGGGGCTCTCCATCTGGCTGTCGAGCAGGCTCACCAGATAGGTCGCGCTGGATACCCGACGCAGTTGCCGCTTGGCTTGCAAATGACCTTGCAGCGCGGCGATGGTCAGCCCGCCGGCGCAGGCGCCCATCAGGTTGACTTCGCGGGCGCCGGTGATCGCCCGGCACACGTTCATCGCTTCTTCCACGGCTTCGACGTAGGTCGACAGGCCCCACTCGCGATGGCGCACATCCGGGTTGCGCCAACTGATCATGAAGGTCTGCAGGCCGTTTTTCAGGGCGAACTGAACGAAGCTGTTACTCGGGCTCAGGTCGAAAATGTAGTACTTGTTGATCTGTGGCGGCACCACCAGCAGCGGCTTTGAATACTGCTTCTCGCTCATCGGCTTGTACTGGATCAGCTCCAGCAACTCATTGCGAAACACCACGGAGCCGGTGGTGGTGGCGACCGTTTTGCCGACCTCGAATGCCTGTTTGGTGACTTGCCTGGGCAGGCCGTCGTTGTGCAGGAAATCATCGACCAGATGACTGATGCCGCGCACCAGGCTGTTGCCGCCGGAGTTGAAAATCTCCTTGATTGCCAGCGGATTGAGCAGGGTGTTGGACGGTGACACCGCGTCGTTGAGCAAGGCGAACGCGAAGTGGGCGCGGGCGCGATCGTCCGGATTCATGTTGCTTTCGTCGATCCAGCTTTTGACCTGCTTCTGCCAACTCAGGTACGCCTGCAGGCTGCGGCGATAGAACGGGTTGAGGCTCCAGGCCGGGTCGGCAAAACGACTGTCCTGCGGGTTGGTCGGGTGCAAGGTTTCGCCCAGCAACACCCGCCCCAATTGACCGCCCAGCTTCAATGCATGGCGGGCGCTGTGCACCGGGTTGCGCAAACCATGGGCGGCGACACTGCGCAGGGTCGATATCAGATCCCGACCCCGCAGGCCGGTAATCGCACTCTGTGCGTTGATGAACGCGGCGGGAGTAGGTAAAGATTCCCTCGCTGGTTTATCGCGCATGACTCAACACTCCTTCGTCTTCAAGCCGAATACAAACACTTAACCAGAACACCATAGACGCTGTAACGGGTTGTTGCGCGGTGCGGCGTCCTGCCGACCGACGATGAGCCGGCTAACCGCCCAATGGTGCCGGGTGTGGATGCATCACCGCGCGCTGCCGTTCTTCCTCGAGAAATTTCATGATGATCGGCGCCACGGCCTCGGCGCGGGTGATCAGGAACAGATGACCGTCATCGATGATGTGCAGCTGGGCATTGGGAATCCGCCAGGCCAGCACGCGCATGTTGATCAACGGGATCAGCGGATCGTCGTCACCCGCCAGCACCAGCGTCGGCTGATGGATCTTGTGCAGCCAGTGAATGCTGGTCCAGCCGAGGCCGGCGAACAGCTGCCAGTAGTAACCGAGCTTGCCCGCCGAACGCACTTTTGCAGCATGGCTGGCGGCGAGTGTCGGATCGCGACGGAACGAGCCGCCGTAGATCATCGGCGCAATGCGAATCACGTGGGAGGGCTGGATGTAGCGCCGCGGGCTGGCCATCATCCACAGCACTTTCGGCTTGCCCGGCACCATTACCGCACCCGCCGCCGTCGCTGCCAGCACCAGTTTCTTGCAGCGCTCGGGATAGTCGTAAGCAAACTGCTGGGCGAGAGCGCCCCCCCACGACACACCGATCACGTTGACTTTCCCGTAATCGAGGTAGTCGAGCATCCGCGCCGTGAGTTTGGCCAGGCCCGGAAAACGATAGGGCCGGTTCGGCGTCGACGAACCGCCAACACCCGGGACATCGAAAGCGATGACTTCGAGGTCCGGGTCCAGCGCCGCGACGAACGGAAACACCAGCTCCAGGTTGGCGCCGATGCCATTGAAAATCAGCAAGGGCGTCAAGTGAGGCTTGCCGGGGCGTACCGCCGTGCGGAGGGTCTGGCCATCCAGGTCGACGGTACGAAAAATGAACGGTTGCGGCATGCTTCAAGCCCTGTAAGTGGATCGGCCCCCATTCTGTAGGAGCCGGTTTGCTGGCGATCGCAACACCACGGTTTCACAGTTTCACCGCGGTGATGCGATCGCCAGCAAGCCGGCTCCTACGGGTCGGGGGACATTTAGCGTTCGTGTACGTAAGTGCCTGGTGCTGCTTCGCCAGCGGGATAAGCCTTGTTGCCCAGTTTTGTCGGAGCTTTTTTCAGTTCGCCCGAACGATCCGCTTGCCAGGCCTGCCAGTGCAGCCACCAGGAGTCGGTGTGTTTGGTCGAGTTTTCTTGCCAGTCCTCGGCCTTTACCGGCATTTCAGCACTGGTCATGTAACGCGATTTCGGATTGCCCGGCGGGTTCAGGATGCTCTGGATGTGCCCGCTGCTGGACAGCACGAACTCGACTTTGCCGCCAAACAATTGCGCCGACTTGTAGCAGGACTTCCACGGCGTGATGTGGTCGTTAGTGCCGGCCAGGGAGTAGATGTCGGCAGTGACCTGCTTCAGGTCGATCGGTGTGCCGCACACTTCCAGTGCATTCGGGCGGATCAGCGGATTGTTTTTGAACATCTCGATCAGGTCGCCGTGGAACGCGGCGGGCAATCGTGTGGTGTCGTTGTTCCAGAACAGGATGTCGAACACCGGCGGCTCGTTGCCGAGCAGGTAGTTGTTGACCCAGTAGTTCCAGATCAGGTCATTGGGGCGCATCCAGGCGAACACCTTCGCCATGTCTCGGCCTTCCAGCACGCCGGCCTGATAGGAATGGCGCTTGGCGGCTTCGAGGGTCTGCTCGTCGACGAACAGGGCCACGTCGCTGTCCAGCGTGGTGTCCAGCACGCTCACCAGCAAGGTGAGGGCGTTGACCTTCTTCTCGCCGATCGCGGCGTAGTGGCCCAGCAGCGCGGTGCAGGTGATGCCGCCCGAGCAGGCGCCGAGCATGTTCACGTCTTTGCTGCCGGTGATCGCGGTGACCGCGTCGACCGCTTCCTTGAGGGCTTCGATGTAGGTCGAAAGGCCCCACTCGCGCTGCTCCTTGGTCGGGTTGCGCCAGCTGACGATGAAGGTCTGCACGTGATTGCGCAGGCAGAAACGCGCCAGGCTTTTGTCCGGGCTCAGGTCGAACACATAGAACTTGTTGATCTGCGGTGGCACTACCAGCAATGGGCGCTCGTGCACCTGCTCGGTGGTCGGCCGGTACTGGATCAGCTCCAGCACATCGTTGCGAAACACCACCGCGCCTTCGGTCACGCCCAGGCTCTTGCCGACTTCGAACGCGCCCATGTTGACCTGGCTCGGCATACCGCCGTTGTGCACCAGATCCTTGGCCAGGTGCGAGAGGCCGTCGAGCAGGCTCTTGCCACCGGTTTCGAAGAAGCGTTTGACCGCCGCCGGGTTGGCCGCACTGTTGGTCGGGGCCATGGCTTCGGTCATGAGGTTGATCACGAAGTGTCCGCGCGCCACATCCTTGGGCCCGAGGTTGCTGTCGTCGATCCAGTCGTGGAGTTCCTTGCGCCACGCCAGGTAAGTTTGCAGATAACGTTTGTAGAGCGGGTTCTGGCTCCAGGCCGGATCGTGGAAGCGACGGTCATCGCTGGTCGGTTGCAGCTCGGATTTGCCAAACAGCACGTTCTTGAGTTCAAGGCCGAAATGAGCGACATGCCTGGCGCTATGCACCGGTTGCCTGATGGCCTGCCTGAGCACCATTCGAGCAGAAGCCAGTAGATCCTTTCCACGCAGCCCAACGACAGGATTCAGCCCCAAAGTGTTTTCCGAGGCCTGATACTTCAAGTCATCGTTATTCTTGTTACTCATCTACGACGCTCCATTGTCCTGAGACGAGTACCAGGGTCCAGCTGTGTAAGTACACAGCCAATGCCAGGTACTACTGCTCGGGTGACCGTTAATTCTGCATCGCTGCTTTTTGTTCGCAGAGAGCACTGCAGGGAACTTGCCAGCTCCATTGGTTACCCGAGTTTAATTTTTTTCGCAAGCAGGCCAATGACTGGCCTCGCGGCCAAGCATTCAAACAGATGAAATTAGAAAATGCCCTCTAAAGCGCAAGAGGCCTGGGCTAGAGCATCAGCTTGACGACAGACTCGTTCGGGTCGCGGGTCTTTCCGGCCGCTTTCAGTTCGGCAAGATAATCGTTCCAGAGATCCTCCTGACGCACGCCCAGTTGATACAAGTAATCCCAGGTGAACAGGCCGCTGTCGTGGCCATCGTCGAAGGTCAATTTCAGTGCGTACTGACCGGCCGGTTCTACTTTGGTCAGGCCTACGCCGATCTTGCCAAATTGCAGGATAGGTTTGCCGTGGCCCTGGACCTCGGCGGAAGGAGAGTGCACGCGCAGGAACTCGGCGGGCAGGTGATGTTCCTCGCCGGACGTGTATTTCAGCGACAGGGTTTTCGAGGCTTTGTGCAGTTTGATGTCGGTAGGAAGTTGGGTCATGACCTGAAGTCCGTACTTAAGCGCAAGGTCTGAACCTCTGTAGGAGCCGGCTTGCTGGCGATGGCGATTTCAAGTACGCCATCGCCAGTAAGCCTGCTCCTGCAGGAGGTGGCATACCTACAGGATATAACGGGACAGGTCTTCGTTCTGCGCCAATTCACCGAGGTGGCTGTTGACGTAGTCGGCGTCGATCAGGATGACCTTGCCGTCGTGGGCGCTGGCCAGGTCACCTGCGCTGAACGACACCTCTTCGAGCAGTCGCTCAAGCAAGGTGTGCAGGCGACGGGCACCGATGTTCTCGGTCTTCTCGTTGACCTGCCAGGCGATCTCGGCGATGCGCTTGATGCCGTCCGGCTGGAACTCGATGGCCAGGCCTTCGGTTTTCAGCAGTGCGCAATATTGCTCGGTGAGCGACGCGTGCGGCTCGCTGAGAATGCGTTCGAAGTCTTCAGGCGTCAGCGCCTTCAGCTCGACACGGATCGGCAGACGACCTTGCAACTCAGGCACCAGGTCGCTCGGCTTGCTCAAGTGAAACGCACCGGAAGCGATGAACAGGATGTGGTCGGTCTTGACCATGCCCAGTTTGGTGTTGACGGTGCAGCCTTCGATCAGCGGCAGCAGGTCGCGCTGTACGCCTTCACGGGACACGTCGACGCCGCCGGAATTACCGCGCTTGGCCACCTTGTCGATTTCATCGATGAACACAATGCCGTGTTGCTCGACCGCTTCCAGTGCCTTGGCCTTCAGCTCTTCATCGTTGACCAGGCGGCTGGCTTCTTCGTCGCGGACCAGTTTCAGCGCTTCCTTGACCTTGAGCTTGCGGCTCTTGCGTTTGCCCTTGCCCATGTTGGCGAACAGGCTCTGCAACTGGTTGGTCATTTCTTCCATGCCCGGTGGCGCGGAGATATCGACGCCGGCCACTTCGGCGACTTCGATTTCGATCTCCTTGTCATCCAGTTGACCTTCGCGCAGGCGCTTGCGGAACAGCTGGCGGGTGTTGGAGTCGGCCGACGGGGTGTCATCGTTGTTGAAACCCATGCGCGCCGGTGGCAGCAGGGCGTCGAGGATGCGCTCTTCGGCGGCGTCTTCGGCACGGTGGCGAACCTTGGTCATTTCCTGTTCGCGCAGCAGTTTGATGGCGGCGTCAGCCAGGTCACGAATGATCGACTCGACATCGCGGCCGACGTAGCCGACTTCGGTGAACTTGGTCGCTTCGACTTTGATGAACGGCGCGTTGGCCAGTTTGGCCAGGCGACGGGCGATCTCGGTTTTACCGACACCGGTCGGGCCGATCATCAGGATGTTCTTTGGCGTGACTTCAACGCGCAGCTCTTCCGGCAGCTGCATCCGGCGCCAGCGGTTACGCAACGCGATGGCGACGGCGCGCTTGGCATCGTCCTGGCCAATGATGTGGCGATTGAGTTCGTGGACGATTTCACGGGGAGTCATGGACATAATATTTTGACGGACCTTAAACAAGAAGAGTCGTGGCAGGAGCCGTAACAGACTTACTCGTCGCCTTTGGCGCAGTCCTGCTCCTCAATGGTCTGGGTGTGGTTGGTGAATACACAGATGTCGCCGGCAATGCCCAGGGCGGTTTCGACGATTTCCCGGGCTGACAGGTCGGTTTTCTTCAGCAGCGCACTGGCGGCCGCCTGGGCGTAGGCGCCACCGGAACCCATGGCAATCAGGCCTTGTTCAGGTTCAACAACGTCGCCGTTGCCAGTGATGATCAGGGACGCGTCTTTGTTGGCGACCGCGAGCATGGCTTCGAGGCGGCTGAGGGTGCGGTCGGTGCGCCATTCTTTGGCGAGTTCGACGGCGGCGCGAACGAGATGGCCCTGGTGTTTCTCCAGTTGACCCTCGAAACGTTCGAAAAGAGTAAAGGCGTCAGCCGTGGCGCCGGCAAATCCAGCGAGGACTTCGCCGTGGTACAGGCGACGAACTTTCTTCGCGTTGCCTTTCATCACGGTATTGCCGAGAGAAACCTGGCCGTCGCCGCCCATGACGACTTTGCCGTGGCGGCGAACTGAAACGATGGTGGTCAAGGGAGAGTCTCCACGCAGCGGGGCGAAAATGCCTTATGCCAACTCATATGGGGGTGGTGGGGCGTTTTTCAACTGCGGGGTTGGAGAGGGGACGAGCGGTGTTTTGGCGGGAGGGGTGTGTTGTTTGTTCTGACGCCATCGCCAGCAAGCCGGCTCCTACAGGGATTCGCATAGGTCCTGTAGGAGCCGGCTTGCTGGCGATGAACGATAACGCGGTGCGGCTGACGGCATCAGCGGTTCTGGCGTTGTTGTAACAACAGGTTGCTGAAGCCAGCGCCGGACAGTTGTTTCTGCGCTGTGGTCAGTTGTTCACGGTTGCTGAACGGCCCGACCAGCACCCGATACCAGGTCTCGTCCTTCACCGTGCCGGATTCAACCGCCACCGCCTGCCCGAGCAGGATGATCTGCGCACGCACCTTGTCCGCATCGGCTTCCTTGCGGAATGAGCCGGCCTGCAGGAAGAACTTGGTCACCGGCGCTGCCTTGGCCACGGGCGGTGGCGGCGGCGGGGTGATGCCGGCCAATGCTGCCTGGGCGCGTGCGGTGTCGATCTTCGCCGCTTCCGCTGGCGTTACCGGCGTAGTCGGTACAGCCGGCGTCGGCGGGGTTTTTTCCGGCACGGCATCCGGCGGAACGATCACTTCCGATTCCGGCAGCAGGGTGTAGAAGTCGTACTTCGGCTTCACCGGTTGCGTCGGGCTCGGCGGGGTCTTGTTGGCCTCGGCGATCTTGGTGGCTTTCTGCTGCTCGATCTTTTCGCGCTTGACGCTCTCGCTGCCCTTGCCCGGCTCCAGTTTCATCAGGAACACAATGAACGCGCCGACCGTCAGGCCGATGGCCATCCACAGCCAGCCCGGGATCGGTTGCTTTGCAGGAGCTTGGTAACGGCTGGCGCCACGCTTGGGTGCAGGTTTTTTCTTGGCAGCCAACTTACATACGCTCCAGAGTTTCCAGACCCAAGAGTTCCAGGCCTTGCTTGAGAGTGCGGCCGGTCAGCGCGGCAAGGCGCAGACGGCTTTGCATTTGCGCCGGGGTTTCAGCACTGAGGATCGGGCAGTTCTCGTAGAAACTGGAGAACAGGCCGGCAACGTCGTACAGGTAGGTGCAGAGGATGTGCGGGGTGCCTTTCTCGGACACGTTGTTCAGTATTTCACCGAACTGCGCGAGTTTTGCCGCCAGCTCATGTTCATGCGCAGCCTCAAGGACGATCTGCCCTTCGACTTCGCTGAAGTCTTTGCCGAGCTTGCGGAACACACCGGCCACGCGAGTGTAGGCGTACAGCAGGTACGGCGCGGTGTTGCCTTCGAAGTTCAGCATCAGGTCGAAGTTGAAGCTGTAATCGCTGGTGCGGTGTTTGGACAGGTCGGCGTATTTCACTGCGCCAATGCCCACGACTTTGGCGATGTTGCGCAGTTCGGCCTCGGCCAGCTCCGGGTTCTTGTCCTTCACCAGGGTGTAGGCGCGTTCCTGGGCTTCGGTCAGCAAGTCGATCAGTTTCACGGTGCCGCCGTCACGGGTCTTGAATGGACGGCCATCGGCGCCGTTCATGGTGCCGAAGCCCATGTGTTCCATTTCCATCGGGTGCGTCACGAAGCCGGCCTTGCGGGCGACTGCGAACACTTGCTGGAAATGCAGGGCCTGGCGCTGGTCGACAAAGTACAGCGCGCGATCCGCCTTGAGCTTGCCGCTGCGATAACGCACGGCTGCCAGGTCGGTGGTGGCGTAGAGGTAGCCGCCATCAGCCTTGACGATGATCACCGGCAGCGGGTCGCCGTCAGCATTTTTGAACTCGTCGAGGAACACGCACTGCGCGCCATTGCTCTCGACCAGCATGCCGGCAGCCTTGAGGTCGTTGACCACATTGATCAGGTCGTCGTTATAGGCGCTTTCGCCCATCACGTCGGCCATGGTCAGTTTGACGTTCAGCAGTTCGTAGATTTTCTGGCAGTGGGACAGCGAGATGTCCTTGAACTTGGTCCACAGCGCCAGGCAGTCCGGGTCGCCGGCTTGCAGCTTGACCACCAGGCCACGGGCGCGGTCGGCGAACTCTTCGGATTCATCGAAGCGTTGCTTGGCGGCGCGGTAGAAGTTTTCCAGGTCCGACAGCTCGTCGCTGGTAATCGGGTTTTCTTGCAGGTAGGCCATCAGCATGCCGAACTGGGTGCCCCAGTCGCCGACGTGGTTCTGACGGATCACTTCGTCACCGAGGAACTCCAGCACGCGGGCCACGCCGTCGCCGATGATGGTCGAGCGCAAGTGGCCGACGTGCATCTCTTTGGCGAGGTTGGGGGCGGACAGGTCAACCACGGTGCGCTGCACCGGACCCGCCTTGCGCACGCCGATGTGTTCGTCCGCCAGTGCGGCGTCAAGGCGCGAGGCCAGGGCCTGGGTGTTCTGGAAGAAGTTCAGGAAGCCGGGGCCGGCGATTTCGGTCTTGGTGACGTTCTCGTCGGCCGGCAGTGCGGCGATGATTTTCTCGGCCAGGTCACGCGGCTTCATGCCGGCCGGCTTGGCCAGCATCATGGCGATGTTGCTGGCGAAGTCGCCGTTCTTCTTGTCGCGGGAGTTTTCCACCTGGATCGCCGGCGACAGGCCTTCAGGCAACACACCTTCGTTGACGAGTTGGGTGATGGCTTGTTGGATCAGCTGGCGAATGGTGTCTTTCATGGTCTTCTCTTTCGACCGCAAGCGCGGCGGCGCTTCGATGCGCTGGTGGAAAAACTGGGCATTATCCGTTGCGAAGGCGGGCTTGCCAACTATAGCGGGCAGGTTGTGGATATGTGGTGACAAAAGCGGCAAAGATCGCAGCCTTCGGCAGCTCCTGCGTAGAGCGCGTTCCCCTGTAGGAGCTGCCGAAGGCTGCGATCTTTTGATCTTTAATACAAATCCACCGGGTCAACATCCAGCGACCAACGTACCGCCCGCCCGCTCGGCATCTGCTCCAGCACCAGCAACCAACTGGCCAGTAACCGATGCAGCGGCGCCCGGGCCGTAGCCTGCAACAACAATTGCGCCCGATAACGCCCTGCTCGGCGTTCCATCGGTGCCGGCACCGGCCCGAGCAATTCGATCCCGGTCAGATTATGTTCTGCCAGCAAACGTTCCGCCTCGCTGCACGCCTCATCGAGAAAACCTTCGGCCTGCCCCGGTTTGTGCGCTTCGGCCCGCAACAGCGCCAGATGTGCAAACGGCGGCAAACCGGCAGAGCGCCGCTCGCTCAACGCCTGTTCGGCGAAGGCGAAATAGCCTTGTTCGGTCAGTTGCACCAGCAGCGGATGGTCCGCCAGATGCGTCTGGATAATCACCTTGCCCGGCTCTTCAGCCCGTCCCGCACGCCCGGCCACCTGGACGATCAACTGCGCCATGCGCTCGCTGGCGCGGAAGTCGCCGGAGAACAACCCACCGTCGGCGTCGAGAATCGACACCAGCGTTACCCGTGGAAAGTGATGCCCTTTGGCAAGCATCTGCGTGCCCACCAGGATGCACGGCTGACCCTTCTGAATGGTCGCGAACAACTGATTCATCGCGTCTTTGCGCGATGTGCTGTCGCGGTCGACCCGCAGCACCGGAACATCCGGAAACAGAATGGCCAGACGTTCTTCGGCACGTTCGGTGCCAGCGCCGACGGGCCGCAAGTCGACCTTGCCGCATTTCGGACAATGCCGGGGCACGCGCTCGACGTAGCCACAATGGTGGCAGCGCAGTTCGCCGGAGCGCTGGTGCACGGTCATTCGCGCATCGCAACGCTGGCATTCGGACATCCAGCCACAGTCATGACAAAGCAGGGTGGGGGCAAATCCTCGGCGGTTGAGGAACACCAGCACTTGCTGGCCGGCGGCCAGAGTCTGACCGATGGCTTGCTGCATTGGCCCGGAAATGCCGCTGTCGAGCGGGCGACTTTTCACATCCAGACGAAGGAATCGCGGCTGCTTGGCGCCACCGGCGCGCTCGTTCAGGCGCAGGAGACCATACCGACCGGTGTAGGCGTTGTGCAGGCTTTCGAGCGAAGGCGTGGCGGAACCGAGCACGATCGGGATGTTTTCCTGCCGTGCGCGCACCAATGCCAGGTCGCGGGCGTGATAGCGCAGGCCTTCCTGCTGTTTATAGGAGCCATCGTGCTCTTCGTCGATGATGATCAGGCCAGGGTTTTTCATCGGTGTGAACAGCGCGGAACGGGTGCCGATAATAATGTCGGCGTCGCCGTCACGGGCGGCGAGCCAGGCTTCGAGGCGCTCGCGATCGTTGACCGCCGAGTGGATCAGCGCAATGCGCGCATTGAAGCGCTGCTCGAAGCGCGCCAGGGTTTGCGGGCCGAGGTTGATCTCCGGGATCAGCACCAGCGCCTGCTTGCCGGCTTCAAGGGTTTCGCGGATCAACTGCAAATAGACTTCAGTCTTGCCGCTCCCGGTGACACCGGCCAGCAGGAACGCGTGATAACTGTCGAACCCGGCGCGAATCGCTTCATAGGCGGCGCGTTGCTCAGGGTTGAGCGGCAATTCCGGTTGCGCCAGCCAATGCTCGTGACGGGCGCCGGGGGCATGCTTGCGGATTTCCACTTGCACCAGGTCCTTGGCCAGCAGCAGGTCGAGACTGTCCTTGCTCAGCATCAGTTTGCTCAGCAATTGATGAGCGACGCCGTGGGGATGCTGGGCCAGGGTCGCCAGCGCCTCGCGCTGACGCGGGGCGCGGGCAATGCGCGGGTCATCGAGGCTGGCGCCGGGCGCGGCAGACCAGAAGCGTTCCTGGCGCGCTTCAGCCAGTTCGCCCTGGCGTAACAACACAGGCAGCGCCCAACTCAAGGTGTCGCCGAGGCTGTGCTGATAATACTGAGAGGTCCACAGGCAGAGCTTGAACAGGGCCGGCGGCAAGGGCGGCGTTGCGTCGAGCAGCGCCAGGGCTGGCTTGAGCTTCTCTGCCGGCACGTCACTGGTATCGGTAACCTCCACCAGAATCCCTATCATTTCCCGCCGGCCGAACGGCACCCGCAGGCGCATGCCCGGGTGCAACTGGGCGCGCAAGACCCCGGCCGGAGCTCGGTAGTCGAACAGGCGGCGCAGGGGCGAAGGCAGGGCTAGGCGCAGGATGGCGTTGGGCACGCGGGGGATTCTCTTTGGGCGGGCAAAAACGGAAGAACGGACGCATGACCTGTGGGAGCGGGCTTGCTCGCGAAAGCGGTGTGTCAGGCGATGTAAATGTTGACTGATACACCGCTTTCGCGAGCAAGCCCGCTCCCACAGGGGGTGTGCTTTGGGTCGGGAGCCTAGCAGACGGTCGGTCTTGGCGACAGCTTGCGTGATTGAGATTGTCTGGTAGAATCCGCGGCCTAATTACGTGCGGTATTCAACAATAGTGTTGGGTGGCGGCACGCAGCCCGAGGAAGACACCATGAAAGCTGATATCCATCCAGATTATCCAGTCATTGCTGTTACTTGCAGCTGTGGCAACAAGTTCGAAACTCGTTCGACCTTCGGCAAAGCTCTGCCGATCGACGTTTGCAACGAGTGCCACCCGTTCTACACCGGTAAGCAGAAGACTCTGGACACTGGCGGCCGCGTTCAGCGCTTCGCAGACCGTTTCGGTGCTTTCGGCGCGAAAAAGGCCTAAGGCCGATCATTTTGGAAAGTCGTTCCGGCTTCTCCAGACTGATGAAAAAGGCGTCCCTTGCGGGCGCCTTTTTTATGTCCGCGATTTGGCTTTCAGGCGCCCAGGCTTTCTGCCCGGTGCCGAATGGCATGACGCCAGTCGCGGTGCAGCGGGTGGTGGATGGCGACACCGTGCGCCTGAGCGATGGCCGCAGTGTGCGGATGATCGGTTTGAACACGCCCGAACTGGGCAAGCAGGGCAGATCCGACGAGCCGTTCGCCGTGGCGGCGCGCAAGCGTCTGGAAGCATTGGTGGTCGCGAGCGACGGGCGGGTCGGCGTGCTACCGGGTAAAGAGAGCAAGGATCACTACGGTCGCACCCTTGCGCATCTCTATGGCGCCGATGGCGTCAACCTCGAAGCGCAGATGCTCGCCGAGGGCCTTGGGTTTCAGGTGGCGGTCGCGCCGAATGTCGATCTGGTCACCTGTCAGCAAGCGGCGGAACGCAGTGCGCGGCAGGCCGGGCTCGGCGTGTGGCGTCAGTCACCTGTACTGAAAGCGGAGCAGATCAATACGTCCGGTTTCGCCGTGGTCAGCGGGCGTGTGAGCAAGGTTCAACGCAATCGTGGCGGCCTTTGGATCGAATTGCAGGATTCGCTTGTATTGCGTGTTGCACCCAATTTGTTGGGGCAGTTCGATGTCGTGGCGTTGGAACGCCTGAAGGGCAAGCAGATCGAGGCGCGTGGCTGGGTCGTGGACCGTTCTCGTCGTGGCGGGTTGAAACCGGAACAGGCGCGCTGGCTCCTGCCGTTGACCGATCCGGCGATGCTGCAAGCGGCGCCCTGATAAAGAATTGTAGACATTTTTTATATCGATTGTGAACAGTCTATCCCTTGTGTTTCGTGGCTCTTGGCCCAAAGTCGTAGGACCGGGCGCTTGACAGGGGTGACTGGTCAGTCTTGTGGGGACTTTGCGAGGCGCGTATCCTCGCTGACCAGTCTGTCCAACAGTAAAAGCGGAATGCCCCCATGTCTGATTTGAAAACTGCCGCTCTCGAATATCACGCCCATCCTCGTCCAGGTAAGCTGAGTGTCGAGCTCACCAAGGCCACCGCTACCGCCCGCGACCTGTCGCTGGCCTACAGCCCCGGCGTAGCCGAACCAGTACGCGAAATCGCTCGCGATCCTGAACTGGCCTACAAATACACCGGCAAAGGCAACCTGGTTGCAGTCATTTCCGATGGCACCGCGATTCTGGGCCTGGGTAACCTTGGCCCATTGGCTTCCAAGCCAGTGATGGAAGGTAAGGGCGTGCTGTTCAAGCGCTTCGCCGGCATCGATGTTTTTGACATCGAAGTCGATTCCGAAAGCCCGCAAGCCTTCATCGACACCGTCAAGCGCATCTCCATCACCTTCGGTGGCATCAACCTGGAAGACATCAAGGCACCTGAGTGCTTTGAGATCGAGCGCGCTCTGATCGAGCAGTGCGACATTCCAGTGTTCCACGATGACCAGCACGGCACCGCGATCGTGACTGCGGCCGGCATGATCAACGCCCTGGAAATCGCTGGCAAAACCCTCGCCGACGCCAAGATCGTCTGCCTGGGCGCCGGTGCTGCCGCCATCTCCTGCATGAAATTGCTGGTGAGCATGGGCGCCAACATCGAAAACATCTACATGGTTGACCGTACCGGCGTGATCCACTCCGGCCGTGACGACCTGAACCAGTACAAGGCTGTCTTCGCTCACGCGACCGACAAGCGCACCCTGGCTGACGCCCTGCAAGGCGCAGACGTGTTCGTCGGCCTGTCCGGTCCGAACCTGCTGAGTGCCGAAGGCCTGAAATCCATGGCGGCCAACCCGATCGTGTTCGCGTGCTCGAACCCGGATCCGGAAATCTCCCCGGAACTGGCGCACGCTACCCGTAACGACGTGATCATGGCGACCGGTCGTTCGGACTACCCGAACCAGGTCAACAACGTACTGGGCTTCCCGTTCATCTTCCGTGGTGCCCTGGACGTTCGCGCCAAGCGCATCAACGAAGAAATGAAAGTGGCTGCGGCCAACGCCCTGCGTGAACTGGCCAAGCTGCCGGTTCCTCAGGAAGTGTGCGACGCCTACGGCGGCATCAAACTGGAATTCGGTCGTGAGTACATCATTCCGAAGCCAATGGACAAGCGTCTGATCACCCTGATCTCCGATGCCGTGGCCAAGGCTGCGATCGAGACTGGTGTGGCAACCCTGCCGTATCCGAAGAACTACCCGCTGAAAAGCGTGGATGACGTGTTCAACGGCTAAGCTGTTGTAGCGCTTCAATGAAAAGCCCCGGCTCTGGTGAGTCGGGGCTTTTTATTGTCTGCCGGTTTTTGCGGTGTCTGTGATGGCCCCTTCGCGAGCAAGCCCGCTCCCACAGGAGTACGCATTCCAATGTGGGAGCGGGCTTGCTCGCGAAGGCGGCCTGGCTGGCGACCTGTTTTTATTCTGTGCAGAGACTCCGGATACAAAAAAGCCCCGCTCTTCTTCCGAGGGCGGGGCTTTTTGGTACTGCTGCGATCAGAACAAATCGATCGGCGCCGCTTCATCGGCTGGCAGCGGGCTTCCCGGTGCGTTGCCGTTACCCAGCTCATTCACCGACGGCGGCGTGTCTTCGGCCTTGAACAGCTCGAAGTACGCGCCTGGCGTGCCAGGGGTGGCGGCGCGACCACTGACCGGGTCAACCCGCAGGCTCAGAATGCCTTCCGGCTCTGGCTGCGTATGCGGTGGCTTGTCCTTGAGCGCGGCAGCCATGTAGTTCATCCAGATCGGCAACGCTACAGTACCGCCGAATTCACGTTTGCCCAGGCTTTCCGGCTGGTCGAAGCCGGTCCAGACGGTGGTCACATAATCGGCGTTGTAGCCCGAGAACCACGCGTCCTTGGATTCGTTGGTGGTACCGGTCTTGCCCGCGATGTCGGGGCGGCCCATGGCCAGCGCGCGGCGGCCTGTACCGAGTTTGATCACATCCTGAAGCATGCTGTTGAGGATGTAAGTGGTGCGGCCATCGACAATGCGTTCGGCCACGGCTGGAGCCTGAGGCGCGGGTTGGCCCGGAGCTTCGCCGGGTGTCGCGTTGACCGTAAAGGCCTCGGCGGCGGGGACGGCAATCCCGTCCGGTGCTGCATCGCCTTTCGGCACGCTCGGCGGATTGGCGACGAACAGCGTGTCGCCATTGCGGCTTTCGATCTTGTCGATGATGTACGGGGTGATCTTGAAGCCGCCGTTGGCGAACGTGCTCCAGCCGGTGGCGATTTCCATAGGCGTCAGGGTCGCGGTGCCCAGGGCCAGCGACAGGTTGCGCGGCAGGTCCTGCTTGTTGAAGCCGAACTTGCTGATGTAGTCGATGGTGCGATCAACGCCCAGCGCCTGCACCAGTCGGATCGACACCAGGTTGCGCGACTTGTACAGCCCTTCGCGCAGGCGGATCGGGCCTAGGAAGGTGTTGGTGTCGTTCTTCGGTCGCCAGACCTTGTCCAGGTATTCGTCGACGAACACGATCGGTGCGTCGTTCACCAGGCTGGCGGCGGTGTAGCCGTTATCCAGTGCGGCGCTGTAGACGAACGGTTTGAAGCTCGAGCCCGGCTGACGCTTGGCCTGCAGGGCGCGGTTGTAGTTACTTTGTTCGAAGGCGAAGCCGCCGACCAGTGAGCGAATGGCGCCGTTCTGCGGATCAAGGGAAACCAGCGCGCCTTGTGCCTGAGGGATCTGGCTGAACTTCAGCGAGTTGTCCGGCTGGCGCTGCGCGCGAATCAAGTCGCCGACCTGGGCAACGTCCGACGGCTGCTTCGGGTTGGCGCCCATGCTGTTGGTGTTCAGGAATGGCCGCGCCCATTTCATGCTGTCCCAGCCAACGTGCTCGTCGCCGGTACGGGTCATCACTTGCAGGCCGGTCTTGTCGACCTGGGTGACGATGGCGGGTTCAAGGCTGCTGATCGTGCGTTGCTTGGTCAGCTCGGTGGCCCAGGCTTCACGCGTCTTGCCCGGCAGGCGCGACTCGGGGCCGCGATAACCATGGCGCTGATCGTAAGTCATCAAGCCTTCGTGAAGCGCGGTGTTGGCCATTTCCTGCAGGTTGCTCGGCACGGTGGTCGTGACGCGGAAACCTTCGGTGTAGGCATCGCTGCCATAGCGGCCGACCATTTCGGCGCGAGCCATTTCAGCGATGTAGGGTGCGTTCACTTCCGGGGTCGGCACGTGATAGCTGGCGTTCAGCGGCTCGTTGATCGCAGCGGTGTAATCGGCTTCGGTGATTTTTCCGAGCTTGTACATGCGCCCCAGGATCCAGTCGCGACGTTCTTTGCTGCGCGCCGGGTTGGCCAGCGGGTTGAAGCGCGACGGGGCTTTTGGCAGGCCGGCGATCATCGCCATCTGCGCCAGGCTGACGTCACGAATCGACTTGCCGTAATACACCTGCGCCGCCGCCTCGATACCGTAGGCGCGGTTACCCAGATAGATCTTGTTGACGTACAGCTCAAGGATCTCGTCCTTGGTTAGCTGCCGTTCGATCTGCAGCGCCAGGAGGATTTCAGTGGTCTTGCGCGAAAAACTGCGTTCGCTGGTCAGGAAGAAGTTCTTCGCCACCTGCATGGTGATGGTGCTGCCGCCGGACTGAATGTGGCCGCTTTTGACCAATTGGGTGGCGGCGCGCATCAGGCTGCCAGGATCGACGCCGTAGTGGTTGGCGAAATTGTCGTCTTCAGCACTTAGTAACGCATTAATGAAATTGGGGGGAATGTCGGCGAAACGGATCGGGGTGCGGCGCATTTCGCCAAATTCTGCGATCAACTTGTTGTCGCTGCTGTATACCCGTAGAGGAATCTGCAACTGAATACTTCTCAGTGCCTCCACAGACGGCAATCCGGGACTAAGGTAAAGAAAAGCGCCGCTCAGACCAAGAAGCAGTCCGCAGAAAACGGCGACGATGGACCAACCGAAAAACTTCAGCAGACGAATCAAGGCTTTGGGATATCCAGGGCAAAGAATGAATGAGGCATCAGGGTTCAGGATAAAAGGAGAACGACCCGCGCTTGACGTAAAAAGCGGAAAAAAACGCTGGGCATTATAAGCATTTTTCCGTCGAGGGCGTCATTTGCGCAGCTGTCAAGACGGGTGGATGGAACGCAATCGACATTACAGAGTCCGTAACTCACGGATAGTCATAGGGAATTGGTAGTGCTAGGACTCTTCAATAAAAAAGCCAATACGCTTCTGGGGATCGACATCAGCTCCACGTCGGTAAAGCTTCTGGAGCTCAGCCGCCACGGCGACCGCTACCGGGTCGAAGCCTATGCGGTAGAGCCGCTGCCCGCCAGCGCGGTAGTCGAGAAAAATATCGCCGAGCTCGAAGGCGTGGGTCAGGCACTCACGCGCGTGCTGCTCAAGGCCAGAACCAGTCTCAGGAACGTCGCGGTGGCCGTTGCCGGCTCGGCGGTGATCACCAAGACCATCGAAATGGATGCCGGTCTTTCCGACGACGAGATGGAAAACCAGCTGAAAATCGAGGCGGATCAGTACATCCCTTATCCGCTGGACGAAGTGGCCATCGACTTCGAAGTCCAGGGTGCATCCGCGCGCAACCCCGAGCGGGTCAATGTGCTGCTGGCAGCCTGTCGCAAGGAAAACGTCGAAGTCCGTGAGGCGGCGCTCGCACTGGCCGGCCTGACCGCCCGCGTAGTCGATGTCGAGGCCTACGCGCTGGAGCGATCCTTCGGTTTGCTGACCGGACAGCTGGCACCCGCTCAGGAGCGCCTGACGATTGCCGTGGTCGACATCGGCGCGACCATGACCACGCTCAGCGTCCTGCACAACGGACGCATCATCTACACCCGCGAACAATTGTTCGGCGGTCGTCAATTGACGGAAGAAATCCAGCGACGTTATGGCCTGACCCTCGAACAGGCAGGGTTGGCAAAAAAACAGGGCGGTTTGCCGGACGACTACGTCAGCGAAGTGCTGCAGCCGTTTCGCGATGCGCTGGTCCAGCAGGTGTCGCGGTCATTGCAGTTTTTCTTTGCGTCCGGGCAGTACAACGCGGTCGATCACATCCTGCTGGCCGGCGGCACCGCTTCGGTCCCGGGGCTGGACCGGTTGATCGAGCAACGTTTGGGCACGCCGACGCAGGTGGCCAATCCCTTCTCGAACATGACCCTGAGCAGCAAGGTCAACGCCGGCGCCCTGGCCGGCGACGCGCCGGCGCTGATGATCGCTTGCGGGCTGGCCCTCAGGAGTTTCGACTGATGGCGCGGATCAACCTTTTACCCTGGCGCGAAGAGCTGCGTGAGCAGCGTCGCAAACGCTTCTTGCTGGCGCTGGTCGGTGTGGTGGTAGGGTCAGTGGGAGCGGTGCTGATTGCGGATCAGGCCATCAGTAGCGCCATCGATCGACAAGTCGCCCGAAACGATTACATCAGTAAACAGGTGACGGTGGTCGACGAGCGGATCAAGCAGATCAGTGAGCTGAAAGCCCGTCGCCAGCAATTGGTCGAGCGCATGCGCATCATCCAGGACCTGCAAGGCAATCGTCCGATCAGCGGGCGAATCTTCGATCAGTTGGCGCGTACCTTGCCTGACGGAGTGTATTTCACCGAGGTGAAAATGGAAGGCAAGACCCTGTCCATTACCGGCGCGGCAGATTCCAATAACCGCGTGTCAGACCTTATGCGCAATCTGGATGCATCGGACTGGTTCGACGCGCCGAACCTGACGGAGGTCAAGGCGACCACGGCTGGCCAGCTGGATCAGGCCAACGTCTTCCAGTTGACCGTTCGCCAGACCCAGCCTGCCGTTACGGAGGCTGTTCAATGAGGCCGGCCGAATGGATGGAAGGCTTGCGCAAGATCGACATCAACGACCTGGACACCAACAACATGGGCTCATGGCCGCCCGCCATCAAGGCGCTGGCGGGTGCGCTGTTGATGATTCTGGTGCTGGCGCTGGGCTACAGCTTTTCCATCAGCGACCTTGAGAGCCAGCTCGAACTCAAGCGTGAGGAAGAGTCGACGCTCAAGGAACAATTCGCCTCCAAGGCGCACATGGCGGCAAACCTGGAGCTATACATCCAGCAGATGAAGGAAATGGAGAATTCCTTTGGCGTGCTCTTGCGGCAGTTGCCCAGCGACACCGAAGTGCCTGGTCTGCTGGAGGACATCACGCGAACCGGCCTGGGCAGTGGCCTGGAGTTCGAAGAAATCAAACTGCTGCCTGAGGTCACCCAGCAGTTCTACATCGAACTGCCGATCCAGATCACCGTCACCGGCGCATATCACGACCTCGCCACGTTCGTCAGTGGCGTGGCCGGGTTGCCGCGAATCGTCACCCTGCATGACTTCGACCTTGCGCCGGCCAACCCCGAGGGTGGGACGAAATTGCGCATGAGCATCCTCGCCAAGACATACCGCTATAACGACAAGGGGCTGCAGAAATGACCCCGATGCGTTTTATCCCGATGATCGGAGTTCTGATCGTTCTGGCCGGTTGTGGCGGTGACACTGACTTCCGCGACCTGGACGCGTACATGAACGAAATGCGCCTGCGTGCGCCGGGGAAGATTGAACCAACGCCGACATTCCGGTCTTACCCAACATTCACCTACAGCGCTGCTAACCTGCGAAGCCCCTTTTCCCGGCAGGTCAAAGTCGACCTGGCTGGCCAGAAACACGGCTCACGCAACGTCAAGCCTGATCCCAACCGGGTCAAGCAGTACCTCGAAGGATTCAACATCGAGCAGTTTGAAATGGTCGGCACGATTTCCAATGCGGCTGGCTCCTTTGCGCTGTTGCGCGGGGCGGGCGGTGTGCATCGGTTGAAGGTCGGCGATTACCTGGGACGTAACGATGGCCGGATCGTCGCCATCAGCGGCTCGCAAGTCGATGTGGTCGAAATCGTTCCCGACGGCGAAGGCGCCTGGCTGGAACGGCCGCGGACCATCCCTTTGAAAGAGCACTCATAGTGGAACTCGAATAATGAACAGGATTTTCGCAACCTTCGGAATATCGCTATGGATAGCGTTGCTGTCGCCGATGGTACAAGCGGCCACCCTTAAAGCGCTGGATGTCGCTGCGCTCCCGGGGGACCGCGTCGAGTTGAAGTTGTCGTTCGATGGAGCGCCCCCGACACCCCACGGTTACACGACGGAGCAACCTGCGCGGATTGCGCTGGACCTGCCCGGTGTGATCAACCAGCTGGCGAGCAAAACCCGCGACCTGGGCGGCGGCAATGCCCGCAGCGCCACGGTGGTGGAAGCCAAGGACCGCACGCGGCTGATCATCAACCTGACTCAATTGGCACCGTACACCGCTCGTGTCGAAGGCAATAATCTGTTTGTGGTGGTCGGGCGCGGAACCAGTAATGCAGCCTCTGCACCGGCAGCCAGACCGCCACGTGTCGCCACGGCCACTCCGGCGCCGGTCAAGGCCTATACGCCAGTGAGCAAAGCGATCCGCGGCGTGGATTTCCAGCGCGGGACCCAGGGTGAAGGCAATGTGGTCATCGACCTGTCGGATCCGTCCATCGCTCCGGACATTCAGGAACGCGATGGCAGGATTGTCGTTGGTTTCGCCAGGACCCAATTGCCGGAACCGTTGCGGGTTCGCCTGGACGTCAAGGATTTCGCCACGCCCGTGCAATTCGTCAACGCCAGCGCCACGGGGGACCGGGCGACCATCAGCATTGAGCCCAGCGGCGCGTTCGATTACTCGACCTATCAGACCGACAACAAGCTGACTGTCAGCGTCCGCCCGATGACCGTGGACGACTTGCAGAAGCGCAACGCGGAGCGTTTTGCCTACACCGGTGAAAAGCTCTCGCTGAACTTCCAGGACATTGACGTGCGCTCGGTGCTGCAACTGATCGCCGATTTTACCAACCTCAATCTGGTCGCCAGCGACACGGTGCAGGGCGGCATTACCTTGCGCTTGCAGAACGTGCCATGGGATCAGGCGCTGGACCTGGTGCTGAAAACCAAGGGGCTGGACAAACGCAAGATCGGCAACGTGTTGCTGGTGGCGCCGGCCGATGAGATTGCCGCCCGCGAGCGCCAGGAACTGGAGTCGCAGAAGCAGATCGCCGAGCTGGCACCACTGCGACGCGAGCTGCTGCAAGTCAACTACGCCAAGGCGGCCGATATCGCCAAGCTGTTCCAGTCGGTGACCAGTGCCGAGGCGAAAGTCGACGAGCGGGGGTCGATTACCGTCGATGAACGGACCAATAACATCATTGCCTATCAGACCCAGGACCGCCTTGACGAGCTGCGCCGTATCGTCGCGCAACTGGATATTCCGGTGCGTCAGGTGATGATCGAGGCACGGATTGTCGAAGCGAACGTCGACTACGACAAAAGCCTCGGTGTGCGATGGGGTGGTTCGGTGCAGAACAAGGGCAACTGGAACACGTCCGGGGTCAGCAATGGTGCAAACGCGTCGTCGACCATCGGCACACCCGGCAGCACCAGCACCAACTCACCGTTCGTCGACATGGGCACCGCCGCCAACACCTCGGGGCTCGGCATCGCCTTCATTACCGACAACGTGCTGCTGGATCTTGAGCTGACCGCGATGGAAAAAACCGGTAACGGCGAAATCGTCTCGCAACCCAAGGTGGTTACCTCCGACAAGGAAACCGCAAAAATCCTCAAGGGCACCGAGATTCCATACCAGGAAGCCAGCTCCAGTGGTGCTACGTCGGTGTCGTTCAAGGAAGCTTCGCTGTCGCTGGAAGTGACGCCGCAGATCACGCCGGACAACCGGATCATCATGGAGGTCAAGGTCACCAAGGACGAACCGGACTACCTGAACAAGGTGCAGGATGTACCGCCAATCAAGAAAAACGAGGTCAACGCCAAGGTCCTCGTCAATGACGGCGAGACCATCGTGATTGGTGGTGTTTTCTCAAATACTCAGAGCAAGGTCGTAGATAAGGTGCCATTTCTCGGTGATGTGCCGTATCTTGGCCGCCTTTTCCGGCGTGACGTGGTTTCGGAGAAAAAATCCGAGCTGCTGGTATTTCTCACTCCGCGTATCATGAACAACCAGGCGATTGCTGTGAGTCATTGATTCTGTGCGAAATTTGATTCTTGTTGGACCGATGGGGGCTGGAAAAAGCACCATCGGCCGGTTGCTGGCCAAAGAGCTGCGCCTGCCATTCAAAGATTCCGATAAGGAAATTGAATTGCGCACGGGCGCCAATATCCCATGGATTTTCGATAAGGAAGGCGAGCCGGGCTTTCGGGACCGCGAGCAGGCGATGATTGCCGAGCTGTGCGGCTGCGATGGCGTGGTGCTGGCGACCGGCGGCGGCGCGGTCATGCGCGAAGCCAATCGTCGAGCACTGCGTGCCGGTGGTCGGGTGGTTTATCTGCATGCTTCTGTCGAGCAGCAGGTCGGCCGCACCGCCCGTGACCGCAATCGACCCTTGTTGCGTACTGCCGATCCGGCCAAGACCCTTCGGGACCTGCTGGAATTGCGCGATCCGCTGTATCGGGAAATCGCCGACCTGGTGGTGGAAACCGATGAGCGACCGCCGCGAATGGTGGTGCTCGACATTCTTGACCGCCTGCAGCAGCTGCCTCCCCGTTAAAGCAGAGCGCGAAATGCGCTATCCTCGGCGTCCTGCCACGACCGCTCAAGGTTGTGGCACAAGGCTACCGAACGGCGTCACACCAACAGATGCCGTGGACATTCGATAACTCAAGGCAGGACGCCTGATTCCATCTTCACTGTGGGGACACATGCAGACACTCAAGGTCGATCTAGGCGAGCGCAGCTACCCGATTCATATTGGCGAAGGTTTGTTGGATCAGCCCGAGCTGCTGGCCCCGCATATTCGCGGACGGCAAGTGGCGATCATCTCCAACGAAACCGTTGCGCCGCTCTATCTCGAACGTCTGACCCGCAGCCTTGCGCAGTTCTCGGTGATTTCCGTGGTGCTGCCCGACGGCGAAGCCTTCAAGACCTGGGAAACCCTGCAACTGATTTTCGACGGTCTGCTGATCGCACGCCATGATCGCCGCACCACCGTGATCGCCCTCGGCGGCGGCGTGATTGGTGACATGGCCGGTTTTGCGGCTGCCTGCTACCAGCGCGGTGTCGATTTCATTCAGGTTCCGACCACGCTGTTGTCGCAAGTCGACTCCTCGGTGGGCGGCAAGACCGGAATCAATCATCCGCTGGGCAAAAACATGGTTGGCGCCTTCTATCAGCCGAACGTGGTCCTGATCGATACCGCCACACTCAACACTCTGCCGGCCCGCGAGTTGTCCGCCGGGTTGGCTGAAGTCATCAAGTACGGGCTGATTTGCGACGAGCCGTTCCTCACCTGGCTCGAAGAAAACGTCGATCGCCTGCGCGCCCTGGACCAGGTCGCCCTGACGTATGCGATCGAGCGTTCCTGCGCGGCCAAAGCGGCGGTGGTCGGTGCCGACGAGAAGGAAACCGGCGTTCGTGCCACCTTGAACCTGGGGCACACCTTCGGCCATGCCATCGAAACCCACATGGGATATGGTGTGTGGCTACATGGTGAGGCGGTAGCTGCTGGCACCGTAATGGCCCTGGAGATGTCCGCGCGCCTGGGCTGGATCAGCGAGCAGGAGCGTGATCGTGGCATTCGCCTGTTCCAGCGTGCCGGCCTGCCGGTCATCCCGCCGGAAGAGATGACGGAAGCCGATTTCCTCGAACACATGGCAATTGACAAGAAAGTGATCGACGGTCGTTTACGCCTGGTGCTGCTGCGCCACATGGGTGAAGCGGTGGTGACCGACGATTATCCGAAAGAGGTTCTACAGGCCACGCTGGGAGCGGACTACCGCGCCCTGGCTCAGCTTAAAGGTTAATAAGATCCCGATGACTAGTTTGCACGCCGACGAGGCTTTCCTCGGCCATTACCAGTTAAGTCATGACCCATTTGCTCCACGGGTGCCTGGCTTCAAATTCTTCCCGGCCCAGCGCAAGCCGGTGCTGGGGCAACTGCATCACCTGGCCCGCTACAGTCAGTTGCTGCTGGTGGTTACCGGTCCGCAAGGCAGTGGCAAGACCCTGTTGCGTCAGGCTCTGGTGGCCAGTACCAACAAACAATCCGTTCAGAGCGTGGTGGTTTCCGCTCGTGGCGCCGGCGATGCCGCTGGCGTGCTGCGTCAGGTGGCCCAGGCGCTGAACGTCGCTCAGGCAGAGATTGGCCCGATCCTGGCTCAGGTCGTGCAGCTCGCGCTGACAGGGCAGGAAGTCTATTTGCTGGTGGACGACGCCGAGCAGCTGGACGAGTCCGCACTGGAAGCCTTGATGGAGTTGGCCGCTGGTGCGCCGGAAGGTCGCCCGCATGTGTTCCTGTTCGGCGAGTCCTCGCTGATCGCCCAACTGGAAGCGTTGAATCTTGAAGAAGAGCGCTTTCACGTCATCGAACTGCAGCCTTACACCGAAGAAGAAACCCGCGAGTATCTGGACCAGCGGCTCGAAGGCGCTGGCCGCGGTATCGAACTTTTTACCGCAGATCAGATCTCTGATATTCACGAAAGCTCCGACGGCTGGCCTGGCAACATCAACCAGGTTGCCCGCGATGCAATGATCGAAGCCATGATTGCCAGCCGCTCAGCGGTCAAGCGTCCAAGTATGGGGTTCAACATGCCGAAGAAACACGTATTGGCGATTTCCGCTGTCGTCGTGGTCGCGGTAGCCGCCGCCTGGTTGATGCCGGGTCGCAGCAAAGCACCGACCACCGGCGCACCCGCCAACGAACAGGCGCAACTGCCGCTCGGCCAGGGCACGCCACAACCTAACAGCGGCGGCGCACCTGCCGTGGAATTCGCTGGCAACTCGCAACCGATGCCATTGCCGCTGGTCGGCAATTCGCAGCCGGTCATGCGTGGCCCGCTGGCCGAAGCGGCCGGTGGCATCACCGAAGGTGACGATGGTGTGCCGGTCGAAGGCTCTAGCGATACGCCGCCGACCGTGACCACCACCGCACCTCCTGCGGGCGTTCCGGCCGGTCCGGCGCCAACACCTGCGGCCAAGCCGACGCCTGCGCCGACTCAGGTCGCGACAGCCAAGCCGGTCCCGACGGCGCCTGCGGTGAAGCCGGCTCCAGCGCCAGCCAAGCCAGCCGCCGTCGCTACCGCCAAGCCTGCCGAGAAACCAGCCGCAGCCGCTGCTGCTAAAGGCGCTGCTGGTACCTGGTACGCCGGACAACCGACGAGCAACTACGTGGTGCAGATCCTCGGCACCAGCTCCGAAGCGACCGCGCAAAACTTCGTCAAGGAGCAGGGCGGCGAGTACCGCTATTTCAAGAAAGTCCTCAACGGCAAGCCGCTTTACGTCATCACTTACGGTAACTTCGCCAACCGCGATGCGGCCGTGACCGCTATCAAGGCCTTGCCAGCGAAGGTTCAGGCTGGTAAACCTTGGCCTCGCACTGTCGCCAGCGTCCAACAGGAACTGGAAACAACTCGCTGAAGATTCGGCGGCCTTACCCAGGCCGCCTCTCCAAGCACCTCAAAATTTCTACAAGTGCGCGCAGCCTTCCAGGCCGCGTGCCTTGTGGTGTCTGCGTTACAGTAGTCTTTGAGTCGTTGCGGTCAGAATTAAAAAAGTTTTGACTAGCACAGCAGATCGCTTTAAACCTTTCACAAATGCGACATGGATTTGCGACAGTTCGTCGTCAAATTTGTGAGCGTCTGTGTCGCTGTGTACAATGACCACCCTTTTGCCCCCGCTAAGCCGGCGTACGTTCGGCGTGGAATGCAAGTGGTTGAATTGAAAAGAAATTTGCCTTGATAAGAGGCAGCCTGGTGAGAAAGTGTCTATGAAAGCAGGTCTGTACCAACCAGATGAATTCAAGGATAACTGCGGTTTCGGCCTGATAGCCCATATGCAGGGCGAGCCCAGTCATACCCTTTTGCAAACGGCCATCGAGGCCCTGACCTGCATGACCCACCGCGGTGGGATCAACGCCGACGGCAAGACCGGTGACGGTTGCGGTCTGCTGATTCAAAAGCCGGATGTGTTCCTGCGTGCGATCGCCCAGGAAACCTTCGGCGTCGAATTGCCCAAGCAATACGCAGTGGGCATGGTTTTCTTCAATCAGGACCCGGTCAAAGCCGAAGCCGCTCGCGAGAACATGAACCGCGAGATCCTGGCTGAAGGCCTGACCCTGGTCGGCTGGCGCAAAGTGCCGATCGATACCAGCGTCCTCGGCCGCCTGGCCCTTGAGCGCCTGCCGCAGATCGAGCAGGTCTACATCGGCGGTGAAGGCCTGAGCGATCAGGACATGGCGATCAAGCTGTTCAGCGCCCGTCGTCGCTCGTCCGTGGCCAACGCCGCCGACGTCGATCACTACATCTGCAGCTTTTCCCACAAGACCATCATTTATAAAGGCCTGATGATGCCGGCGGATTTGACCGCCTTCTATCCAGACCTCAGCGATCAGCGCCTGCAAACCTCGATTTGCGTGTTCCACCAGCGCTTCTCCACCAACACCTTGCCGAAATGGCCGCTGGCCCAGCCATTCCGCTTCCTTGCCCACAACGGCGAGATCAACACCATCACCGGCAACCGCAACTGGGCCCAGGCCCGTCGCACCAAGTTCACCAATGATCTGATGGATCTGGAAGAACTCGGTCCGCTGGTCAACCGCGTCGGTTCTGACTCCTCGAGCATGGACAACATGCTCGAGCTGATGGTCACCGGTGGCATCGACCTGTTCCGTGGCGTGCGGATGATCATTCCGCCTGCGTGGCAGAACGTCGAAACCATGGACCCGGACCTGCGTGCGTTCTACGAATACAACTCGATGCACATGGAACCGTGGGACGGCCCGGCCGGCGTGGTAATGACTGACGGTCGTTACGCGGTGTGCCTGCTCGACCGTAACGGTCTGCGCCCGGCGCGTTGGGTCACTACCAAAAACGGTTTCATCACCCTGGCGTCCGAAATCGGTGTCTGGAACTACCAGCCTGAAGACGTGATCGCCAAGGGCCGCGTTGGCCCGGGCCAGATCTTTGCCGTGGACACCGAAACCGGTCAGATCCTCGACACCGATGCCATCGACAACCGCCTGAAGTCCCGTCATCCGTACAAGCAATGGCTGCGCAAGAATGCCCTGCGCATCCAGGCGACCATGGAAGACAACGACCACGGTTCGGCGTTCTACGACGTCGATCAGCTCAAGCAGTACATGAAGATGTATCAGGTCACGTTCGAAGAGCGCGACCAGGTGCTGCGTCCGCTCGGCGAGCAAGGCTACGAGGCCGTTGGCTCGATGGGCGACGATACGCCGATGGCCGTGCTGTCCCAGCGCGTGCGTACGCCGTACGACTATTTCCGCCAGCAGTTCGCGCAGGTCACCAACCCGCCGATCGACCCGCTGCGTGAAGCCATCGTCATGTCGCTGGAGATCTGCCTCGGTGCCGAGCGCAACATCTTCCAGGAGTCGCCGGAACACGCTTCGCGCGTGATCCTCAGCTCGCCGGTCATTTCCCCGGCCAAATGGCGCTCGCTGATGAACCTCGATCGTCCGGGCTTCGAACGCCAGATCATCGACCTCAACTATGACGAAAGCGTCGGCCTCGAAGCCGCAGTGCGCAACGTCGCCGATCAGGCTGAAGAAGCCGTTCGCGCCGGGCGCACCCAGATCGTCCTGAGTGACCGTCACATTGCCCCGGGCAAGTTGCCGATCCACGCTTCCCTGGCCACCGGCGCGGTGCACCACCGCTTGACCGAAAAAGGCCTGCGTTGCGACTCCAACATCCTCGTGGAAACCGCTACCGCTCGCGACCCGCATCACTTTGCGGTACTGATCGGTTTCGGCGCCTCGGCGGTCTATCCGTTCCTGGCCTACGAAGTGCTGGGTGACCTGATCCGCACCGGTGAAGTGCTGGGCGACCTCTATGAGGTGTTCAAGAACTACCGCAAAGGCATCACCAAAGGCCTGCTGAAGATCCTGTCGAAGATGGGTATCTCGACCATCGCGTCCTACCGCGGAGCACAATTGTTCGAAGCGATCGGCCTGTCCGAAGAAGTCTGCGACCTGAGCTTCCGTGGCGTGCCAAGCCGCATCAAGGGTGCACGTTTCGTCGACATTGAAGCCGAGCAGAAAGCCCTGGCCGCTGAGGCCTGGAGCCCGCGCAAGCCGATCCAGCAAGGCGGTCTGCTGAAGTTCGTCCACGGTGGCGAATATCACGCGTACAACCCGGACGTGGTCAACACCCTGCAAGCCGCTGTGCAGCAGGGCGACTACAGCAAGTTCAAGGAATACACGTCGCTGGTGGACAACCGTCCGGTGTCGATGATCCGCGACCTGTTCAAGGTCAAGACCCTGGACACGCCGCTGGACATCAGCGAGATCGAACCGCTGGAATCGGTGCTCAAACGCTTCGACTCCGCCGGCATCTCCCTCGGCGCGCTGTCGCCGGAAGCTCACGAAGCCCTGGCCGAAGCCATGAACCGCCTCGGTGCGCGTTCCAACTCCGGTGAAGGCGGCGAAGACCCGGCGCGCTACGGCACCATCAAGAGCTCGAAAATCAAGCAAGTCGCGACCGGCCGTTTCGGTGTCACTCCGGAATACCTGGTCAACGCCGAAGTGCTGCAGATCAAGGTCGCTCAGGGCGCCAAGCCCGGCGAAGGCGGTCAGCTGCCAGGCGGCAAGGTCAACGGTCTGATCGCCAAGCTGCGTTACGCAGTGCCGGGCGTGACTTTGATTTCGCCTCCGCCGCACCACGACATCTATTCGATCGAAGACTTGTCGCAGCTGATTTTCGACCTGAAACAAGTCAACCCGAAGGCCCTGGTCTCGGTGAAGCTGGTGGCAGAAGCGGGCGTCGGCACCATCGCCGCCGGTGTAGCCAAGGCCTACGCGGACTTGATCACCATCTCCGGCTACGACGGCGGCACCGGCGCATCGCCGCTGACGTCGATCAAATACGCGGGCGCGCCGTGGGAACTCGGCCTGGCCGAAACTCACCAGACCCTGCGTGGCAACGACCTGCGCGGCAAAGTCCGGGTGCAGACCGACGGCGGCCTGAAAACCGGCCTCGACGTGATTAAGGCAGCCATCCTCGGCGCTGAAAGCTTCGGCTTCGGCACCGCGCCAATGATTGCGCTGGGCTGCAAATACCTGCGTATCTGCCACCTGAACAACTGCGCCACTGGCGTCGCGACTCAGAACGAGAAGCTGCGCAAGGATCACTACATCGGTACCGTCGACATGGTGGTGAATTTCTTCACCTACGTCGCCGAAGAAACCCGTGAGTGGCTGGCCAAGCTGGGCGTGCGCTCCCTCGAAGAGCTGATCGGCCGTACCGATCTGCTGGAAGTCCTCGAAGGCCAGACCGCCAAGCAGAACCACCTTGACCTGACCCCGTTGCTCGGCAGCGATCACATCCCGGCGGACAAACCACAGTTCTGCCAGGTCGACCGCAACCCGCCGTTCGACAAAGGCCTGCTGGCCGAGAAAATGATCGACATGGCCACCTCGGCCATCAACGACATGAGCGGCGCCGATTTCGCCCTGGATATCTGCAACTGCGACCGTTCGATCGGTGCGCGGATTTCCGGGGAAATTGCGCGCAAGCACGGCAACCAGGGCATGGCGAACGCGCCGATCACCTTCCGCTTCAAAGGGACGGCCGGTCAGAGCTTCGGTGTATGGAACGCCGGCGGCTTGAACATGTACCTGGAAGGCGACGCCAACGACTACGTCGGCAAAGGCATGACCGGCGGCAAGCTGGTCATCGTTCCGCCCAAGGGCAGCGTCTACAAGACTCAGGACAGTGCGATCATCGGCAACACCTGCCTGTACGGCGCCACCGGCGGCAAATTGTTCGCGGCCGGCACCGCGGGCGAGCGTTTCGCAGTGCGCAACTCCGGTGCTCACACCGTGGTTGAAGGCACGGGCGATCACTGCTGCGAGTACATGACCGGTGGTTTCGTCTGCGTGCTGGGCAAGACCGGTTACAACTTCGGCTCAGGCATGACCGGCGGTTTCGCCTACGTGCTCGACCAGGACAACACCTTCGTTGACCGGGTCAACCACGAACTGGTGGAAATCCAGCGGATCAGCGGCGAAGCGATGGAAGCCTACCGTAGCCACCTGCAACGTGTGCTGAACGAGTACGTCGAGGAAACCGACAGCGAGTGGGGTCGTGAACTCGCGGAAAACCTCGATGACTATCTGCGCCGTTTCTGGTTGGTCAAGCCGAAGGCTGCCAGCTTGAAAACGTTGCTTTCCAGCACCCGTGCCAACCCGCAGTGATATGCGCCTGAAGAGTTTGATGAGGTTTTAACAATGGCTGAACGTCTGAATAACGACTTCCAGTTCATCGACGTCGGGCGCAAAGATCCGAAGAAGAAACTGTTGCGTCAACGCAAGAAAGAGTTCGTGGAAATCTACGAACCCTTCAAACCCCAGCATTCGGCCGATCAGGCCCACCGCTGCCTGGGTTGCGGTAACCCGTATTGCGAATGGAAGTGCCCGGTGCACAACTTCATTCCGAACTGGCTGAAACTGGTGGCCGAGGGCAACATCCTCCAGGCCGCCGAGCTGTCGCACCAGACCAACACCCTGCCGGAAGTGTGCGGTCGGGTGTGCCCGCAGGACCGTCTGTGCGAGGGTGCCTGCACCCTCAACGACGGCTTCGGCGCGGTGACCATCGGTTCGGTGGAGAAGTACATCACCGACACGGCGTTCGCCATGGGCTGGCGCCCGGACATGTCCAAGGTCAAGCCGACCGGCAAACGTGTCGCGATCATCGGCGCAGGTCCGGCCGGCCTGGGTTGTGCCGACGTGCTGGTGCGCGGCGGCGTGACCCCGGTGGTGTTCGACAAGAACCCGGAAATCGGTGGTCTGCTGACCTTCGGCATCCCCGAGTTCAAGCTGGAAAAGACCGTGCTGAGCAATCGCCGCGAAGTCTTTACCGGCATGGGGATCGAGTTCCGCCTGAACACCGAAGTGGGCAAGGATGTGTCCGTCGAGCAACTGCTCGAAGAATACGATGCCGTGTTCATGGGCATGGGCACCTACACCTACATGAAGGGCGGCTTTGCCGGTGAGGACTTGCCGGGCGTGCATGACGCGCTCGACTTCCTGATCGCCAACGTCAATCGCAACCTGGGCTTTGAAAAGTCGCCGGAAGATTTCGTCGACATGAAAGGCAAGAAGGTTGTGGTGCTGGGCGGTGGCGACACGGCGATGGACTGCAATCGTACGTCGATCCGCCAGGGCGCCAAGTCGGTGACCTGCGCCTATCGTCGTGACGAAGCGAACATGCCGGGCTCGCGCAAAGAGGTGAAGAACGCCAAGGAAGAGGGCGTGAAATTCCTCTACAACCGCCAGCCGATTGCCATCGTTGGCGAAGACAAGGTCGAAGGCGTGAAGGTGGTCGAGACCCGTCTCGGCGAACCGGACGCTCGTGGCCGTCGCAGCCCCGAGCCGATCCCGGGTTCCGAAGAGATCATCCCGGCCGACGCCGTGGTCATCGCTTTTGGTTTCCGTCCAAGCCCGGCGCCGTGGTTCGAGCAATTCAGCATCCAGACCGACAGCCAGGGCCGCGTTGTGGCGCCGGAACAAGGTCAGTACAAGCACCAGACCAGCAACCCGAAAATCTTCGCCGGTGGCGACATGGTTCGCGGCTCTGACCTGGTGGTGACGGCAATCTTCGAAGGGCGCAATGCGGCTGAAGGGATCCTGGACTACCTGGGCGTCTGATCACTTTCCAAAACTGGAATGCGATCAAAATGTGGGAGCGGGCTTGCTCGCGAAGGCGGTTTGTCAGTCAACATCTCTGTTGAATGTGACGGCCTCTTCGCGAGCAAGCCCGCTCCCACATTGGTTTATGGTGTCGGGAAGACCGCATTCCACCGCGACAAATTGACCCGATAGACAAAAGGCTGACCTGCATCCGTGCCTTTTGCCTCGCGCTCTGAGAAAATGCCCGCACTTTTTTTCCGGATGCCGACATGACTGCCCTGAAGAACGACCGTTTCCTTCGCGCCCTGCTCAAGCAACCCGTAGACGTCACCCCTGTGTGGATGATGCGTCAGGCCGGTCGCTACCTGCCGGAATACCGCGCCAGCCGTGCCAAGGCCGGCGACTTCATGAGCCTGTGCATGAACCCGGCGTTCGCTTGCGAAGTCACGATGCAACCGCTCGACCGCTACCCGCAACTGGACGCGGCAATCCTCTTCTCGGACATCCTGACCATCCCCGATGCCATGGGCCAGGGCCTGTACTTCGAAACCGGTGAAGGCCCGCGCTTCAAGAAAGTCGTCAGTACGATGGCCGACATCGAAGCCCTGCCGATTCCTGATCCGCACAAAGACCTCGGTTACGTGATGGACGCGGTCAGCACCATCCGCCGCGAACTGAACGGCCGCGTGCCGCTGATCGGCTTCTCCGGCAGCCCCTGGACGCTGGCCACCTACATGGTCGAAGGCGGTTCGTCGAAAGACTTCCGCAAGACCAAAGCCATGCTCTACGACAACCCGCAAGCCATGCACCTGCTGCTGGACAAGCTGGCGCAGTCGGTCACTTCTTATCTCAACGGCCAGATCATGGCCGGTGCGCAAGCGGTGCAGATCTTCGACACGTGGGGCGGCAACCTGTCGGCAGCGGCGTATCAGGAGTTCTCACTGGCCTACATGCGCAAAATCGTCAGCGGCCTGATCCGCGAGCACGAAGGCCGCAAGGTTCCGGTCATTCTGTTCACCAAGAACGGCGGTCTGTGGCTGGAAAGCATTGCCGACGCGGGTGCTGATGCCCTGGGCCTGGACTGGACGTGCGATATCGGCAATGCCCGGGCTCGCGTTGGCGACAAAGTTGCCTTGCAAGGCAACATGGACCCGACCGTGCTCTACGCCAAACCGGAAGCCATACGCACCGAAGTCGGACGGATCCTCGCCAGCTATGGCAAGGGCAGCGGGCACGTATTCAACCTCGGTCATGGCATTACGCCGGAAGTCGATCCGGAGCATGCGGGCGCGTTCCTGCGCGCGGTGCATGAGCTGTCGGCGCAGTATCACGAGTAATCATTTCAAGGTTCCATCCAGCCTGTCCGGTCAATGCCGGGCAGGCTTTTTTTTGCCTGAAAAACGTATGCCAGCCTAATCCGTTTCTGCTTGTAAGAATGTTTTCTCTCTTTGTCAGATAAGCGAAGAGAGAGATTAATCCCCATGTAATCGGCGACTTGTCCTACATAGAACTCGCGCTCATCCCAGTAAGGTTTCAGACCTTCGTTCGGTGCCGCACACCGAATGGAATTACGAACAGCGGCGCCCACAAGGCGCCTTATTTTTCGATAAGTAGTCTGGAACACAATCATGAAAAAAACGTTCTACAAGGGAGGTGCATTCACTGCATGCGCCTCTCCAATGATCCTGTTATCGGCAATGTTGGCGTCTCAAACTGTTTCAGCCCATGGCTATCTTGAAGTACCACCTTCACGGGCATTGCTTTGCCAGAAAGGCTTGAACACCAACTGTGGCGGCGCGCAATACGAACCTCAAAGTGTTGGTGAAACCTTCAAAGGTTTCCCGGCCGGTGTTGGCGGTGCTCCTTTGCAAGGGCCGATCGACGGCAAGATTCCGAGTGGCGGTCATCCATCGTTCTCCGCGATGGATGCCCAGTCCGCCACCCGTTGGCACCTGACAGAAATCAAGGATCGCACCATCGATTTCCAATGGCGCTACACCGCGGTTCACCCGGCAACCAAGCATGAGTACTTCATCACTCGCAACGGCTGGAACCCGAACGAGTCGCTGAAACGTGCCACCTTCGAAAGCACCCCGTTTTGCACCAAAGATGGCGCCAATCAGAAACCTGAGTCTGGTGACAAGCACAACTGCACCATCCCGGCAGACAAATCCGGCCAGCATGTGATTCTGGCGATCTGGACCGTCGGCGATACCGACGCAGCGTTTTACAACGCGGCCGATGTGAACATTATTGCGGAAGCAGAATTGCCTGGTGGCTGGACTTCCGTTGGCGGTATCGCGCCGTCGACGTCGTTGCTGACCGGTGACAAGGTCAAGGCCCGTGCATTCTCTGCCAACGGTGTCAGCCCGGATTACGACGTTGAAATCACCATCGCCACTGCCGAAGAAGGCTCGCCAAACAACTGGGCGTTCAAACTGGCAGAAAAAATCAACACCACTCACACACTCATCCGCGCCGGTATTCGTGATGAGAGCGGCAACATCGAACCGGTCCGGGGCAACAACACCCTCTACGCCCAAAAAGAAAGCGGCGTAACCCGTTACGAAGTTCAGCTGGACATGAAGGAAGACGTCGCAGCACGGATGTCGGTAGCTTCTCAGCAAGCTGAATACGTATTGGAAAAAGGCCAGGCTAAAGTCGACTTCAGCATGATCTCGAATCGCCCGATGAACGTCGAAGCGACCTTGTTCGACGAGAACAACAAGCCGGTCGGCTCCGTGATGAAACAGGTGGAAAGCGGTCCGACCTGGCTGGGTATGGATGTTCGCAGCAATCCCGGCAAACACACGCTGACACTGGTCGGCACTACCCTGGATGGCCGTACTACTCGCCAGGACACCCAGCCGACCAACATGACCGGTGAAGGCGCTGGCGTCGAGCATGACTTCGTGTTCCCCGAAGGCCTCAGCGAGTACACCGCCGGGACCAAAGTGCTGCAGCAGAAGACCAATGAAGTCTTCGAATGCAAGCCATTCCCCGAGTCGGGCTACTGCATGCAATACGCCCCGAACGCCAATGGTTTTGAACCTGGCGTCGGTGCGCACTGGCATATGGCGTGGAACAAGCTTTAAGCCCGCCGTAACACTTCAGGCGATCCGCGAATGGATCGCCTGAAGGTTCATTCTCTTGTTGAAAATCGAGTTGAAAAATGACGGTTTTGGGTTATTCCACCCAACGCGTATGGCTGCACTGGTTATCGGCGGCAGTCATCGTCTGGACCCTGATTTCCGGTTTTTATGTGGCCTGCGTCGACGTGTCCCCACAGCTGGCGCAATGGGTCGCTTTTCTCAATGTGTCGCTGACCACGGTGTTCATACCGTTTTTCGTCTGGCGCTTATTCATTTTTGCCTCTCATGCCCGGCATATCAGCGTGAGGGCCTTTAGCTTCATGGAAAAACTCGGACTGTTCGCGCACACGCTGATCTATCTCATCGTCAGTATCGTGCTGGTCACCGGCGTCTTGATGATGGATCGCCCGATCGACGTGTTCGGCCTGGTCGAAATAACTCAGCCTCTGAGCGATCCTGAGCTCATCTCCCGCTTTCTCGTCATTCATGTTTGGGCCTGTGTCGTCCTTTCATTGCTCATCGTGCTGCATGTCGGCGCGGTCGTTGTCCATGAGCTGTGCGGCCACCGAGTGCTGCGGCGAATGTCATTGTGCAGCATTGTTCGAAGTGAACGGCCCGAGTGAACAGGCGCCTGAACACACTCTGCCTGTTGGTTTTATCCGTCGGTTACGCCGCATTTTTGGTGTGGCAGGAATGGGGCTTTCGCAAAAGCCTTGCCTCGCCGTTGTCGTTCGCTGCGACCGTGCCGACGCCACCGTCCCGTGCGCCCCTCGATACCACAGCGATTGCAACGGTGCTCGGTCTGGCGACTGAAACCACATTGCTGCCCAGTGCCGAGCTGCTGACCTTGCAGGCCAGTTTTGTCCTCGGCACCGGGTTGTCCAGAGCGTTACTGGCGGACGCTCAAGGTGCGCGGATTTACCAGGTGGGGGATCAGTTGCCGGGTGGCAGCGTCCTGCGACGCGTCGAGGTCAATCAAGCGGTGTTGTGGAACAAGGGTCGAGAAGAGGTGCTGACGTTGCAGACCTCTTCCGCGGGTTTCCTGCGTCAACTCGACTCAGCATCCCAGCCACAGACACCCGTCAGTGCTACGCGTTTTCTACGCCCTCTTTCCGGGCCGCCAGAGTGATCACACCCATGAACAGCTTCATCGGCGCGCATCCCCTGCGCACCCTTCTTTTTCTGGCCGCTTTGGCGACGACGTTCTTTCACGACACGTTGCAAGCCGAGGAAGAAAAATGGCAACTGGCGATGAACAATGCCGAGTTGCGCGACATCGTTGAAGAAATCTCGACCATTCTCGGGACCACGGTGGTGCTCGACCCCAGAGTGTCCGGGCGTATCACCGTCATGTCCCGCCAGGCCCTAGACCGCGAGGGCGTTCGCCGGTTGTTTTATTCGGTGCTCGATGCCCATAACTTTACGGTGATCGACGAAGGTGACCGCATTCTGATCACGCCAGTCACCGAGGCGAAAACCCGTGCAGGCCAAGGCACGGCAAAAAACGCCACGGCGTCGCAGTTCGTCACTCGGGTCATCGAACTGAACACCAGCAGTGCCTCCGATATTGCCGGGCTGGTCCGGCCGTTGGTGTCGGTCAATGGTTACGTCGGCCCATCGGTGTCGGCCAATGCGCTGGTCGTCACCGATACGGCGGCCAATGTGGAGCGCATTGCCAAGGTCGTGGGTCAGCTGGATTCGGGGCAGAACAACCTGCATGCCGTGGTGCAGATGCATCACGCCCAAGCCGCCGACGTGATGACGATCATTGAGTCTTCGCTGGGCAAGCGCAACGCAGATACGCCGATCCAAGTGCTTGCCGACACCAGAACCAATCGACTGATCCTCATTGGTCCACCGTCGGTGCGCCAGCGCCTGATCGACCTCGCACGCAGTCTCGATACACCCGCCACCGCATCCCTCGACAATGCCCGGGTCATTCGCCTGCGCCACAGCGATGCCAAGCAGTTGGCCGAAGTGCTCGAAACCATGGGGCAGGCCCGAAAACAGGCATCGACCTTGGGCGGCGTGAAGGATAACTCGTCCGGCGCGACGTTCATGATCAAGGCCGACGAGAGCCAGAATGCGCTGGTGCTGATTGCCGAGCCCGCGCAAATCCGCACCATCGAAACCATCGTGCGCCAGTTGGACCAGCCCCGGGCCCAAGTGCTGATCCATGCCGCCATCGTCGAAATCTCCGGAGACATCGCCGAAGCCGTCGGCGTCCAGTGGGGCATCAGCAGCGGCGACGCGAAGGGCTTTATCAACTTCCCCGGCACTGACATTCCGATCATTGGCGGGCTGACCTTCGACGAAAAAAAGTCGGCCCCGGAAGGCGCGCTCCTGCAACTGGGCAATGACCGCTTTGGTGCGTTGATTTCGGCGTTGGCCAGCAACACCCACAGCAATCTGCTTTCCACACCGAGCCTGCTGACCCTGGACAATCAGGAAGCGGAAATCATCGTCGGTCAAAACGTGCCGTTCAAGACGGGCTCCTATGCCACCAACAGCAACGGTGCGGACAATCCGTTTACCACCGTCGAGCGCAAGGACGTCGGCATCAGCCTGAAAATCAAGCCGTACATCAACGAAGGTTCGACGTTGCGCCTGGAGGTAGAGCAGGAGGTTTCGGACATTGCACCGTCAGTGTCCGGTATCGATTCTTCCGACCTGATCACCAACAAGCGTGCACTCAAAAGCACCATTCTCGCCGACGATGGCGAGATCATCGTGATCGGCGGCTTGATCCGCGACAGCGTTCGAACCCAGCAAAGCGGCGTGCCGCTGCTGCGCAATATTCCTTACTTGGGCGCACTGTTTCGCTGGACCCGGGACACGCAAACCAAAAGCAATCTGATGGTCTTTTTGCGGCCCACCATCGTGCGCAGCAAGGAAGATCTGGCCGACGTGAGCGAGCAGCGTTACAACGCGCTGCGCAAGCTGAGCCAGCCGGGCGCGCACGGGAACAACTCGTTGTTGCTGCCGGCAGAATCGCGTCAGTTGTTCGACCCGGCGATCGATGCGCCCGTGTTTGATTTACGCAAGCAAACCCCGGTTACGCCATGAGCGAAAAAATCGAACAGTTGCCTTTCGGTTTCGCTCGGCGTTTCGGTGTTCTGCTGGCGTGCGAGGGGCCCGACTTGAGTCTTGCGCTGCGGGCCGATACGCCGCTGACAGCGCTGTCGGAAGCGCGTCGGGTGTGTGGACGGAACCTGCCGATCCTGGTGCTGGATGCCGATGCGTTTGCCGTGCGTCTGGCCGCCGCTTACCGAGAAGGTCAGAGCGCGGCAGAGCAGGTGGCCCAGGGGCTGGACGACGAACTGGATCTGCTCAGCCTGGTCGATCAAGTTCCGCAGACTGCCGACTTGTTGGAGCAGCAGGGCGACGCGCCGATCATCCGGCTGATCAATGCCCTGCTCAGCGAAGCCGTGCGCGAGCATGCCTCGGACGTGCACCTGGAAACCTTCGAACACTCGCTGTCGGTGCGCATGCGGGTCGACGGGCAATTGCGCGAAATGCTCAGGCCCCGGCGTGAACTGGCGACGTTGCTGGTGTCGCGGATCAAGGTCATGGCGCGTCTGGACATTGCTGAAAAACGTATCCCGCAGGACGGTCGAATGGCCCTGCGACTGGCCGGGCACGAAGTCGATGTGCGGGTCTCGACGTTGCCGTCGGCGCACGGTGAACGGGTGGTGCTGCGGTTGCTCGACAAACAGGCCGGGCGCCTCGATTTGCAGCGACTCGGCATGCCTGCCGACACCCTCGCGGCGTTGCGCCAGTTGCTTGGCAAACCTCACGGCATTCTGCTGGTAACCGGGCCCACCGGCTCCGGCAAGACCACCAGTCTGTATGCCGCGTTGAGCAGCCTGAACGATCAGACACGCAACATTCTCACGGTCGAAGACCCCATCGAATATCACCTGCCGGGTGTGGGGCAGATGCCGGTCAATCCGAAAGTGGACATGACCTTCGCCCGAGGCTTGCGGGCGATTCTGCGTCAGGATCCGGACGTGGTGATGGTCGGCGAAATCCGTGATCGCGAAACGGCAGAAATCGCCGTCCAGGCCTCGCTGACCGGTCACTTGGTGCTCTCGACGTTGCACACCAACAGCGCGGTGGGCGCGGTGACGCGGCTGGTGGACATGGGGGTTGATGCCTACCTGCTGGCGTCGTCGCTGGTGGGCATTCTGGCCCAGCGCTTACTGCGTACGTTGTGCCCGCATTGCAAGGCGTCGTTTCGCGCCGATGCGGCCATGTGTCAGCGTCTCGGGCTTGATGCGGCGGCGCCACCGCTGCTGTTCAGTGCGGTGGGGTGTGAGCAGTGCCAGCACGGTTATCGAGGGCGGATTGGAATCTACGAACTGATCAGCGTCACGCCGGCCGTGTCGGCGCTGATTCATCAAGGCGCCACTGAGCAGGCGTTGATCGATGAGACGCGCAAGGTCTCCCGCAGCCTGTTTCAGGACGGTCGGCAAAGGGTACTCGCCGGCGTGACCAGCCTCGACGAGTTACTGCGCGTGACCCAGGAGGACTAGCGCGTGCCGACATTCGATTACCGCGCTGACGATGCCCAGGGCCGACGCTGCAAGGGCCGACTGGAAGCCGACAGCCCCCGTCATGCCCGACAACTGATGCGCGAGCGTGGTTTGCGGCCGCGTGAATTGAATGAGGTCAGCACGGGCGGTCCCGCCGGTGCGCAACCCCGCAGCGGACGTTTGGGGGCGGCTGAACTGGCGCTGATGACGCTGCAGTTATCCACGCTGGTTCAGGCCGGTCTGCCTTTGGAAGAAGCACTGGAAGCGGTGACCAAACAAAGTGCCAGGCGCAAGGTTGCCGGGTTGTTGTCGGCAGTCCGCAGCCGGGTGATGGAAGGGCATGCTCTTTCAACCGCGCTGGGGCTGTTTCCCAAGGCGTTCCCCGAGTTGTTTCGCGCCACCGTCGCGGCCGGTGAGCGTTCCGGGCACTTGGGGCATGTGCTGGAGCAACTGGCGGCGTACACCCAGGCGCGTCAGGCTTCGCGGCAGAAAATCCAGATGGCCTTGGTCTACCCGATGATCCTGATGCTGGCCAGCGTAGCGATCGTGGGTTTCCTGCTCGGTTACGTGGTGCCGGACGTGGTGAAAATTTTCGTCGACAGCGGCCAGCCGCTGCCTTGGCTGACTCAAGCGCTGATCGGTTTGAGCGACGGTCTGCGCAACCATTTCCTGGCATTGATGGGCGTGCTGGCGACGCTGATCGGTGTCTGGCGCTGGAGTTTGCGTCAGCCGCTCTGGCGCCTGCGCTGGCATCGCCTGGCGTTGAAACTGCCGGTAGCCGGCGAGGTGTTGCGGGCGATGGAAGCCGCACGGTTTGCCAGCACTCTGGCGATCCTCGGCAAAAGTGCCGTGCCGCTGGTGGATGCGCTGGAAATCGCTGCCGCTGTCATCGGCAATCTGACCATTCGTGCACGCATGGTCGATGTCGCCCGCTCCGTACGCGAAGGCGGAACCCTGACCCGGGGCCTGGAACTCAGCGGTGACATCCCGCCAATGATGCTGCACATGATCGCCAGCGGCGAACGCGTAGGCGAACTCGATCACATGCTGGTACGGGCCGCCGAGCAACAGGAAAACAGCCTGGCGGCGCGCATCGCGCTGGTCGTGAGCCTCTTCGAACCGGCCATGCTGGTGCTGATGGGCGGCGTCGTGCTGCTGATCGTCATGGCCATCCTTCTACCGATTCTCAGCCTCAACCAATTGGTGAATTGACCCATGCAACCTTTACGCAGTAACTCACGCCGCGGGCAACGCGGTTTTACCCTGATCGAAATCATGGTGGTGGTCGTGATCATCGGCGTGCTGGGGGCCATCGTGGTGCCGCAGTTCATGAGCCGCCCCGACCAGGCCAAGGTCACCGCGGCAAAAATCGATATCCAGGCGATCGCCACCGCCCTGGAAATGTACCGCCTCGACAATTTCCACTACCCCTCGACGCAGCAAGGGCTGGAAGCCTTGAGCAAACGACCTTCGGGCATGCCGGCGGCGAGGAACTGGAACCCTCAGGGTTACCTGAAAAACCTGCCGGTCGACCCGTGGGGCACGCCCTATCAGTTTCTCAATCCTGGTGTGCAATCCATCGACGGCAGCTACGACTTGTATTCCCTGGGTTCCGATGGCGTGGTGGGCGGCGAAGGGCATGCGACCGATATCGGCAATTGGGGCAACTGATTCATGCGCCAGCGTTGCCGCGGGTTTACCTTGCTCGAGTTGATGATCGTGATCGTTGTGATCGGCGTGCTGCTGTGCATGGTGAGTCTGGTGGTCGGCCCGAATCCGCTGCGTCAGGCGCAGCACGAAGCGCACGGGATGGCAGGTCTGATTCAACAGCTGCGTGAACGGGCGGTGCTGGATGGCGAGGAATACGGCCTGCGGCTCAGTGACAGCGGTTACCGCGCGATGCGCCTCGATGCTCGAGGCTGGGAGCCGGTGGCTGCGTTTTACACGTGGCCGGAAACCCTGCGGCTACACCTTGAGCAGGATGGGCATTCCCTGATGCTGGGGGCCGATGAGGGACCGCCGCAATTGCTGATGCTCAGCAGCGATGAGACCAGCGCCTTCACGCTGACGTTCGCGACCCGGGACAGCACGCTCCTGAGTCTTTCGAGCGATGGCCTGGGCGAGGCTGTGATTGATGGATAGGGGGCTGTCGCGGGCACGTACGCGTGGGTTCACGCTGCTGGAAATCATGGTGGCCCTGGCGGTCTTCGCGACGCTGGCGGCGGCCGTGCTGTCGGCGAGCCAATACGTGTTGAAGCAAACCGGCGCGGTCGAGGAACGACTCTTCGCCGCCTGGCTGGCCGATAACCATTTGAATGAATTGCGCCTGCAACCCGGGTTGGCCCTCGGTCAACAGCAACGCGTGGTGCACATGGATCGCCGCGACTGGCTGTTGCGCCAGCACATCAGCGCATCGACTGACCCGCGACTGCTCAAGGTCGACGTTGACGTCAGCCTTTCCGGGCGCGAGCAAACCTTGCACCGCGCCACTGGCTGGATACCTGATCGTCATGAATAGGCAATCCGGTTTCACCTTGCTGGAGCTGGTGATCGCCATGGCGATATTCGCGTTGCTCGGCCTGGCCAGTTGGGGGTTGTTCGATGGTGTCGTGCGCACGCAGAAAGGCACGACGGCCCACGAAGGGGAGTTTCGACGGCTGCAACGGGCGGTGGCGGTGATTGAGCGAGACTTGTTGCAGGTTACCGAACAGCCTGTCGTGCTCCAGCCAACGGGGCTGCAATTGCAGCGCAGCCACTGGCGCAATCCTCTGGACCAGCCCCGCAGCGAGCGCCAGACACTGACGTACCGACTCGACAACGGAGTGCTGTGGCGTGAAAGCCAGGGCGAAGGCACGCCCATCATGCAGCGACAAAAACTGCTCGACGATGTTCGGGACTTGAGCTGGCGCTTGTTCGATCGTCAAACCGGATGGCGCAGCGAGTGGCCGGCTGGAAAGGATCTGAGGGCACCGATGGCCGTGGAGCTGCAAGTGTCGGTGGGCCGTTTCGAGGCGATCCGTCGGGTGCTGCTGTTGCCGGGCGCGTTGCCATGAACGGGCGTCAACGGGGCATCGCGTTGATCAGTGTGTTGCTGGTGATGAGTCTGGCGCTGTTGATCACCAGCGGCATGCTGCGCAGTCATCGGCTGTCGTTGCAAAGCAGCGGGAAATCGATGCATCACATTCACTTGCGGCAACTCGCGAGTGCCGGGGAAACCTGGGCGCTTTTGCAGCTACAGGACGCCGCGAATGCTTCGCCAAAAAACGTCGATCTGACCCAGGACTGGGCGCGGACGACGCCCGACTTCGACATCGAGGGCGCGCAGTTGCGCGTCGATATCGAAGACCTCGCCGGGCGGTTCAATCTCAATTCACTGTTGATTCAGGGCCAGATAGATCAGGTCACCCTTGATCGTTGGGGGCGCTTGCTCGAGCTGCTCGATCTTGCGCCGTTGCCACTGAGTCAGGTCGGTGCATTACAGGAGCTGAACCAGCTGCGCCTGCTTCCAGGTGTCGACGGCCCGCTGTTGCGTCAACTGGAACCCTGGGTCGCGGTGCTTCCCGCAGACGCCGCTCTGAACATCAACACCGCGCCGGCTCTGGTATTGAGGGCACTCGATGGCGTGGAGGCGACGACCGCCGAGGCGTTGGTCCGGCAGCGGTCGGCAACTGCATGGGCGAGCGTTCAGGCCTTTACTCAGGACCCGCTGCTCGCCGGCGCAGGCCTGAGCAGTCATGGGCTGGGCACCGGCAGCCGTTGGTTTCGGATCACGGTGCAGGTCATTCAGGGGCAGAGCCGTTTGTTGCTGGCCACTGATGTCGAGCGAGATCCCGACACGCACCACTTCAAGATCCTGCAACGACGTCTTCTTCCTTCGAGTACTCATGAGATGCCGCGATGAACACCTGGCTTTACCTGAACGCCGAGGGCCTTGCCGAGCCGTCGCCCGACTGGCCGTGCTGCCTTTGGTCTTCAACCGGCCAACGTCAGCACATGCCATTGAAACAAGTCGCACAGGCACTGAACGGGCAAACGGTCGATCTGCTGTTGCCCATGGAAATGTGCAGTTGGGTGCGCAGCGATCCGTGGCCTTCCAGGCGTCAGCCCGCTGCGCAAGCCATCGCGTTTGCCGTAGAAGATCAACTGAGTGACGCGCTGGAAAAATTGCACCTGGGCATCGGCGCTCGCGACCGGCAGAGGTGCTACCCGGTGATGGTGATCGGTCGCGAGCGATTCGCCGCTGTGCTCGCGCTGTTGGCCGAGTCGAATGTTGGCGTCCGATCCGTCTTTGTCGATGCCGATGTATTGCCCGGGGCTGAGGCGGTCGTCGTTCGATGGTTCGGTCGATGGCTGATCGGCGGCGGGATGCCGGCCCGCGTGGCCGTATCGGATGACGGGCTGGCCTCGCTCAGACCTGCCTTGCCCCCGGATATCCGGTGGATCGACGAGCGTCACGACGCGGTCGATGTCGACCAGTGCCTGAGCCTTCGCCACTCCCAGGCCATCAACCTGCTGCAAGGAGCCTTCGCCCCGCGCAGCAAGCGTCTGCCCTGGCACATCGGTGGTTTGGCGTTACTGATGCTGTTGCTGTTGACCTGGGGCGCCAGCGCAACGCGAATCCATTTTCTCGAGGGTGAAACCCGTCGGCTCTACAGCCAGAACGAGCAGCGCTTCAAGGCGCTTTACCCTGACCAGAGCCGCATCGTGGATCTGGCGACGCAACTGCGGGTGCTGCAGAGCCAGACCGCCGAGCCGGAGAAGACGCGTATCACCGGTTTGGTGGATCTGGTCGAGCAGGTCATCGGCGCGAGTCATGTCGAAGTGCGGCGCATCGAGCTTCGTGCAGGCGACGGCTGGAAAGTCCAGCTGACCGCCAACAGTTTTGCCGAGCTTGAGCAACTGCGTGAGCGCGGGCGGCAGCAAGGTGTGCCGGTCAGGGTCGACAGTGCGAGCAAAGAGCGCAATCGCGTGCAGGCGACACTGGTCGTGGAGGACAACACATGAAGGTCATCTGGCAACGCCTGTCCATTCGAGAGCAACGACTGCTGCTGGCTGTGGGCGCATTTTTGCTGGCGGTCGTGGTGTTCAGCCTGATCTGGCAACCGACCCGTCAGCGTCTGGAAGCCGTCGAGCGTCGGCATCAACAGCAATTGGCCCTGGCTGCGCAGCTGCAACGGGCGCAACCCCCAAACACCAGTGCGGTCGTCGCTGATCAGCCCTTGTCGTTGCGTATCAGCGAAAGCGTCACTGCAGCGGGGCTCGAACTGCACCAGATGGATGCCGATAACGACCTGTTGCGGTTGACCCTCAGCGGGGATGCGAAGACGCTGCTGCAATGGCTGGATCGTGCCGAGCGGGATGGGGCTTTGGTGCAATCGCTGGTGCTGGAAAAGCGTGATGCGGTGCTTGAGGCGCGGGTGGTGCTCAGGTAGTTGCGGTTGGCGGTCTTTGCGGGCGACAACCGCCACAGCAACGCGAGGCGGCCTTCGGGCCGGCCTGGCTCTTTGATCGTACGCATTCCCCCTGTGAGAGCTAGCAGGCTATCTCCCACAGGGGATCGGCGTACGACTTCAGCTTTTGATCGGGTTTAAACCTGGGCAGCCCCGGGCAACAGCGGCAACTTCGCCAGCTTCAACGCAATCAACAACGCCACCACCAGCAACGCGCCGATAAACAGCCCGATCCCGTTCCACCCACCCAAGTGCCAGAACACACCACCCGCCGTGCCGGCGATGCTCGACCCGGCGTAGTAACTGAACAGATACAGCGACGATGCCTGCCCCTTGGCTTTGGTGGCGCGGCGGCCGATCCAGCTGCTCGCCACCGAATGCGCGCCGAAGAAACCGAAGGTGAAAATCAGCATGCCGATGATCACCAACGGCAGTGGCGTGAACATCGTCAGGGCCAGGCCGGCGAGCATCAGCACGATAGTGGCCCAGAGCACCTGGCGTCGGCCCAGTTTGTCTGCCAATGCACCGATTTTCGCCGAGCTGTAGATGCCCGACAGGTACACCACCGAGAGCAGCCCGACGAAGGCCTGGTCCATGTGGTACGGGTCGGCCAGCAGGCGATAACCGATGTAGTTGAACAGCGTGACGAACGCGCCCATCAGCACAAAGGCTTCTAGAAACAACAACGGCAAACCGGCGTCGCGAAAGTGCATGGTGAAGCCTTCGAGCAGACTGCGCGGGTGCAGCGAGCGGGCGCGGAAGTTGCGCGATTCGGGAAGGATCTTCCAGAACACCGCCGCCGCGATCAGCGCCAGGCTGCCGATCACCAGCATCGCCGTGTGCCAGCTGACGAAGTCGATCAACACCCCGGTAATCAAGCGTCCGCACATTCCGCCGATGGCGTTGCCGCCGATGTACAGGCCCATTGCCAGGCCGATGTGTTGCGGATGGATCTCTTCACTCAGGTACGTCATGGCGACCGCCGCCAGGCCGCTCAACGACAACCCGATCAGCGCGCGCATCACCAGCACGCCGTGCCAGCTCGGCATCATCGAACTGGCGATGGTGCACAGCGCCGCGGCAAACAGCGCCGCCACCATCACCGGTTTGCGCCCGACACGGTCGGAGATCGGGCCAGTGATCAGCAAACCGATGGCGAGCATGCCGGTGGCCACCGAAAGAATCAGACTGCTCTGGGCTGCGTTAATGGAATATTCGTGGGAAAGCAGCGGCATCATCGGCTGCACGCAGTACAGCAGCGCGAAGGTCGCGAAGCCGCCGGAGAATAAGGCCAGTACCGTACGCATGAACATCGGCGTGCCTTTTTCGATGTAGATTTCCTTGAGCTCGGCGACGGCATCGTCCAGCGCGGCGGGCGGAACTTCGTGGGCGAGTGGGGCGACAGCAGTTTTCACTTCAGACCTCGGGGCAGGCAGCCGGTCAGGCGATGAAAAAAGCATATAGCTGCCTAATGATTCAATCCAATATATTGTTCGACCTGTTTAAGAGGTTTTACGACCTAATGGAGTTTTCATGGAATTGCGTCACCTGCGCTACTTCATCGCCGTCGCCGAAGAATTGCACTTCGGCCGCGCCGCTCAGGTGCTGGGCATCTCGCAACCGCCGTTGAGCCAGCAGATCCAGGCGCTGGAGCAAGAGGTCGGTGCGCGATTGTTCGAACGAACCAATCGTCGGGTCGAGCTGAGTGAGGCCGGCCGGTTGTTTCTGGAAGAGGCGCGCCTGGTGCTGGCGCAGGTCGATAAAGCAGCCGATGTGGCACGACGTGCGCAGCTCGGTGAGCTGGGTGAGTTGAAGATTGGCTTCACTTCGTCGGCACCGTTCAACTCGACCATTCCCCAGGCAATTTTTTCGTTTCGCCAGCGCTTTCCGGCGGTGCATTTGAACCTGCGCGAAATGAGCAGCACCCAAGTGGCCGAGGCGCTGGTGGACGAGTCGATCGAGGTCGGGATCATGCGGCCGTTGGGGCTACCGGACTCGCTTAGCGTGGTGGAGCTGATGCGCGAGCCGCTGGTGGCGGTGCTCAGTTCCAAGCATCCGCTGGTTCAGGACAGTGAAGCGGGATTGTTTCTGTCGGCGTTGGCGCTCGAACCGTTTGTGTTTTTCCCACGCAGTTATGGCAGCGGCTTGTACGCTCAGTTGTTGAGCCTTGCGCGGGACGCCGGTTTCAGCCCGCACTTCGCGCAAGAGGCGGGTGAGGCCATGACCATTATCGGTTTGGTGGCGGCGGGGTTGGGTGTGTCGGTGTTGCCGGCGTCTTATCAGCGGATGCGGATAGATGGTGTGGTCTATCGGCCGCTGCTCGATCCTGAGGCGGTTTCGGCGGTGTGGCTGGTACAGCGCAAGGATCAGAAATCCCCCATGGCCAAGGCGTTTGTGGACCTGCTGACGCGCAAGGTCGAACCCCTCAAGTCATGAACGACCCGAACCTGTAGGAGCCGGCTTGCTGGCGATGGCGGATTGTCAGTTGGCATTGATGTCGACTGATCCACCGCTATCGCCAGCAAGCCGGCTCCTACAGGTTTTTTATCGTGTCCATTTGCATGCCGAACAGTCAGGCAATTTCATTCCTGCACTTTGATGGTAGCTGTGCGTAAGGCGCCGATACCGACAATCACACCCTGCCGGGAATTCAACAGTCGATCATGCTGGGGGAGCTGGCGGTGAACCGTGTGCTGGATAACCTCGATCCATCCTGGGCAACCATCGTCGTGATGTCCTGAACCTGTAGGAGCCGGCTTGCTGGCGATGGCGGTGGATCAATGAATATTGATGTCGCCTGACACTCCGCTATCGCCAGCAAGCCGGCTCCTACAAGGATTGCGTCGTTACGACCAGCGCTTAAAAATCAGCGAAGTATTAACCCCGCCAAATGCAAAATTATTGTTCATCACATACTGATTGCTCATCTGCCGAAACTCGCCGCGCAGGTAATCAAGCTTGCCGCAATGCGGATCAACTTCATCAAGATTGAAGGTGTGCGCGTACAAATCGCTGTTCATCATTTCGATGCTGAACCAGGACTCCAAAGCACCGCAGGCGCCGAGTGTGTGGCCGAGGAAACTCTTCTGCGAACTGATCGGCATGTGCTCACCGAACAGCGAACTGGTGGCCAGCGTTTCAGCGATGTCGCCCTGTTCGGTCGCGGTGCCGTGACCGTTGACGTAGCCAATGTCCGACGGCTGCAACCCGGCGTCTTCGAGGGCCAGTTCCATGGCCCGGCGCATGGTGGCCTGCTCTGGGCGGGTGGTGTGCTGGCCGTCGGCGTTGCTGCCGAAACCGACCAGTTCAGCATGGATGTGCGCGCCGCGAGCCAGTGCATGTTCCAGTTCTTCAAGCACCAGCATGCCGCCGCCTTCACCGATCACCAGGCCATCGCGACCGCTGTCGTAGGGGCGTGGCGACGTCTGCGGCGCGTCGTTTTTCAGGCTGGTGGCGTAGAGCGCGTCGAAGACCATGGCTTCGGTGGGGCACAGCTCTTCGGCGCCACCAGCGAGCATCAAGGGCAGGCGGCCGAACTTGATCGATTCGTAGGCGTAACCGATGCCCTGACTGCCGCTGGTGCAGGCGCTTGAGGTGGGGATCAGCCGGCCGGTGAGGCCGAAGAAGATGCTGATGTTCGCCGCCGTGGTGTGCGGCATCATGCGCACGTAGGAGTTGGCGTTCAGGCCTTCGGCCACAGAGTTGAGCAGCATGTTGCCGAACGCCTTGATCTCGTCGGTGCTGCCCGTGGAGGAGCCGCACGCGACGCCCATGCGTCCGTCCTTGATCGATTCGTCACCCAGCAAACCCGCATCGGCCAGCGCCTGTTCTGCCGCGCCGACGGCCAGGCGCGAAACCCGGCCCATGCTGCGCAGTTGCTTGCGGGTCCAGTGGTTCGGCACCTTGAAGTCATCGATGGGCCCGGCCAGGCGCGTGTTGAGTTCGGTAAAACGATCCCACTCGTCCATCCGGCGGATGCCGCTGCGGTTGGCCGCAAAGTTGGCGGCGATGGTTTTCCAATCGCTGCCCAATGAGGTGATGCCGGCCATGCCGGTGACGACGACGCGCTTCATCAGCACAGGCCTCCGTTGACGGCCAGCACTTGCCGGGTGATGTACGACGCTTCCGCCGACATCAGGAAGTTCACCGCGCCGGCCACCTCTTCCGGGGTGCCCATGCGTTGTGCGGGAATCATTTTCATCAGTTCTTCCACGGGTACGTTTTCGTCGAGCATGGCTGTGTCGATCAAGCCGGGTGCGACACAGTTGACGGTGATTTTGCGCTTGCCCAGCTCGATCGCCAACGCCTTCGCCGCGCCGATCAAACCGGCCTTGGAGGCGCTGTAATTGACCTGCCCGCGATTGCCGATCAACCCCGAAACCGACGTGATACAGACGATTCGCCCGGCGGCGCGACGCCGGATCATCGGCATCATCACCGGGTGCAGCACGTTGTAGAAACCGTCGAGGTTGGTGCGCATCACCACATCCCAATCATCCTCGCTCAGCGCTGGAAAAGCACCGTCGCGTGTCAGGCCGGCATTCAGCACCACGCCGTAATAGGCGCCGTGGCTTTCCACGTCGGCTTCGAGAACCGCTTTGCAACGGGCGCGGTCGGACACATCGAATTGCAGGATGCGCGCGTTGCGGCCCAAGGCTTCGACTTCGATTTTCACGGCCTCAGCGTCCGCCAGCCCGCTGCGGCAATGCAGCACGATGTCGTGCCCGGCCTGAGCCAGACGCAGTGCAATAGCGCGGCCGATGCCACGGCTGGAACCGGTGACCAGTACGGATTCAGTCATGACTGGATTCCTGAGGGTTCGTTAAGGTATTGAGCGGCCTGAGGCGGGCGAAACACGTTCAGACGAGCGGTGGCGTGAATGCCGGGGGCGTTGATGTGGCATTCGAACACGCCCATGCCGTTGTCGTCTTCCAGCGAACGCATCCCGTGGATGGTCAGCTCGGTGCCGGCGGGAAAATGTTCGACGTTGCATTCAAATTTACGGGTGCCGAGCAGGAAACCCAACGCCACTGCATCGCCTCGCTGGCGCGCATGGCAACCGGCGTAGGCGGCCACGCTCTGCGCCATCAATTCGATGCCGACCCACGCCGGCAGGCTGCCGTCAGGACGACTGAACAGACCATCGGGCTTGACGGTAAGGCGGGTGTGGATCTGCTCGTCATCGAACGCCAGGATCTGATCGATGAGGATCATGTCGCCAGCGTGCGGCAGCAGTTCGGCGAGCGGCCAGTCAATCATGGGGCATCTCCGATAATCAGGCTGACGTTATTGCCCCCGAAGGCAAAGGAATTGCTCATCAGGTAGCGAGGTGCAATGGACGCCAGGCGATTGGCCGGGGTCACCCAATTCAGGGCCGGCAGTTCGGGGTCGGGTTGGCCGTCCCAGACGTGTGGAGGCAGCGCGTGGTTTGGATTGTCAGCGCTCAGGCTCAACCAGCAGAACGCCGCTTCCAGTGCGCCGGCTGCACCGAGGGTGTGGCCGGTCATCGGTTTGGTCGACGAACAGGGTACACCGGCCGGGAACAATGCCGACACCGCCAGGCTTTCCATGGCGTCGTTGTGTTGAGTGGCGGTGCCGTGCAGGTTCAGGTAACCGATCTGTTCAGGTTGCAGGTTCGCCCGACTCAAGGCTTTGCGCATCGCCTGCAGGGCGCCGCGGCCGGTCGGTTCCGGTGCGGAAATGTGGTGCGCATCAGAACTGGCGCCACTGCCCAACAGGGCAATCGACTGTTTGTCGCCAGCAATTTTAGTCATCAGGAACAGCGCCGCGGCTTCGCCGATGTTGATGCCATGGCGGTTCACCGAAAACGGGTTGCAGCGTTGTTCGGACACCGCTTCCAGCGCCGAGAACCCATTGAGGGTCAGTTTGCACAAAGTGTCGACGCCGCCGCACAGCACCGCGTCGCACAGGCCCAGGTCCAGCAGGCGCTGGGCACTCATCAACGCTCGGGCGCTGGAGGTGCAGGCGGTGGAAATCACATAGGCCGGGCCGCTCAGTTGCAGCCAGTCGGCGAGAAAATTCGCCGGTGCACCGAGTTCCTGTTGCTGATAGTCGTATTCGACGGGGAACTGATGTTCGCGGATGTAATGAGCCAGCCCGCGACTGGCTTCATCGATGCCGGAGGTGCTGGTGCCGAGGATCACGCCGATGCGGTCGCGGCCGTAAGTCTGGATCGCTTGATCGATGTCGTCGCGAATTTGCAGCGCCGCTTCCAGCAGCAATTGGTTGTTACGGCTGCTTTGATTCGCCAGTTCTGCCGGAATCGGCGCCAGTTCGCCGCGCACCGCGGCCACCGGCAATGAGCGCTCCGGCACCCAGCCGGCCTCGCTGCGCATGCCGGAGCAATCGCCGGCGAACAGGTTGCGTGCAACTTCCTGCTTGCTGCGGCCCAGGGCGCAGATCACCCCGAGGGCGTTCAGGTAGGCGGTCATGGTGTCTCACCGGACAGGGGCGTGACTTGGTACGTCGGACCTTTGGGCAGGTTCAATTCAAAGCTCATCGGTTGTGAATAACGGACTTCCCAGTGCTCCGGCAGGGATCGTTGTGCGCCATGTTGCCAGGCAGTGGGGTAGTTGCCGTGCAACTCATCCTTGGGTGTCAGCGCAAACAGCAATGCTGCAAACAACTCTCGGGCTTCCGGGTTGGGCGGCAACAGGCCGTCCGCTTGCCATTGACCGTCGATCAATTTTTGACGTGCCTGTGGAATGCCCAGCAAGTCCATCATCGACCAGCGAATGCCCGGGCCTTCACGCGCAATCACCAGTACCCAGTCCTGACGCTGGCCGTCCGCCAGACGCTGGATGTGCAATTGCTGCGGCAACGGCAGGCTCGGGGTTTGCGCGGGCAGCGGTGCCTTGCTGGCGCAGGCGGATAGCAGCAGGACCGCGCCGATAAGCAGAAATCGCATTAACACCGCCGCCCCTGTGGGAGCGGGCTTGCTCGCGAAGGCGGCGTTACATTCAACATTTATGTTGGCTGACCCACCGCTTTCGCGAGCAAGCCCGCTCCCACAAGGTATGTACTTCGAGCGACTGACAGTGAACATCACACAGCACCTTCAAGCGGTTTGCGCGCCACCACATTGACCAGGGTTTCTTCCCGTTGGCCAATCGGTTTTGGCTGGCGCAGGCCAAAGCGTTCAAGCAGGCCGAAATCCTTGGCGCGACTCCACCACAAATAGGGATAAGACACGTTTTGCGGCCCGAATTCGAAACCCTGGCGACGAATCAGGTCGAGGTACCCGGCGGCGCTCTTTTGCACGTGCATCGGATGGCGGAACAACCAGCGAATCACCCATGTATCAATGTAAGCCTCGGTGGACTCGGCGAACAGCAGATAACCACCGGGCTTGAGCACGCGGTAGAACTCCGTCAGGGCCTTTTCCTGTTCCACCAGATGGTGGAAGGTCTGGTGGCAGAACAGCAGGTCGACGCTGGCATCCGGCATGGCAAGCGTGGCGCAGTCGCTGCCGATCAACTCCACGTCCATGCCCTGACGAGCGGCTTCTTCACCGCTCAAGTCGAGGCTGTGCGGGTCGGCGTCCACACCGATCAGGCGCTGTGGCGCAAAAGCCTGGCGCAGGTACTGGAACGACTTGCCCTGACCGCATCCGGCATCCAGCAACACCGGGTTGCCTGGCAACGGTTCGCTGAACAGGCTGCGCAGGTCATTGATCGCGACGCGCAGTACATGGTGCTGCCAAGTGTGGCTGCGCAGGAACCAGAAACCGAACCGGGTCTCTTCGACGTAGTTTTCGCTCAAGTAGCTCAAGAGGCATCACTCGCGCAAATTTCCGAAAGCATGCGCAACCGACGCTTGGCTTCGCTGACGAACGGATTACGCTCGTCCCACGCATAACCGGCCAGGATCGAGCTGATCATGCGGCGAATGTCCTCCGAGCCGCCCTCGTGATAAATCACGTCCTGGAACGTCCCGGCGTACCAGCCTTCGACATAGCAACGGAAGGTGTCGACGCCGCGTTTGAGCGGGTCGGCGAACTCGGTCTGCCAGTCGACGCTTTCCCCTTGCAATTGACGGTGCAGAACCCCGGCGGCCATGCTCGCCGAGCGCATGGCGATGGTCACGCCGGAGGAGAACACCGGGTCGAGGAACTCCGCCGCGTTGCCCAGCAGTGCAAAACCAGGACCGTGCAGGGTTTTGACGTTGGCCGAATACCCGCCGATGGTGCGCGCCGGCGTATCCCACACCGCGTTGCTCAGCACGCCGGCCAGGCCCGGGGTTTCAGCGATGAACCCGCGCAGGCATTCGTCCAGGTTGTCCATGCGGCCTTCATAGTGCTCGGCTGCCGCGACAACACCCACCGAGCAACGGCCGTTGCTGAACGGAATGGTCCAGAACCAGATATCGCGCTGGGTCGGGTGGGTGGTGATGAGGATCTTTTCCCGTTCGAATGTCGGGTTGTCGATATGGTCTTCGATGTGAGTGAACACGGCTTGGCGCACTGGAAAATTCGACGGTGCTTCAAGGTCGAGCAAGCGCGGCAGAACTCGACCGTAACCGCTGGCGTCGAGCATGAAGTCGGCTTCGATAGCGTATTCGCTGCCGTCTTCACGACGTACGCCGAGCTGCGGTTTCGCCCGTTCGACATCGACGCTGACGATGGCTTCGCCATAGCGGATTTCGACGCCCTGCAGCGCGGCCTGATCGGCCAGCAGTTTGTCGAAGTCGGCGCGCTGGACCTGGAAGGTAGTCGGTTTGCCCTGGCTGAACGTTTCGCCAAAATCGAAAGCGCTATAGCGTTCGCCCCAGGCAAACGCTGCACCGTTTTTCAACTGGAAACCGGCGGCGTTGACGGCATCGAGCATGCCCGCTTCCTCGACGAAATCCAGGCAGTGCGACAGCAGGCTTTCGCCGATGGAGAACCTTGGGAAATGCTGGCGCTCGATCACCAGAACGTCATGCCCTTTGCGCTTGAGCAGTGCGGCGGCAATGGCGCCCGATGGGCCAGCGCCGATGATCACTACCTGACGACGTTCCATTTCAACGGTTGGCATGGGGGCTCCTTGCCGAGACGGCAGCTTTCAAGGGGATTCGATGCATGCCGACCAATGCCGGCAGCAGTGTTGCGATCAGGCCCATCAACATCAGCGCAAAGTACAGCGGCGGGCTGATGAGCTGTTGTTGCAGCAGCAGGTTGAGAAAGACGATCTCGCTCAAGCCGCGAATGTTCAGCAGCACACTTTCGCGCCAGCGACTGGCACCGGCAAACGAGGCGCCGGCCCAGCCGAGTCCCAGCCAGTTGCCCAGCAGTTTGCTGGCAATCGGCAACAGCAACAGCGCGGCCAGTTGCGCCCAGCTCAGGCTGTCCATGGCGCTGTGGACATTGATCTGCACGATGCCGAACGTGAGGATCAGCGGGATCGCGATCCAGGTCTGCAAGCGATTCATCCAGATCGCCTGCACCGGCAACACCAGCGGCACCTTCAGCGCGGCCATGCACAGCAAATAGCCGATGCCGACAATCAGCGCATTGAGTCTGTAGTGCTCGGCCACCACCAGCAGCGCAAAGAAACACCCGCTGTAGAGCCGTGGCTGGCGCAGGCCGGTCACCCACAGCAGCAAGGGCACGCAGGCGCAGGCCAAGGGCAGCAGCAGACTGCTCAGGTGCAGGCTCCCCTGAGCGATGGCGAACAGCGTCCAGCACGTGAGGTCGATCAGGATCGCCGTCTGCACCAGTCGCCGGGTGGCAGTGGTCGGGTAACCGATATGCCGCAAGTACAGGTACAACACCGGGATCGCGGTGATGGCGAACAATAGACCCACTGCCAACGAGCTGATCCATGGCTGCGGGGGCAGCCACCAGATCGCCGTGGCGAGGCCGCAGGCAAACGGCACGCAGAAACTCGGCAGGGCGATTTTCAGGCTCTGGCGATCGAGTCGCAGATCGATCACGTCGCTGAGGATATAGCCCAGCAACAGCGCGAAACTCAGGCTGTAGAGGTTTTTCAGCCAGATCGGTGCGACCAGCGTCGCGCCGCTCAATTGCCAGTGGGGTTCGATCCAGAAATACATCAGCAACGGCAAGCCGACGGTGGCCAGCAACAACTGGCTGACGATCGGGATCAGGCCGAAATGACGACCGACCCGCGTGGCCATGGCGAACAGCGCCAGGGCCATCGCCCAGAACAGCACGACCATCACGCTGCCGACTCCGCGACGCTGGTCGCATGCACTTGTCGCCCTGCCCACGGCGCGAGCAGAAAGCTGAACGCCAGGCCCAGGCTCACCGACAGTCCGAAGTTACTCACTGCCGGCGTGCTGGACACCGCCAGTAAACCGAACGACAGCCAGGTGGTCAGCGCCGCCAGCAAGGTGCCCAGCAGGCTCACGGCGGCGCCGCCGACCTGTTCGCGCATGAGGATCGCGTAATCGACGCTGATCGCCGTCACCAGCAGCAGGCCGAACAGGCTGAACAACGTCAGCGGCTGTCCGAGCCAGCCAAGACTGGCAAGGCTGCACAGCGCCGCCAGCAGCGGCAGCGAAACGATGCGCAACGCGCCGCCGAGGCCGAACGGCAGAATCAGCACCAGCACGATCAGCACGCAAGAGGCGAGTTTCAGTTCAGCGGCGCTGATCTGCGTCTGGGCAAACACGTTGTTCAATTCGCCCAGGCGATCCACCAGTTCCACGCCTGGCAAATCCCGCGCCTGGACCCGCAGCAGTGCAGGGTTGTTCAGCCCTTGCAGGCTGACCATCGTCGCCACGCCATCCTCGGTCGGGCCCAGCCACAGTGTGCGCCAGGGTTCGGCCAACGGACCGGCCAGCGCGCTGTCGATGTCTTCAACCGGCAATGCCTGCAACGTCGCCAGCTCGGTTTTCAGCGCTTCAAGTGGTACGCCGACATCGAGCAGCGGTTGCCAGAACTGCGGCAACTTGTTCAGCGCTTCGCGCACTTTGTGTTGTTCGTGGGGCTGGCTGACCAGTTGATTGAGCGACAGATAGCCCTGGAGTTTGTCCAGATTGACCAACTGATCCAGGCGCTCGCTCAATGCGGTTTGGCGTTCGAGCAATGCTTGCTGATTGGCGGCCCGCACCAGGAAGAACTGGCTGGTGGGTTGGTAACCGGTGATGCGCGCAATGGTCTGGGCTTCGTCCGTCAATTGCTGCGGCGCGCCGACCCATTGGCGAATGTCGTTTTTGCTGTCGAGCTGCAACAGTCCACCGACGCAGAAGGCAATCAGCAAGGCCAGCAGCACTGGCGTTCGCGCAATTCTGAGCAGCGCTTCACGACGATCCAGCAAATACTCGGACACCCGCAGCGGCCATTGCGCCGGGCGTAAATCCGCCCCTTTGAGCAGCGCGGGCAGCAGGCACACGGCCGACAGGTAGGCGCCGAGCAGGCCGGCGGCGGAGAACACGGCGATCTGGGTCAGGGCCGGGAACGGCGTCCAGGCCAGCGCCAGGTAACCGATGCAACTGGTGATCAGGCTCAGCGTCAGGCCCGGCAACGTCAGGCGCAACGCCGGCCAGCTGTGCCAGGGTTTCAGACTCCAGCTCTTGGACAAATAGTGCAGGGGGTAATCGACCGCGACGCCGATCAGGCTGGAGCCGAGCACCAGCGTCATCACGTGCATATGGCCGAACAGCGCCACACACGCCACCGCGCCGAACAGCATGCCCACCAGCACCGGGACGAACGCCAGCAGCACCCGCCAGCGGCGGAAGGCCAGTAACAACAGCAACAGAATGCCGACGGTGGCGCCGCCACCGACCCAGGTCATTTCCCGGGTGGCTTGTTGCTGACCGGCCGCTGCATAGAGCAAACCACTGGCGGCCAGCAGTTGCACGTCACTCTGAGCCGCTTCTTCGCGGCTGTGCTTGAGCAGATCAGCCACTTGCAGCGGCAGGTTCATGTCAAAGGCATTGCCGGTGGTGCGTGCCCGCAACAACACCCAGCTCTTGCCGTCGGCATCGGCAACCAGCGCACCGCTGCCGATGTCCAGTTGCACCGAACCGTGTTGCGGCTGGCTGTTCTGGATGCGCCCGGTCAGGCCCAGCCAGTCATCCTGGCTCGGCACCAGGCTGAAACCGGTGAACGGGTCGAACAGTGCCTGCACCCGTTGCTGGATAAAGGCGTCGGGATGCTCGATCAGTTGCTGTCGATCCGTTGCCGACAGCATCGCCAACCGGCCTTGCAGCAATTGCGTACGCAGCGCCGGCAAGTCGGCTTGCAGAGTCCATTGGACCTTTTCGAACAAACCGCTGGCCTGCCACTGCTCGCCCAGTTTCTGCGCCATGGCGACGGCTTGTTGACGATCCTTGTGACCGACCAACACCAGCATTTCGCGGTTCAGCGGTTCTTGCATGCGTTGTTCGGCGCGCAGTTCCAGCGCGTCCGGTGCCGTGCCCGGCACCAGTTCCATCAGGTTGGCCGACAGCGGTGCGCCGTCACGCCATTGCCAACCGGCGAGCGCGAGCACTGCCAGCAGCAGGATCAGAAACAGGCGTGGAAGCGTGCGTTCACTCGGCAAAGTCATGTTGCTCCGCATCGCTCAACGGTTGGCCGCTGGTGCTGTCCTGCATGCGCAACAGGGTGCTGTCGCCCTGGGTTTCCAGCAGTTCGATGCTGTGCACCAATTCGCCGCCGGTGATATTGATCTGATTGAACACCTGCTTGAGTAGCAGCGAACGCGGGGTCAGTGTCAGTTTCCAGTTCTGCGCCTCGCCGCTCAGCGACAGTTCGAAGTCCCGTTGCAGCCCGCTGCTGTCACCTTGCAGCACGGCGAGGAACAAGCGGTTCTGTTCGGCGCCGGCACTCTTGCCGGGCAGCGTCTGCCAGCCATTGGCATCACGCCGGGCAATGCCTTTGGCGGTGATGCGGTAATCCTGTTGCAGCGGCGTTTTCAGCAGCCAGAGCAGGCCGTGGTTTTTCGCAAGAACGAAGGCGCCCTTGCTGGTCAACGGCTGGGGCAGGGCGCGCAGGTGTTTTTCCTGGATGAAATTGCCGTGAATCACATCGGGTTTGGCCAGTTGATCGCTGAGCTGTTGCAGATCGAAGGCGTTGGCGAGGCCCGGAATACTTAGCAGCACACACAACACTGCAGGAGCGAGCTTGCTCGCGAAAAGCCTGAGAGCGCCGCGGGGTGTCAGGTGCCCAGCGTTATCGTTAACGACCATCGCTGCGGTGCGGCGATCCGACAAGCCCGCTCCCACAGGGGAGCGGCGGAGGCAGAAAATCATGGCAGGGCTCTCTCGACGGCGTCGGTGAAAATCTTGGGTGAGGCCAGCTGCATTTCGCGACTGCTCATGTCGACGGCCACCTGCACGGAACTGGCGCGGGTCAAGCGTTCACCGGTTTCCAGGTCGCTGATCAGGTAGTTGATCTTCAACCGGTGTTCCCACTCCACCAGGTTCGCCCGCACATTCAATTTCTGGCCGAACACTGCACCGCGCACGTAGCGCAATTGCAGGTCGATCACCGGCCAGGCGTAACCCGACGCAACCATGGCGTCGTAGTTGTGGCCGATCCTGTCCAGCAGCGCACAACGAGCGATTTCCAGGTATTTGACGTAATGGCCGTGCCAGACGACGTTCATGGTGTCGACGTCAAAGAACGGCACGAGGATTTCCGTATCGGTGTGAAGCACTCCCTTGCTACGCATGCAGCCTCCAGTGTTGTTCGGCAATCCGTTTCAGGCACAGGCGCAATTCGCCTTCCAGTGCGCGGTCTTCGATGACCGGCGGGAAGTCCTTGGCCAGCTCTGCGTGCATGGCGGCGAGGGCAGGTGGCAACGGACGTGCATCTTCAGCTTTGCTGCGCAGCCACACACCTTGATTGGCGGCCAGCAGGGTAGCGGCGGCGACCTGCTCGGTCAGCTCCAGCACGCGGATCGCATCGCGGGCGGCGATGGTGCCCATGCTCACCTTGTCCTGGTTGTGGCATTCGGTGGAGCGCGAGAACACGCTGGCCGGCATGGTGTTTTTCAGGGCTTCGGCGGTCCAGGCGCTGGTGCCGATCTGCACGGCTTTGAAGCCGTGGTTGAGCATCGCGCGATCCGCCGTGGCGCCGGACAGATTGCTCGGCAAACCATGGTTGTAGCGCTCGTCCACCAGCAACGCGAGTTGACGGTCGAGCAGGTCGGCCACGTTGGCCACCAGGTTTTTCAGGCTGTCCATGGCGAACGCGATGTGGCCGCCGTAGAAATGCCCGCCGTGCAGTACACGCTCGGCTTCGGCGTCGATGATCGGGTTGTCGTTGGCGCTGTTGAGCTCGATCTCGATGAACGAGCGCAGCCAGTTCAGGCTGTCGGCCAGGACGCCGAGCACGTGGGGCGCGCAGCGCAGGGAATAACGGTCTTGCAGGCGATGCAGCGGCGCGGTCGGTGCGTCGATCGCCAGGTCCTTGCGCAGCCACGCGGCGACTTGCATCTGCCCCGGATGCGGCTTGGCGGCGAACAGGCGTTCGTCGAAGTGCTCCGGATTGCCTTGCAGCGCGACCACGTTCAGCGCAGTGATGCGGGTGGCCAGTTGCAGCAGGTAATCGGCGCGGGCGTAGGCCAGGCAGGCGAGACCGGTCATCACGGCGGTGCCGTTCATCAGTGCCAGTGCTTCTTTAGGACGCAGTACCAGCGGCTCCCAACCGAGTTCGCGGTGCACGTCCGCGGCCTGGCGGCGTTCGCCGCGGAACATCACTTCGCGTTCGCCGGACAAGGTCGCGGCCACATACGAAAGCGGGGTCAGATCACCACTGGCGCCCACCGAACCCTCTTCCGGGATCAGCGGCAGGATGTCGTGTTCGAGGAATGCTTGCAGGCGTTCCAGCAGTTCCACGCGCACCCCGGACACGCCGTGGCACAGCGACTGCAAACGCGCCGCGAGCACCGCGCGGGTGGCCTGGGCGTCGAGCAGTTTGCCCAGCCCGCAACCGTGAAACGTGTACAGATGACGGGGCAGCGCCTCGACGTGATGCAACGGCACAGCGACCACGCAGGAATCGCCGTAACCGGTGGTCACGCCATAGATCACGCCTTCCTTGTCCAGCAGGGAGTCGAGGAATCGCGCGCCTTTGGCGATGCGTTCGCGGTACGCAGGATCATCCTGCAACTGCGTCGGCACCTGACGGTTGGCCAGGGCCAGCACGTCTTCGATGCGCAAAGGGAGTTCGCCGAAGGTTACCGGCTCAAGCGTTGGCGTCGTCATCGGTCTTCCAGAAAGGGTAAAAGTTGAACCATTGTTGAGGCGCTTCAAGGCAATAGTGACCCAGGCGTTCGGCGTAGCGGGTGGCCCACTGATGAATGACCTGTTCGCGGTCGCTGCGTTTCCAGGTGATCGCATCGGCGAACGGTTCGAGGGTCAGTCGATAATCGCCGTCGGGTTTCTTCAGGCACAGCAGCAGGTTGACCGGGCATTTCAACAGCCCCGCCAGCAGCCACGGCCCTTGCGGAAACTTTGCCGGATGGCCAAGGAAATCCACGGTCACGCTGCGCCCGCCATGCAACGGTACGCGATCACCGGCAATCGCCAGCCACTCGCCGCGCTCCAGGCGCTCGTGCAGTTGCAGCATGATCACCGGGTCCAGTTCGCTGACCTGAATCAGCCGCAGATTGGTCGCCCCGGCTTCGCCGAGCAAACGGTTGAACTGCTCGGCGTGCTTGGTGTGCACCAGCACGTTCATCGTGACCTTTTCGCCGATCTCCGCCAGCGCACGGCACACCTCGAGATTGCCCAGATGCGCGCCCACCAGCAGCTGCCCGCGGCTGCCGCGCAACTGATTGCGCAGTAATGCCGGGTCGATGATTTCGATCTGCTCGATGCTCAGCTTGCCGTTCCACACATCGAGTTTGTCGAGCATCGAATCGGCGAAGGCCATGAACTGGCCGAACACGCGCCAGTGAGTCGGGCGCAGTTCGTTGCGGCCGCTCCAGTCGGCGAGGCGTTGCTGGTACTGCCAGGCGCTGTGGCGGGCACTGCGACCGAACAGAAAAAAGTACAGGACAATGCCGTACAACAGCGGGCTCAACAGTCGGCGACCGAGAACCTTGGCGCCGAACGCGGTGAGCTTCATCAGCCAGAAACTGCCGCGCTCCTGGCGGTCGGCCCAGTGTTCTTTGTCTGCGTTGATGCTCATGCCCGCCACCTTCGCCAGAGGATCACCGGCGCTCGCAGCAACATGCCGAAGAACAGCCGGGTGTGCATGCTCGAAATCAGCACATTGTCGTGGAACATACGGAAGTGTGAGACGCCGTCCAGCGGGTAGTGCACCTTGGTCGGCAGCCACTGCATCGGCTGATTGCGCCAGGCCAGGCGCACCAGAATGTCCGAGTCGAAGTCCATGCGCTTGCCGATCTTCGCCGAGTCGATCAGCGCCAGGGTCGGCGGCAATGGATAAACGCGAAAGCCGCACATGGAGTCGCGAATCTGCAGCGACAGGGTGTTGATCCAGACCATCACGTGCGTCAGGTAACGGGCATACAGGCGACCTTTCGGTACGCTGGCGTCGTATTGCGGATAGCCGCAGATCACCGCGCGCGGATGGGCGCGTGATTGTTCGATGAAGGTCGCGATATCTTGCAGGTCATGCTGACCGTCGGCGTCTACCTGCAGGGCATGGCTGAAGCCCAGGCGCGAGGCTTCGCGCAGGCCGGTCATGACCGCGCCGCCCTTGCCCAGGTTCGCGGCGAGGCGGATCAGGTAAACCATCTCGCGCCGGGCCAGTTGATCGAGTACCGCCGCGCAGGATTGTTCACTGGCGTCATCCACCAGAATGCAGGGCAAGTTGCTTGCGATCACTGCGTCGACCACGGTAGTGATCGCGGTTTCGTGGTTGTAGACCGGGATGATTGCGCAGGGGTTATACATCTTGGGTTTCGCCTGTAAGACCGAGACGCCTGCATCGCGTGCAAGCCCGTTCCCACACCGTATTTGTGTACGACGCCGCCCACCTGTGGGAGCGGGCTTGCTCGCGATTGAGTGCGCAGCACTCACCAAACTTATGCATCACCCGAAGCCTCCAGCAAAATCCGCCCGCTGGAACAGGTGGCGGTCTCGTTGCGGTACGCGAAGTACAATTTGCTGCGCACCGGATCGAAGCGCAGGTGCAACTGGACTTCATCGCCCGGGCGCACCAGTTGCTGGAACTTCAGCACTTCCATGCCGGCGAATTTTTCCGGCAGGCTCATCAATTGCTGGCCAAGGTGCAACGCCCACTCCACCTGCACCACGCCGGGCAGAACCGGCGCCTGGGGGAAGTGGCCGCTGAAGTAAGCGAGGTCCGGTGGTATCGCCAGTTGCAGGCTCCACTCGCCATCGGTTTCGACCTGCTCCAGCACTTGCGGTGCTTTCGGGCGCGGCGCCAGCAGCAAGGCTTCCACGTCGGCCTGAGGCAGTTTGCCTTGAGTGTTGAACGGCAGTTGCCGCAGCAAACGCCAGCGTCGTGGCAGGGCGAGGGCTTCGCAATGCTGGCTGAGGTGCTGGCGCAGTTCCTGAGTGAGGGTGCGTCGCCCCTGATTGCGCAAGGCATGCAAACCCGATTCGCTCAGCACCAGCAACGCACCCAGCGAAGCGCGATTCTCCTGAACCACGCCGAGGCGTGCTTGCTCGACCCACTCGTGGGCCATCAGCGCCTGCTCCAGCATCGGCAGCGAGATTCGTTTTTCTTCCAGTTTGACGATCCGGTCCAGCCGCCCGAGCAGTTCGAAGCGGCCGTCGGCGGCGATTCGCGCCGCATCTGCAGTGTGTTCAATATGACCGGGCGGCAGATACGGCGACGCAATGAGCAGCGCGCCGTCGCTGTCCTGGCTCAATTCGATGCCGGCAAAGGCTTGCCAGAGATCGTTGCCCTGACGCCAGGCGATGCCACCGGTTTCCGAGCTGCCAAGGATTTCCGTCGGCCACTGTTGCAGCCGTTGTTGCAGGCTTAACGCCGCCTCGGCCGGCAACGCACCGCCGGAGGAAAACACCCGGCGAACCGCGCTCAGCGCCGGCCAGTCAAGGTTGTCGCCCATGCGCTTGAGCAGCGCGGGGCTGGCGACCCATGCAAAGGCCGGGTGTTCGCGGCTGGCGCGTTGCAAATCTTCCGGAAAGGCCAGTTGCTTGCGCACGAACGAGCGTCCGGCACACAGCGGCCACAACACCCGGAACAGCAGGCCGTAGATGTGCTGGGTGGCAACGCTGCCGATGAGGCACGCCTCGCCCAGATCGGCACCCCAGAGTTGCTCCAGCGCTTCGACTTCATTGGCCAGTTGGCGCAGGGTCTTGTCGATGCGCTTGGGCTCGCCGCTGGAGCCGGAGGTGCACAGGCTCAGTGAGCAGCGATCCAGGTCCAGGGCCGCGGCGGTCAGTGGCGCATGGCGATAGTCGCTCAGGTGCGCGTCGTCGGCCTGATCCGTCAGCCACAGATCGACTTCGCCGGACCAGCGCTGGCGCGTTTGCGGTTGCAGGTCGGCAGGCAGCAGCACGCTGACCCCGGCGCGCCAGGCGCCCAGCAGGGCAATCGCCAGCTCGGCGGCGTCCTCAAGGTGCACGGCGATGCGCCGCACACCCTGGGCTTGCAGGCCGGCGGCCAGGCTCAGGGCCTGTTCGCACAAGTGTGCGTGATTCAGCACCGGATCGGCCGTCACGGCGCGTTCCGGTTGAGCCTTGAGCAACAGGTGCTCAAGTTTTATCCAATTCATGGGTGGCCTCGTACCCGTTGTCGTATAAGCCATTCAATGGCAAACATCAGGCCGATCAATCCATAGGAAATCAGGCCGGTGTACAACATCCACCAACTCAGCGGCGCCCAGAGAGTCAGGGCGGCGGCGCACAAACCGTTGCAAAGAAAAAACACACACCAGGCAATGGTGACCTGGCGGGTATAGCGAATCGCCTTGGCCGGCAAGCGTGGTTCCCGCAGCCGGGCCAGGCGTTCGATCATCGGCGGGCCGTATTTCAGGCTCAACCCGAACAGCACCAGCATGAAGCCGCTGATCAGCACGGGGTACCAGCGCAGCATGGCGGGGCTGTCGAACAGGGCCAGCAACAGGCAAAACACGATGGCGACGATTGCCATCCACAGGCTTCCCGGCCGGCGCACGCCCGTCAGCGCCCGGGCCAGCCACAGGCTGCCCAGCAGCAGACCGAACTGCCACGGGGCAAAATGCTCCATGCCGAAATACACCGCGAAGGGGTACAGCAGGCCTGCCAGCAGCAGGCCAAGGCCGATCAGTCGGCTCATGCGGCGGGTTGAACCAGGCGGTAGACTGCCTCGACCACGTCGCTGACGGTACGCACTGTCTTGAATTCTTCAGCGGCGATTTTCTTGCCGGTCTGGCGCTTGATGTGGTCGATCAGATCAACCGCGTCAATGCTGTCGATTTCCAGGTCCTGATACAGGTTGGAGTCGAGGCTCACGCGCTCGGGGTCCAGCTCGAAGAGTTCGACCAAGGCATCGCGCAGGGTGTTGAAAATGTCATCACGAGTTTGCATGGTCCGGTCTCAAGCTGCCTGTTTTGCGGTGACGAACGCCGCAAGGCTCGCCACGTTGCTGAAGTGATTGCGGGTGTCCTTGGCATCGGCGTCGATTTTGATGCCGTATTTTTTCTGGATCGCCAGACCGAGCTCCAGGGCGTCGACGGAGTCCAGGCCCAGGCCTTCGCCGAACAGCGTCTGGTCGTCGCCGATGTCTTGCGCACTGATGTCTTCGAGGCCGAGGGCTTCGATGATCAGTTCTTTGATTTCACGGTGTAGTTCGCTCATCTTCGGCGAGCTCCTTAATAAAGTAGTGGTGCAAGTATTCATTGAGCTTGCGCGAGGCTTGAGGAGCGGGACCCTGTGCAGCGAAGGCCTGTGGGTCTATATCGGCCCCGACCCGGAAACTGAAGTGCACGCGACGTTTTGGGATCCGATACCAGGGCTCGGCCTTGGTCAATGTGGTCGGGCTGACCTTGATGATCACCGGGGTGAGGATTTTCGCACCGCGCAGTGCGATCGACGCCGCACCCCGATGAAAGGAGGGCGTTTCACCGGGCTGGGTGCGGGTGCCCTCCGGAAAAATGATCAGGGTCTGGCCGCTTTTCAGTGCGTCGGCCGCGGCATCGAGCATGTCCATGCTGCCGTCGTTGCTGATGTATTCGGTGCGGCGTAGCGGGCCGCGGGTAAAGGGGTTTTCCCAGAGGCTGCTTTTGACCACGCAGTTGGAATGGCGCACCAGGCCGATCAGGAACACCACATCGATCAGCGACGGGTGATTGGCGATGATCATCTGCCCGGGTCGGCCGAGCTTTTCCGCGCCATCAATGTCGTAGGTCAGCACGCCGGTGCGGGCCATGAATCGGACGAAAAACCAGAAACAGCGGCTGACGGTTTGCCGTGCCCGCAGGCGATGCGTCTGCGCATTGCCGGGGAGGCAGCTGAGCACCGGGAAAACCACCAGGCGCAGGCACAGCCCGCCCAGTCCGAAGAGGGTGAAGCTTGCGGCGGTGGCCAGCAAGCGCCAGTAATAGGCGTCGCGGTTTTTTTCGCTTACAGGTTGCGTTGCCAGGTCCATACACGATTTTTCCAGGCATGTTGGCAGGTGGTCTGCTGGCCGAGCAGGGTACGCAAGAGATTCAAGGCATGGGGCCAGTGAGCTTTGGACAACTCATCCGAAGTGCTGTTCAGGGACAGCTGCCAGTTGTTGCCGGGCGTGAGCAACAAACCCACCGCGTACGGGAAGGGCACGTCGTCGATCCAGGCCGAATAGGCTTCGGGCGGCTGCTCTTCGGTGACCACCAGCAGAACTGCCGGCGCCCCTTCGGCAAGCAGTGCCGCCGCCTCTAGCATGCCGTGTTCAAGGCCATCGCCGGCCGCAGCCAGGGCGGTCATTTCGCTGGTTTCGCCGCGCATGATCGACCACAGGCCGATGACTGCGTTATGCACAGACAGGCTGAACTGGGTCGGCGACAGTGGCTGATCGGCGGCCAGGTCGCTGAGGATATCGAAGGTGCGTGGGGTTTCGCCGTGGCGGGAAATAAAGACCAACGGTAGGTCAGGGCGACCATCGGCCAACGGCCAGCCAACACTGAACGCCATCCGCGCCAGACGGCTGAGCCGCCGCCGCTGCATGGCCGGCAGGAACGAGACGTCGGGGGCGGCATCGCAGCTTGGCAGCGCGACCGGTTGTCGGCTCCAGGCCTGCCAATCGTCCACGCTTTCGAGCCCAGGGGCCCACGCGCGCCATTGGGCGATGTTGAAGTTGATCACAGGCATTCATCCCGCCCCTGCGGGCTTTCTTGACGCGGCGAGTCGAAAAAAACAGCGGTTCACCTGATGTGATGCTGAGCGCCGAGTGGCGCGCATTATCCCGGTGCGGCGAGCGCGTAGCAAATGCTGGTTACATTTTGCCCAACGAAATGTACCGATTGGTTCGTGGGCGGGTGTCATTTGGCCATTATCCATGTCGAATCGCGACTGTCTGTCGGCTCCGGGAGCATCTTTATGGGCGAGATGACGGCTTTTTCAGTGAGCGTTCGCACCTGACTGCGTAGTCCCTGTGCCGGCGAGGTAGCTAAGCGACGCCGTGGACTACTACACTCGGTCATTCTTTGATACACGGAGGTTTTGACATGCGGCGCGTGGTATTCAATCAGAAAGGCGGCGTAGGCAAATCCAGCATTGCCTGCAATCTGGCGGCCGTCAGTGCCAGCGAGGGCTATCGCACCCTGTTGGTGGATCTCGACGCTCAGGCCAATTCGACCCAGTACCTCACCGGGCTCACCGGTAACGACATTCCGATGGGTATTGCCGACTTCTTCAAGCAGACGCTGTCTTCGGGCCCGTTCTCTAAGAAAAACCAGGTCGACATCTACGAAACCCCATTCGACAACCTCCACGTCATCACCGCCACTGCCGAGCTGGCCGACTTGCAGCCCAAGCTCGAGGCGAAACACAAGATCAACAAGCTGCGCAAACTGCTCGAGGAGCTGGACGGCGACTACGACCGAATCTACCTCGATACCCCGCCAGCGCTGAACTTCTATGCGGTTTCAGCCTTGATTGCCGCTGATCGGGTGCTGATTCCCTTCGACTGCGACAGCTTTTCGCGTCAGGCGCTGTACGGCCTGCTGGCGGAAATCGAAGAATTGAAGGACGACCACAACGAAGGGCTGGAGGTCGAGGGTATCGTCGTCAACCAGTTCCAGGCCCGTGCGAGCCTGCCCCAGCAAATCCTCGATGAACTGATTGCCGAAGGTTTGCCGGTGTTGCCGGTGTATTTGGGAAGTTCGGTGCGCATGCGCGAATCGCACCAGGCCAATACGCCGCTGATCCATCTTGATCCACGGCACAAGTTGACCCAGCAATTCGTCGAGCTGCACAGCCTGCTCGAAAGCGCCTGATTCCCGGAGACAACACCGAGCTCCTGTGGGAGCGGCGGTGCGACGATTCGACGTGCTCGCGATGAGGTCCTTACATTCAACATTGATGTTGACTGAATGTCCGCCATCGCGAGCAAGCCCGCTCCCACTATGGATCGTGGTGTTTTAAATTCCCTGGCTACGCAACCAGCTCATCAACTGCGGCAACGGGAAGGCCCCGCTTTGGCGCGCCACTTCCCGGCCGTTCTTGAACAGAATCAGACTTGGAATCGAGCGAATTCCCAGCTGCGCCGACAACTGCTGATTAGCCTCGCTGTCCAGTTTCGCCAGCCTGCACTTGCCTGCCAACTGACCGGCCGCCTGCTCAAACACCGGCGCAAACGACTTGCACGGCCCGCACCAGTCCGCCCACACGTCCACCAGCAACGGCAGATCGCCCTTGATCTGACTGGCGTAGTCACCTTGTTTCAATTCGAACGGCCTGCTCAGCAAGACCTCGGCCTTGCAGCGGCCACATTTCGGGTGGTCGCCGAGGCGCTCGGCGGGGATGCGGTTGAGGCCGTTGCAGTGGGGGCAGGGGATGAGGAGTGGGTCGGACATAATCGGGCTCTGAATAAATGGGTAATCCATGACGCTGATCTGGAGTCGAATACAGCTTTTATCAAGCAGGAAAAGATTTTAGTGGGGCGCTGCGATGTCGCAAATGCTCACATATTTCAGGCTTTCAGTTTGGGTTCCGTGGCTACGCTGGAGGCAGCCACAACCACCCCTGATGAGGAATTCGCTTTTGTCTTTTACCACGTGCTACTTTTGTTGCACTCATCGAGAAGCCGATATCTTTAAATTGTCGGATAGGAGTGATCCCGTGTCCGTGACATCGAAAATCCGCCGTCAAGGTGGTGCTGCCGTTATTACTCTCCCGCCTACACTACTGAAGCTTTTGCACTTGGAGGTAGGGGCGCAGTTGGAGCTTGACGTGGTCGATGGGGAGTTGATCGCTCGTCCGGTCAGACAACCACTTCGCAAACGCTACAGCCTCGCCGAATTGCTTGAAGGTTCTGAAGAAGTAGCCGAGCTGAACGCGCAGACAGCATTTGCACGAGAGGGCGATCCAGTCGGCCGGGAGCTGGGCTGATGGTTAGTCGGCAAGCCCCGCAGCGGGGTGATGTCTACTGGATTGATCCAAATCCGGTTGCGGGCCGGGAGATGATGAACCGGCATCGCTTCGTGGTGATTACGCCCAGGGAAATAAACTCGCTCGGAGTGAGCATGACCGTGCCGATAACCAGTGGTGGGAGCTTTAGCCGAAACTCCGGATTGGCGGTCATCGTTTCTGGTCACGAAACGAATGGCGTCGCGGTTTGTAATCAGGTGCGCAGTTTTGATATTGAACAGCGTGTTCGGGACGGCTCAGCCAAATTCATTGAGCGACTCGATGAGATCACGATGGCCGACATCGTTGCCAGAGTCGTTAGTGCCATCGATCCGCTGGAATGATCCACCTCAGGAAGAACAACTGATCTCTAAATGCTTCCCCCACTCCGGCGGTCGCTCGGCGTAGCTCTCCATCCCCGGCTGCTCCTCGAACGGATTGCTCAGCACCGCATGCAGCCGGCGAACCTCTGAATAGTCGCCGCTTTCCGCTGCATCGATGGCTTTCTGCGCCAGGTAGTTGCGCAGGATGTAGAGCGGGTTGACCGCGTGCATCCGCTGGCGGCGCTGTTCCTGATCAACTTCACCTTCGCGAGCAACACGGGCGACATAGCGCTCGGCCCAGGCATCGAAGCCCTTGATGTCGACGAAATCGTCGCGCAATCGGCTAACGGCCAGCTCCGGTGATTCATCACCGAGGTGGCGGAAGAACAGGCTGTAATCGACGCCGCTGTTCTGCATCAGTTGCAGCAGATGCTCCAGCAGTTTCTGGTCATCGTCTTCAGCAGTGGTGAAACCGAGGCGGCGGCGCATCAGGTCCAGGTAATGGGCCTGGAACAGCGGCAGGTACAGACCCAGGGTTTCGCGCAGGGCCTCGACGCTGATGAACGGCGTCAGGGCTTGGGCCAAAGCGCTGAGGTTCCACTGGCCGATGGGCACCTGGTTGCTGAAGGAGTACCGGCCTTGGTCATCTGAGTGATTGCAGATGAAATTGGCGTCGAAGTCATCGAGGAAAGCGAACGGGCCGAAATCGAAGGTGATGCCGAGGATCGACATGTTGTCGGTGTTCATCACGCCGTGGCAGAAACCATAGGCCTGCCATTTGGCGATGAGCTCGGCATTGCGCTCGACGATTTCGCGGAACATCGCCAGGTACGGTTCGGGCTGCTCAAGGCATTCGGGGAAGTGCATGGCCAGCACGTGTTCGCCGAGTTCTTTCTGCTTCTCGGGGCGCTTGGTGTAGTAGAAATATTCGAAATGCCCGAAGCGCACATGGCTCGGCGCCAGGCGCAGGACCATGGCTGCGCGCTCCTGTTTTTCGCGCCACACCGGCGTGTCGGAACCGATCACGCACAACGCGCGAGTGGTCGGGATGTTCAGCGCATGCAAGGCTTCGGAGGCGAGAAATTCGCGGATCGAGGACCGCAGCACTGCGCGTCCATCGCCCATGCGCGAGAAAGGCGTCTGGCCGGCACCCTTGAGGTGCAGGTCCCAATGCTCGCCGGCCTCGTTGTAGACCTCGCCCAGCAACAGGCCTCGACCATCGCCCAACTGTGGGTTGTAGGAACCGAACTGATGACCGGAATAGACCATTGCTCGAGGCACTGCATCGGCCCAGAGCTTGTGGCCGCTGAACAGTTCGGCAAACTCCGGGGTTTCGGCCACAGCCGGATCAAGGTCGAGCAACGCCATGGCGGCAGGGCTCGCGACCACGAGGCGCGGGTTGTCGATGGGCTCGGGCAGCACGTGGGCGGAAAACGTATCGCCCAAGCGATCGAAGCGGTTATCGAAGGTCAGTTCGTCGAGGGCTTTCACCGGCCATCTCCAGCAGAATGTCCGAGCATTCTGCTAGGGATAGAGTCGTTAGTCGAGTTTGGCGGGCGGCGGCTCTTGCGGTGTTTTGCCATCAACCAGCGGCACGATGGTTTTGGCTTCCGGTTCGATCGGCACCATTTTGTATTCCTGGCCGTGCAGGTTCTTCAGGTAAACCTCCATCTGCCGGAACGAAATGTTGATGTGCTGTTTCTTGAACTCGCGGTTGATGAAGCGGTTGACCTCATCGAGCACCGGGTTGCGGTCGCCAAGGTCGCGCACATGCATGCGCAGCTCGTGGTCGAGGGTGCTTTCGCCGAAGTTCAGGAAGTAGACGTGCGGTTCCGGGTCTTTCAGCACGCGCGGGTTGTCCCGTGCGGCTTTGAGCAACAGTTCTTTCACCAGGTCCAGGTCCGAACCGTAATCGACGCCGAGCTTCAAGGTCACCCGGGTGATGGTGTCGGTCAGGGACCAGTTGATCAGTTGCCCGGTAATGAATGTCTTGTTCGGGACGATGATGTCCTTGCGGTCGAAGTCGGTGATGGTCGTGGCGCGGATGCGGATCTTGCTCACCGTGCCCGACAGGTTGCCGATGGTGATGGTGTCGCCGATCCGCACCGGGCGCTCGAACAGGATCATGATGCCGGAGATGAAGTTCGCAAAGATCTCCTGCATCCCGAAACCAAGTCCCACCGAAAGCGCTGCCACCAGCCACTGCAACTTGTCCCAGCTCACGCCGAGCGTGGACAGGGTCGAGACGAAACCGATGCCGGCGATCACGTAAGACAGCAACGTGGTCGTGGCGTAGGCGCTGCCCTGCGCAAGGTTCAGCTTCGACAGTACGAACACTTCCAGCAGCCCTGGCAAGTTGCGTGCAAGGGCGAAGGTGATGCCGATGATGATCAGCGCGCCGAGCATGTCGCCGATGCTGATCGGCACCATGCTCATGTTGGCGCCGGTGCCGCTGGTGTACTCGTAGAGGGTGATGTTGTCGAGGTAGGAGAACACCGAAATCAGGTCGGACCAGACCCAGTACAGCGCAGCGATGAAGCCGCCGAGCAGCGCCAGACGAATCAGGCGCAACGACTGCTCGTTGACCTTCTCGATGTCCAGGGTCGGTTCTTCGATCACTGTTTCGCCATCGCCGGCCTCTTTCGTCGCCTGACGCTTGGCCAGGGCGCGCTGGTAGGCGAGACGACGTGCCGCAACGCTCAGGCCACGGACGAACGTGGCTTCGATCACCAGCCAGAACATCAGCAGGTAAAGCGTATTGATCAAGCGGTCGCTGAGTTTGAGTGCGGTGTAGTAGTAGCCGAAGCATACCGCTACGAACAACGCGACAGGCAGGACAGTAAACAGTACCCCGACCGCTTTGCGGAACAATGAGGCGTTTTCGTGCACCGGGCTGCTGATCAGCAATCGGCTGAGCAGCCAGGCCATCAAGGCATAGCAGATCAGTACGACCGGCATGCCCAGCACATCATCGGCCAGCGCCGCCGGTTGCAGCTCGGCAACCGCCACTACCGCGACCAGCGCCATGACCACCAGCCCGAGACGACGGATCCAGCTTTGGAGGAATTCGACCTGAGGCTTTTCCCAGCGGAAGTGCAGTTCGGCCACGCCGCCCGGCGCGAGGATCCGGTAAGCGGTGTAGAACACCAGCCAGGCCTGGGCCATTTGCAACAATGCCGAGCCCATGTTGGCGTTCTGCCCGCGGGCGTCGATCTGCAAGGCAAGGCCGCACAAGGCCAGGCCCAGCGAAACCGGCAATGCCAACAGAATATTGATCAGAATCGCCTGCGGTGTGTGCAGCTGGCTGTCACGCTTGAAGTGGCCGATGTCCTGGTGAACCTTGTTCAGTCGGGCATACAGGCTTTTGCGTCGCCACAGCAGGGCGCCGATCAGCAGTACCAACGGCAGAAACAGCAGCGGTCGCTGTGTCAGGCCGTCAGTCAATTCACTCACGCTCGACGCCAGCGGCAGGGTCGTCACCTGGCGTTGCAGGCGTTCCGGCACGCCGCGCATCCATTCAAGATCGAGCGGCTTGTTGCTCGGAATCCAGAACATCTGCTCATCGAGGGTCGCCCGCAGGCTTTGCGCGGTGCTGAGCAGCTGCTTCTGATTGAGTTGCAGCGTGATCGATTCGTTAAGCACCGCGCTGAGTTCGCGGTTCAGCCGCTCCAGCAGGTCGGCGCGGGTGGTGGCCAGTTCCAGCAGGCTTTTGCGCAATTGCGGGGTGACTTGCTCGGGAGGTTGGGTCGAGAGCAGGTTGTCGACGTAGGCCGCCGGGTTGCTGAGCAATTCCCGTTGCTGGCTGACTTCGAACTGATACAGGCGGATGTCGGCAATCTGGTCGGCCAAGTCACGGTCGAGCTTGAGGTGCGGCAGGCCCTGTTTCTGTTTGTACAGAATCTTCGACAGCAACAGGCTGCCCTTGAGCACGTTGATTTGCTCGTCCAGGGCCGAATCGCTCTGGGTCACGTTGTCCAGCTGCTGCCTGGTTTGCAGGTTCTGCTGGGTGACGACGTTCAAGCGGTCAGTGCTTTTGAGCAGGTAGTCGGAAAGCTTCAGATTGGCGGCGCTTTCGGTGGCCAGCAGGGCGCTGCTGCCGGACTTCTGAGCTTCGATGGACTGCTGCGTTACCGTCTCCTGAGACTGGGCCAGGCGTTTCTGGTTGATCAGGGTTTGCAGCTCCTGGATTTCCCGGTCCAGGCGATCGGTTTTTTCTGTCAGCAAGTCATGCTGGCTATTGCCCAGGTCCTGCAACTGGTTGTTGCCGGCCAGTTCCTGGCGGCGCAGCGGGATCAGCGCGTTCAGTGCCGCCAGCTCGGCGTTGAGCAGATCACGCTGTTCGCTGCTCAAGGTCTTGCCGTTGTCCTTGCCAGTCTTGAGGATGTTATTGATCTGCTGGATGCGCGTCTGGCTGCTGGAAATTTCAGCCTGGGCGCGCTCGGGCCGGGTCTGGGCGGTAATGACCAGGCTGTTCGCTTCGGCGAGGGCTTTTTGCAGGTCGCTTTGCTGGGTCGAGCGCTCGGTGAGCATCTGCTCCAGCTGCTGAATAGACTCTTTGGTATAGCGTTGCGCCACCGGCGGCAGGCTGGTGGCCTTGAGGCGAGTCAGTTCGCGCTGGTTCTCGATGTTCTGTTTGGGCGCGGTGGCGAGCTGCTGCTTGAGAGCGGTCAGCTTCTGCTCGTAATCACGCTTGTTGTCGAGTTGGGTCAGCGTAGCTTGCAGGAGGGTCTGCAGGGCTTTCTGATCGGCTTCCGGCAGTTTGCGCTCGGCGATCTTGTCCAGGCTCGCCTGCACGGCTTCGCTGGACGGCGGTTCGGCCGCTTGCAACGGACCGACAGAAAGACTCAAGCCCAGCAGGGCCATGATGAAAAAGGTGCGCAGGGTTGACATAGAGACCGATCGAAAACGAGACGAAGTGTGGAGTTTAGAGGAAGAGTCCCGGACCCGGGCGACTTCCTTCGGGGAATCTGACGCCCACTTTGCCGATCTTGTTCCCTTCCATGACCGCGACGGTCCAGATGGTGTTGTTCCACTCCACCTGGTCACCCACGACTGGCGCACCGCCCACTTTGTGAGCAATGAAACTGGCCAGCGTCATGTCCGGATCGATGCCTTCGACTTTCAGCCCGTACAGGGCAGCAACCGCCGCCAGCTGGGCATCTCCTTCGAGTACGAAGTCACCGAAGAAGCGCAAATCGAGGCCCCGTTGAGGCGCCTGGCTAAACAGTTTTCCAAGGGCCGGCAGGTTGTGTTCGTGGCCGATTACGCAGAGCAAATCATCGACTTCGAGCACCGTACTACCCGACGGATGGAGCAGTTGCTGGCCGCGAAACAGTGCAGCGATGCGTGTGCCTTCGGGCATTTTCAGTTCGCGAAGGGGCGAACCGATGCACCATTTTTCAGCACCGAGGCGATAAACGAACAGCTCCCACTCGCTGGTGACATGCACTTCCAGGGCTGAGCGCGAGATCGGCGCAGGTTCCGGTGGCACCGTCACCTTTAACAGTTTGGCGATCCACGGCAGGCTCGTCCCTTGTACCAGCAACGACACCAGCACAATAAAGAAGGCGAGGTTGAAGTAGAGCTGGGCGTTGGGCAGGCCGGCCATCAGCGGGAACACCGCCAGAATGATCGGGACCGCGCCGCGCAGGCCGACCCAGGAAATAAAGGCTTTCTCTCGACCGTGGAAGGCCTTGAAGGGCAGCAGGCCGACCAGCACCGACAGCGGCCGTGCAAACAGGATCATCCACAGCGCCAGGCCTAGCGCGGGCAGGGCAATCGGCAGCAAGTCGTGCGGCGTAACCAACAGACCCAGCACCAGGAACATGCCGATCTGCGCCAGCCAGGCCATGCCGTCGAGCATGTGCAAGATGCCGTGACGGCTGCGCACCGGACGGTTGCCGATCACCAGGCCGCACAGGTAAACCGCGAGGAAGCCGCTGCCGTGCAGGGCGTTGGTCAAGGCGAACACCACCAGACCGCCGGCAATCACCAGAATCGGATAAAGGCCTGTGGCCAGATTGATCCGGTTGACCAGTTGCAGCATCAGCCAGCCGCCACCCAGGCCGATCACGCCGCCGATGCCGAACTCGCGCACCAGATGCACCAGCAGGTTCCAGTGCAGGCCGGTTTCGCCGCTGGCGAGCATGTCGATCAGGGTGACGGTGAGGAACACCGCCATCGGATCGTTGCTGCCGGATTCGATCTCGAGGCTGGCGGTGACCCGTTCGTTCAGGCCCTTGCCGCCGAGCAGCGAGAACACCGCCGCGGCATCCGTGGAGCCGACGATGGCACCGATCAGCAGGCCTTGAATCAGGTTCAGATTGAACAGCCACGCCGCGGCCATGCCGGTCAGCCCGGTGGTGATCAGCACGCCGACGGTGGCCAGCGACAGTGCCGGCCATAACGCCACGCGGAAACTCGACACCCGGGTTCGCAAACCACCGTCGAGCAGGATGACCGCCAATGCGAGGTTGCCGACCAGATAGGCCGTTGGGTAGTTATCGAAAATAATGCCGCCGCCGTCGACGCCGGCCGCCATGCCCACGGCCAGGATAATCACCAGAATCGGGATGCCGAGGCGGGACGAAAGTGAGCTCACCAGAATGCTCGCACCTACCAGCAACGCGCCGATCAAGAACAGGCTGTTGATGGTTGTCGCATTCAAAGGCAATACTCCAGAAAGCTGAAAGGCGGGCACAAACTGACCATGCAGTCTGCGTGCCAGCGATTCTAACCTGTTGAAATGTGATGCTGTCAAAAAGCTTTTGCAGATCAAAAGCCCGACACATGATCCGTCTACACGCGATCCCTTGTAGGAGCCGGCTTGCTGGCGATGGCGTCTGTGAAATCGCCATCGCCAGCAAGCCGGCTTCTACAGATCGGGGGATGTTCCGGATCGACGTATCACGAGCATCTGGTGTTAGCGGGTCAGAGACTAAACCGTCCAACCATTGTGTTCAGGTCCACTGCCAATCGCGACAGTTCGTTGCTCGCCGCGCTCGTCTGATTGGCCCCGGTCGCCGATTGCACCGACAGATCACGAATGTTCACCAGGTTGCGATCCACTTCCCGAGCGACCTGCGCCTGCTCTTCAGCCGCGCTGGCGATGACCAGGTTGCGTTCGTTGATTTCGACGATGGCGCTGTTGATGGTGTCCAGCGACATCCCCGCGCCGCGAGCAATGTTCAAGGTCGATTCGGCGCGCTCGGTGCTGTTGCGCATCGAATCCACTGCGTGTTCGGTGCCGCTTTGAATGCTGCCGATCATCCGTTCGATTTCACTGGTCGACTGCTGGGTGCGATGCGCCAGGGCGCGGACCTCATCCGCCACCACCGCAAAACCACGACCGGCTTCACCGGCGCGCGCAGCTTCGATCGCCGCGTTCAACGCCAGCAGGTTGGTCTGGTCGGCCAGGCCGCGGATCACGTCCAGCACCTTGCCGATGTCACGGGATTCATTCGCCAGGTCGCCAATCAGCGTGGCAGTGCTCTGCACATCGGCGCTCATGCGTTCGATGGCGCTGACGGTTTCCTGAACCAGGTCACGGCCGTCGCCCGCCGACGTGGTGGCGTTCTTCGAGGCTTCGGACGTGCTCACCGCGTTGCGTGCCACTTCTTCCACGGCGCTGGTCATTTCGTTGACCGCGGTGGCGGCCTGTTCGATCTCGTTGTTCTGCTGGGTCAGGCCACGGGCGCTTTCGTCGGTGACGCTGTTGAGCTCCTCGGCGGCAGAGGCCAACTGCGTGGCCGAGCCGGAAATCCGCTGCAGGGTGTCGCGCAGCTTGTCCTGCATCTTCGACATGGCCAGCAGCAAACGACCGGCTTCGTCTTCGCCATCGACGGTGATCGGGCGAGTCAGGTTGCCTTCGGCGATTTCTTCGGCAGCGCTCAAGGCCTTGGCGATCGGCTTGGTGATGCTGTTGGTCAGCAACCAGGCAAACAGTACGGTCAGGCCGGTGGCGATGACCAGCAAGGTGATCACCAGATTGAAGGACATCGAATACTGGTCACCTGCATTGCGATCTGTTTTGTCGATCTGCAGGGTATTGATTTCAAGCAACTTCGCGAGGGCTGCGTTGACTTCTTCAGAGTTGGCGAGCAACTCGGTGTTCAACATCTTGCGCAGGTCGTCGATCTGATTGTTGCGCGAGAACGTCTTCATCCGCTCTTCGAGTTGGCGATACTGCGCCAGCAACTGCACGTACTTATCATAGGCAGCGCGTTCTTCCGGGCCATCGATCAGTTGCTCGTAGACTTTCTGGGCATCGCGGATCTGCTGGTTGCGCAGGTCGAACAGTTCCATGGTTTTCTGCTGAACATCAGGTTCGCGGTTGACCAGCAAACGATAGGACAGAACCCGAAGACGCAAGGTCAGCTGGGTGAACTCATCCAGGCTTTTGATGCTCGGTACGCTCATGGATGCGATGTCTTCACCGGCACCGCGAATCTTGCTCATCTGGTTCAAGGCAAACACCCCCAAAACCAGCATCAAACCGCCAATCAGGGCGAAGCCGAGGAACGCCCGCGGTGCGATATTCATATTACGAAGGGACATGGTGTTTACCGAAATGAGCGCAGCCGTGCGGCGCTGGGACTGACGTATGAGTGACTTATCGGTCATACGACTAAAGTCTTGAGTGCCTGTGCGTATTTGTCGCAGTAAGACCATTACCTGTAGGAGCGAGCTTGCTCGCGAAGGACGTTAACGTTAACGCGTGCGGCCTGGATAAACGCGTTGTCTGGACGTCTTTCGCGAGCAAGTTCGCTCCTGCAGGGGGATCTTTGTTTTGTTGGCGACGAAGTGCAGGAACCAGATCCGCCAATCACAGTCTTTAAAGTTCGCGAGGAAGGTCGCCCGCCAGGAAAATCAAGGCCTTGCGCCCCAATAACCCTGGCATCCGTGGTGACTTTTCTTTATCGTACGCGCCCTTTGAAAAAGCTTGGAAAATCAAAATGTTGGAAGCATCCCTAAGTCAATTGGAACAGCTGGTCAGCGACCTTGTTCAACAGAACCAGACCCTGAGCGCAGAACTGGCCCAGGCCAAGGATGAAAACGAAAGCCTGCAACTGAGCCTGATGGAACAGGAAGAGAAACAAGGCGCCACCGCCGCCCGCATTCAGGCCCTGGTTGAACGCGTCAGCGCCGGCCCGGTCAGCGCATGAGTTATGGCGCCGCAGGGGTAAAAGTCGTCTCGATCCTGGGGGAGGACTATTCGATCAAGGCGCCGGCCGGGGAAGAGCAAACCCTGCTGGACGCCGCAATGATGTTGAAAGCCGCTTTGGCAGACACCAAACGAAAGTACCCGACGCTGATCGGTGACCGCTTGCTGGTGCTGGCCGCGATGAATCTGTGCTCTCAGCAGATCGAAATGCAAAAGCAACACAAGCTCGAACTCGACCGTTACCAAGAGCAAGTCAGCGCCACGGTTGAAGTGATCTCCAAGACAATCAATCAGGCCTGATCGGCTTTGCGCACAACCAAAGAATAGATTGTCGATTGCGTTGTATACAATCGGCACGGCTGTTGCAGTGTTTCAGCCTCTTATTCTTTGGGGGTGCTCCATGCAGTTCTGGCGACGCAGTATTCAATGGCAGTTGATCCTCAGTATGGGCACCGCCCTGCTGGTCAGTATTCTGATCGTGGTTGGCATTTATACCCTCGTGGTCAACCGCCTCGCCCAGCGTTATCTGGTCGAACAAGCGCTGCCGTCGAGCATCGAAGCGATGCGCAACGACATCGAGCGCATCCTCGTGCAACCCCTCACCGCCGCCAAGGACATCGCCAGCAACAGCATGGTGCGTGACTGGCTGGCCGGCGGCGAAAATGCTGCCCAGACCGCCGCGTTCGTGGAGTATCTGGAAGGCATCCGCGCCGAACACAAAGCCTTTACCGCGCTGATCGTCGGTACGGCTTCAAACCACTATTTCACTGAAAAAGGTCTGGACCGGAGCCTCAGCCGTTCTAACCCCAAAGACGCCTGGTTCTACACGTTCCTCGACAGCAGCCAACCGCGCACCCTCAATATCGACAATGACACCGCGACCGGAGAATTGGCGCTGTTCATCGACCTCAAGGTCGAGCAGGCCGGCAAAGTCGTGGGCGTTGCGGGCCTTGGGTTGAGCATGAAAGAGCTGTCGGAGCTGATCCACAACTTCAACTTTGGTGAGCGCGGCAAGGTCTATCTCGTGCGTTCCGACGGTCTGATCCAGGTTCATCCCGAGGCGCAATTCAGCGGCAAGCGCACACTGGCCGAGCAGATCGGCGCACCGGCTGCGCAAACCGTCATGGGTCAAAAAGTTGCCACCAACAGTAGCTTCGTGCGCGGCGGCGAAGATTATCTGGCGTTGAGCCTGCCGCTGCGGGATCTGGGCTGGACCCTGGTGGCCGAAGTGCCACAGTCGCAGATCTACGCCGAGGCCCGTCGCGCCATGTGGATGAGTAGCGGCATCGGCCTGGCGGTGGCGCTGGTGTGCCTGTTGCTGGTGGTGTTGCTGGCCCGTGGCCTGGTGCGTCCGATTCGTCAGGTAACAGCGGCGCTGGTAGCCATCGGTAGCGGTGGTGGAGATTTGACCCACAGGTTAGATTCCAGCCGTGCCGATGAGCTGGGTGACCTGGCCCGTGGCTTCAATCGATTCCTCGACAGTCAGCGCGAGATGATCGGCGAAGTGCTGACCACCAGCGAGCGCTTGCGCACGGCTGTCGGTCAAGTGGCGCGGGTGGTGGACAACACCGCTGAACGTTCCGGCCGCCAGCAGGAAATGACCGACATGGTCGCCACCGCCGTTCACGAGATGGGCCTGACCGTGCAGGAAATCGCGCAGAACGCCGGCAACGCGGCGGTTGCTTCGCAAAATGCTCGCGATGAGGCGATGCAGGCGCGGGAAGTGGTCGGTGGTTCGATCCGGCATATAGAAAGCATGTCCGATGAAATTGGCCACGCCGCTAGTGCGGTAGGCGAGTTGGCCAATCAGGTGGCGTCCATCGATCAGGTGCTGGCCGTGATTCGCGGGATTTCCGAGCAGACCAACTTGCTGGCATTGAACGCGGCCATCGAAGCGGCGCGGGCCGGGGACATGGGCCGTGGATTTGCGGTGGTGGCGGATGAAGTCCGGACGCTGGCCCGACGCACACAGTCGTCCACCGACGAGATTCAGCAGATGATCGGCAGCCTCAAGCAAGGCGCGGAGAATGCGGTGTCGTCGATGCACACCGGGCAAGCGGCGACTGGCACCGGGGTTGAATCGAGCCAGCGCACCGGGGCGTCGTTGACGGCGATTACCGGGCAGGTCGAGCGCATCAGCGATATGAATCATCAAGTGGCGACCGCGACGGAAGAGCAATCGGCGGTGACGGAAGAGATCAACCGCAATGTGCAGGGGATTTCAGATCTGGCCCGGGCGACGGCAGGCGAAGTGAGAGCATGCCGTGAAGACTGTCAGACGTTGCAGCGGTTGGCGGATGATCTGGCGCGGCAGATGGGTGGGTTTCGGTTGAGCTGATAAATGCGTCGCTCGTGCTGACGCCATCGCGGGCAAGCCCGCTCCCACAGGGATCAGTGTTGTTAACAGCGAATGTGTTCAACACAGAGATCCTGTGGGAGCGGGCTTGCCCGCGATTGGATTTCAGCAGCACTACAAGTGCTTTAGTTAAAACCACTTATCCTGCATCCCAAGACAAACATCATCCCGCGCCTCAAGAAGCGCCAATTCATGGTGGCAACCCGGCACTTCCCACGTCAGGAAATACCGCGCCGCCTGCAGTTTGCCTTTATAGAAGCTCACATCCGCCGCATTCCCCTTGGCCAACCCTTCCTCGGCACGGATCGCCTGCTCCAGCCAGCGCCAGCCAATCACCGTGTGCCCGAACACTTTCAGGTACAGCGCCGAGTTCGCCAGGCTGCTGTTGACCTTGCCTTGCCCCAGATCGGTCAGCAGGCCAATGGTCACTGTCTGCAAGCGCGCTACCAGTTTCTCCAGTGGCTCACGCAACGGGGTTAACGATTCGTATGCATGAGCGCGCTCGGCAGTATCGGCGATCAGACGGATCAACTGCTTGAGCCCCGCACCTCCGTTCTGCGCCAGTTTGCGCCCCAACAGGTCGAGCGACTGAATGCCGTGGGTGCCTTCATGAATCGGGTTCAGGCGGTTGTCGCGGTAGTACTGCTCCACCGGATACTCACGGGTATAGCCGTGACCGCCGAGAATCTGGATCGCCAGTTCGTTGGCCTTCAGGCAAAACTCCGACGGCCAGGATTTGACGATCGGCGTCAGCAAGTCCAGCAGTTCATGCGCCTGTTTGCGCTCTGCTTCGGTCGCAAGCGTCGTGGTGTCATCGAACAATCGCGCCGCATACAGCCCAAGGTCGAACGAGCCTTCGACGTAGGCTTTTTGCGTCAGCAACATGCGTTTCACGTCGGCATGTTGAATGATCGCCACTGGCGCGGTGTTCGGGTCCTTGCTGTCTGGCACGCGGCCCTGTGGACGTTCGCGCGCGTACTCCAGCGAATACAGGTAACCGGCGTAACCGAGCATCACCGCGCCCATGCCGACGCCGATCCGCGCCTCGTTCATCATCTGGAACATGTAGCTCAAACCGTGGTGCGGCTTGCCCACCAGATAGCCGACGCACTCGCCGTTGTCGCCGAAGTTCAGCGCCGTGGAGGTGGTGCCGCGCCAGCCCATCTTGTGGAACAGACCGGCCAGCAACACGTCATTGCGTTTGCCCAGGCTGCCGTCATCGTTGACCAGGAACTTGGGCACGATAAACAGCGAAATGCCCTTCACCCCGGCCGGTGCGTCCGGCAACTTGGCCAGCACCATGTGCACGATGTTTTCCGACAGCGGGTGATCGCCGCCGGAGATGAAAATCTTGTTGCCCTTCAGGCGATAAGTACCGTCAGACGCCGGCTCCGCGCGCGTACGAATATCCGATAGCGACGAACCGGCATGGGGTTCGGTCAGCGCCATGGTGCCGAAAAAGCGGCCGTCGATCATCGGTTGCAGGAAGCGTTGTTTCTGCTCATCCGTGCCGAAGCTTTCGATCAGGTTCGCCGCGCCCATGGTCAGGAACGGGTACGAGGTCGACGCCGCGTTGGCTGACTGAAAATGCGCGAAGCAGGCCTGGGACAACAGCGTAGGAAGTTGCATGCCGCCGGCGTCGAAACTGCGCGCGGCGTTGAGGAAGCCAGCTTCGAGAAAGGCATCCACCGCCGGTTTGACTTCCGGAATCAGAATCGCCTGACCATCCTCGTAGCGTGGCTCGTTCTCGTCACCCTTGCGGTTGTGCGGGGCGAAGAACTTCTCGGCAATGCTGCGAGCGGTGCCGATGGCAGCATCGAAGGTTTCGCGGTTGTGCTCGGCGAAACGCTCACGCTGGGTCAGGCCTTCGGCATCGAGGACTTCGTACAGCTCGAAAGCCAGATTGCGGGAACTGAGCAACGTCTCGGACATGGCGGCCTACCTTTTTTTGGAATGGGCCGAGTCTAGGCGTGGGAATAGAGGCTGAACAGGATGATTGATGTCGGTGATGCACAGGCCAAACACGAACCTTGTAGGAGCCGGCTTGCTGGCGATGGCGGTGCATCAGAGCCACCGCAGTGCATTGATCGCCAGCAAGCCGGCTCCTGCAAAGCAAAAAAATGGGCGCCGGTAAGGGCGCCCATTTTGTGTCGCTTTACGAATCGGTGATTAGCCGATCGTCATCAAGCTCGCATTACCACCCGCCGCCGCGGTGTTAACACTCAGCGCACGCTCGATCACCAGACGTTCCAGCGCAATGTTGGTCTCGCCTTGGGACAACCCATGGACCCCGACAATCGCCCCGGCACGCTTGGCCACTTGCTGACACACCGCACGCAGCTGGTCGGAATGGCCGTGATGCAGAACTGCATCAAACACCACTTCGTCCTTGTTCCAGTCGGCAACCCGTTTGATCTTCGCCTGAACTTCCTTCGGCAGACGTGCGAACAGTGCCTTGGTCAAGTCAGCTTCCGGCCATACGGCCGAACCGCCGACGGCCAATACCGCCGCCAGTTGCGTCAGCAGATCGCCTTCGACTTCCGCCAGGCACAGCACGTGTTCACGCGGCAGGATGGCGTAGCTGTTGCGTTCGCCGGTCGGGCCCGCCAGAACACGGGTGATCCCGCTTTGCGATTGCGCCGCGAACTGCGCGCACAGGGCGCTCAGGTCGCTGAACTTGTTGCTGTCGGCCCAGGCTTGCAGCGCGGTCAACGGTTTGCTCATGGCGTCACGCAGACGAACATCCGGTGCAGTGACGGCGTCGCCGCGAGCGAAGGATTGTTCGATTGCATCGGTAGGACGTGTCGACAGCAGGCGGTACAGGTACAACGGACCACCGGCTTTCGGGCCGGTGCCCGACAGGCCTTCGCCACCGAACGGTTGCACGCCGACCACGGCGCCAACGATGTTGCGGTTCACGTAGACGTTACCGGCATTGACGTTGTCGATCACCTTGGCGATGGTCTCGTCGATGCGGGTGTGCACGCCCAGGGTCAGGCCATAACCGGAAGCGTTGATCTGGCCGATCAACTGGTCGATGTCCTTGCGCTTGTAGCGAACCACGTGCAGCACCGGACCGAAGATCTCGCGTTGCAGTTCGTCAAAGCTTTCCAGTTCGATCAGCGTTGGCATCACGAAGGTGCCGCGTTTGACTTCTTCGCTGTTGGCAATCGCCACCTGATACACATTGCGACCTTTGTCACGCATGGCCTGGATGTGCTTCTCGATGCCAGCCTTGGCTTCGGCGTCGATCACCGGGCCGATGTCTACGGACAGGCGCTCCGGGTTGCCGAGTCGGCATTCAGCCATGGCGCCCTTGAGCATTTCGATGACGCGGTCTGCGGAATCTTCCTGCAAGCAAAGTACACGCAGAGCCGAGCAACGTTGACCGGCGCTGTCGAAGGCCGACGACACCACGTCGATCACGACTTGTTCGGTCAGTGCCGAGGAGTCGACGATCATCGCGTTCTGGCCGCCCGTTTCAGCGATCAGCGGAATCGGACGACCCTGTGCATCCAGGCGACCGGCGACGTTACGTTGCAGCAAGCGAGCAACTTCGGTGGAACCGGTGAACATCACGCCTTTGACCCGGTCGTCACCGACCAGACGCGCACCTACGGTTTCGCCACGGCCCGGCAGCAGTTGCAGCACGCCTTCCGGAATCCCGGCTTCGAGCATCAGGCGCACGGCTTGAGCCGCGACCAGCGGGGTTTGCTCCGCAGGCTTGGCCAATACCGGGTTACCGGCGGCCAGTGCTGCAGCGACCTGGCCGCTGAAGATCGCCAGCGGGAAGTTCCAAGGGCTGATGCAGACCACCGGGCCCAGCGGGCGGTGGGCGTCGTTGGTGAAATCGTTGCGCGCCTGCACGGCGTAATAACGCAGGAAGTCCACGGCTTCACGCACTTCGGCGATGGCGTTGGCGAAGGTCTTGCCGGCTTCGCGAGCCAACAGGCCCATCAGCGGCTGGATCTCGCCTTCCATCAAATCGGCGGCACGTTCCAGAATCGCGGCGCGTTCGGCGGGCGGGGTGGCCTGCCAGATCGGCGCAGCGTTGAGGGCGCACTGGATCGCGTTGTCGACGTCTTCGACGGTGGCTTCCTGTACGTGGCCGACCACGTCGCGCAAGTCGGACGGGTTCAATACCGGTGCAGGCGTTTCAGTGCTGGAGACGCAACCGAGCATCGGCGCGGCTTTCCAGTGGTTATGAGCAGTGGCCAGCAAAGCACACGACAGCGAAGCCAGACGATGTTCGTTGGCCATGTCGATGCCGCTGGAGTTGGCGCGCTCGGCACCATAAAGATCACGCGGCAGCGGAATACGCGGGTGCGGCAGGCCGAAGCCGCCTTCCAGCGTCGCCATCTGCTCGATGCTGGCCACTGGATCGGCCACCAGCTCCTGAATCGAAATGGACTGGTCGGCGATCCGGTTAACGAACGAGGTGTTCGCGCCGTTTTCCAGCAGGCGACGCACCAGGTACGCCAACAGTGTTTCGTGAGTGCCGACCGGAGCGTACACGCGGCACGGACGGTTCAGCTTGCCTTCGGAAACTTTACCTACAACCTGTTCGTACAGCGGTTCACCCATGCCGTGCAGGCACTGGAACTCGTACTGACCCGGGTAATAGTTCTGACCGGCAATGTGGTAAATGGCCGACAGGGTGTGGGCGTTGTGCGTGGCGAACTGCGGGTAGATGACTTCCGGCACCGACAGCAGTTTGCGTGCGCAGGCGATGTAGGAAACGTCGGTGTACACCTTGCGGGTGTAGACCGGATAGCCTTCCAGGCCTTCGACCTGGGCGCGCTTGATTTCGCTATCCCAGTACGCGCCTTTTACCAGTCGGATCATCAGGCGATGACGGCTGCGACGCGCCAGGTCGATTACGTAATCGATCACATACGGGCAACGCTTCTGATAGGCCTGGATCACGAAACCGATGCCGTTCCAGCCGGTCAATTGCGGCTCGAAGCACAGGCGCTCCAGCAGATCCAGCGACAGCTCGAGGCGGTCTGCTTCTTCGGCGTCGATGTTCAGGCCGATGTCGTATTGCTTGGCCAGCAGGGTCAGCGACAACAGGCGCGGGTACAACTCGTCCATCACGCGCTCGTACTGCGCACGGCTGTAACGCGGGTGCAGTGCCGAGAGCTTGATGGAAATGCCCGGGCCTTCATAAATCCCACGACCGTGGGACGCTTTGCCGATCGAGTGGATGGCTTGTTCGTACGAGGCCAGGTACTTCTGGGCGTCGTGCTCGGTGAGTGCGGCTTCACCCAGCATGTCGTAGGAATAGCGGAAGCCTTTGGCTTCGAACTTGCTGGCGTTGGCCAGGGCTTCGGCGATGGTTTCACCGGTGACGAACTGCTCGCCCATCAGGCGCATGGCCATGTCGACGCCCTTGCGGATCATCGGCTCGCCGCTCTTGCCGATGATGCGGCTCAGGGAAGAAGTCAGGCCCGCTTCATTATGGGTGGCGACCAGTTTGCCGGTCAGCAGCAGACCCCAGGTGGCGGCGTTGACGAACAGCGACGGGCTGTTGCCCAAGTGCGGCTGCCAGTTGCCGGTGCTGATTTTGTCGCGAATCAGTGCGTCGCGAGTGCCTTTGTCCGGGATGCGCAGCAGCGCTTCGGCGAGGCACATCAGCGCCACGCCTTCCTGGGACGACAGGGAAAATTCCTGCAACAGGCCTTGAACAATCCCGGCTCGGCCGCCGGCGCTCTTCTGATTGCGCAGTTTTTCGGCAATCGAGGCAGCCAGCTTGTTGGTGGCTTCGGCCATGGCGACCGGCAAGCGAGCCTGTTCGATCAGCATAGGCACCACTTCCGGCTCAGGACGACGGTAAGCAGCGGTGATCGAAGCGCGCAGTACCGATTGCGGCAGGATGCTTTCGGCGAACTCGAGGAAGCACTGGTGCGCGTGGTCGACATGGACTTCGCCACTGTCGTCAGCTTCTTTGGCGGTCAGGCCGTTCAGCTCGGTCAGGGTTGCACCACCCTCGAGTTTTTCCAGGTAATTGAAAATTGCCTGCTTGATCAGCCAGTGCGGCGTGCGATCAATCGAGGTCGCGGCGGCCTTTAGGCGCTCGCGGGTCGGGTCATCAAGTTTGACCCCAAGGGTGGTGGTAGCCATATTTTTATCCTCATGTTTGCCACGACCGCGTGGCATCAGCTGGCGGCAAGATTAGCTGGGCAATCTTTGAGGTGCAACCGGGTGCAACCCTTTTTTTGTCGGAATAATAAGCAGCTCGTCAGGAATTAAATTCCGGTACGGACGTACCGCACTTGCTTGGTGCTTTTAATTCTAGCAACGGTCGTTGACTGCGCTAAAAGGAAGCAAAAACCGCCTTTTTTCGGGAAAATCCGACTGGGTGCAACTTATTCTCGAGAAATGGGTTGCACCTTATTTGCTTTGTTGAATAGCATTCGCGGCCAAGGTGCAACCGGTCAAAAAGACAGGTGTACCGGCTGATGGCTTTCCTGGGGAAACATCAGTCATAAATGCGCGGGATCCACAATCGTCTGCCAAACGTCGTCGTTTGCGAGCGGTTAACAAAAACCGCCGCTACATAAAAACAAAGCCAGGGCGTAACTTAATGAGCGTAAGCAATCCAACCCTGATCACGTTCGTGATCTACATCGCAGCAATGGTGCTGATCGGCTTCATGGCCTATCGCTCCACCAACAACCTTTCTGACTACATTCTGGGCGGTCGCAGCCTGGGCAGCGTCGTGACTGCATTGTCCGCCGGCGCCTCCGACATGAGCGGCTGGTTGTTGATGGGCCTGCCGGGCGCCATCTACATGTCCGGCCTGTCCGAAAGCTGGATCGCCATCGGCCTGATCATCGGTGCTTACCTGAACTGGCTGTTCGTCGCCGGCCGTCTGCGCGTGCAGACCGAGCACAACGGTGATGCGCTGACTCTACCGGATTACTTCTCCAGCCGTTTCGAAGACAAAAGCGGCCTGCTGCGGATCATCTCCGCGGTTGTGATCCTGGTGTTCTTCACCATCTACTGCGCTTCCGGCATCGTGGCTGGTGCCCGTCTGTTCGAAAGCACCTTCGGCATGTCCTACGAGACAGCGCTGTGGGCCGGTGCTGCGGCGACAATTGCCTACACCTTCGTCGGCGGTTTCCTGGCCGTCAGCTGGACTGACACCGTACAAGCCACGCTGATGATCTTCGCCCTGTTGCTGACGCCGATCATCGTGCTGCTGGCCACCGGTGGCGTTGACACCACGTTCCTGGCCATCGAAGCGCAAGACGCCAGCAACTTCGACATGCTGAAAAACACCACCTTCATCGGCATCATCTCGCTGATGGGCTGGGGCTTGGGTTACTTCGGCCAGCCGCACATCCTGGCGCGTTTCATGGCCGCGGATTCGGTCAAGTCGATCGCCAACGCTCGCCGTATCTCCATGACCTGGATGATCCTGTGCCTGGGCGGCACTGTCGCTGTTGGCTTCTTCGGTATCGCTTACTTCTCGGCGCACCCTGATGTGGCCGGTCCTGTGACCGAAAACCACGAGCGCGTGTTCATCGAACTGGCCAAAATCCTGTTCAACCCATGGGTCGCCGGTGTACTGCTGTCGGCCATTCTGGCTGCCGTGATGAGTACGTTGAGCTGCCAGCTGCTGGTATGCTCGAGCGCCCTGACCGAAGACTTCTACAAGACTTTCCTGCGTAAATCCGCTTCCCAGGTTGAGTTGGTCTGGGTCGGTCGCGCCATGGTGCTGCTGGTTGCCCTGGTCGCCATCGCTCTGGCGGCTAACCCGAACAACCGTGTACTGGGTCTGGTCAGCTACGCCTGGGCCGGTTTCGGTGCTGCGTTCGGTCCGGTCGTCCTGATCTCCGTGATCTGGAAAGACATGACCCGTAACGGCGCATTGGCCGGTATTCTGGTCGGCGCGATCACCGTGATCGTGTGGAAACACTTCGAACTGCTGGGTCTGTACGAAATCATCCCTGGTTTCATTTTCGCCAGCCTGGCGATCTACATCGTCAGCAAACTGGGCAACCCGACTGCCGGCATGCTTCATCGCTTTGCCGCTGCCGAGGCTGATTTCCGCCTGAACAAGTGATCGGGATGAGCTGAGGCTCTGACCTTTCGCCGAACATGAAAACGGCCCGCTTCCTTTGGAGGCGGGCCGTTTTTTTTTGGTCTTCCGGATGGGGATGAAGCTTCGCACATCCCTTGTGGGAGCGGGCTTGCTCGCTAAAGCGGTCTGTCAGTCGACATCACCGTTGAATGATTGACCGCTTTCGCGAGCAAGCCCGCTCCCACAGTGGGGCGGTGGCGCTTCCGAAGGTAATGTCTGTAGCCAAACACACCGATTTTCGAAGGAAAAATCTCTAAAAAAACACGATAAATCTGAGTTTCCTGTCCCTTCGTCAGCACCCCTTGTCGCTCATGCAGAATCGCCCGCCTTCATTCTGCAGAGACACATCGGATGTTCGCTCTCGCCAATCAACCGCGCTTCACGCTGACCGTCGACGGCAACCAGAATGGACTCAAGGTGCTTGAGTTCACCGGCAAGGAAGCCATCAGCCAGCCTTACCGTTTTGATCTGGAACTGGTCAGCGAGCGACCGGACATTGAGCTTGAAAGCCTCCTGCATCGTCAGGCTTTTCTGAGTTTTGATGCGCAAGGTTGCGGTGTTCACGGTCAGATATTTCGGGTTGGTCAGGGCGATTCCGGCCAGCGTCTGACGCATTACCAGGTCAGCCTTGGCCCACGTCTGACCTACCTTGACCGGCGCATCAATCAGCGAATCTTCCAGCGTAAAAGCGTGCCGGCGATCATTGCGCAAATCCTTGAGGACCATGGCATTCAGGGCGACGCGTTCAGGTTTCAGCTCGGCAGCGAGTACCCTGATCGCGAGTATTGCGTGCAATACGCGGAAAGCGATCTGGCGTTCATCCAGCGCCTGTGCGCCGAGATCGGCATTCACTACCACTTTCAACACAGCCTCGATGGCCATCAGCTGGTGTTCGGTGATGACCAGACGGTTTTTCCGCTGATCGCCGAACCGACGCTTTACTTGCCTGACACCGGCATGGCGGCAGATGCGCCAGCGATCAATTGCTTCAACGTACGACTGGAAACCCGCACCACGGCGGTAGCCCGTCGCGACTACGACTTCCATAAACCGCGACTGCAACTTGAAAGCCGAATCGACAACGGACACCTGCCGGCCCTTGAGGATTACCACTTTCCTGGCCAGTTCACGGATCGCGAGTACGGCGGGGCGCTGGCTCAGCGAGCGCTTGAACGCCACAACGCGGACTACCGTCAGGCTGAAGGGCGGGGCGATGAGTCTGCTTTGGTCAGCGGGCATTTCCTGCACCTGGCCGAGCATCCGCGTCAGGCATGGAATGACCTGTGGCTGATCACCCAAATCGAACACCATGGCCGTCAGCCGCAAGTGCTGGAAGAGATGGCCGGCAGCAACCCGGAAGATGTCCAAGGCTATCGCAATACCTTTCTGGCTACGCCGTGGGATGTTTCGTTTCGCCCGGCTCAGATCGCCAAACCCTCGTTCACCGGTTATCAAACGGCTGTCGTCACGGGCCCGGGTGACAGCGAGATCCACTGCGACGAGCACGGCCGCGTCAAAGTTCAGTTCGCCTGGGATCGTGACGGCAAGCGCAACGAACATTCCAGTTGCTGGCTGCGCGTCGCCACGGGTTGGGCGCATGACGGCTACGGCATCGCACTGATTCCTCGGGTCGGCATGGAAGTATTGGTGGGGTTCCTTGATGCCGACGTCGATAAACCGATGGTCATGGGCTGCGTGCCCAATGGTGCGAACTCGATACCACTGAATCTGCCCGCCGACAAAACCCGCAGCATTTTCCGCAGCCACAGCAGTCCCGGAGGCGGCGGTTACAGCGAATTGCGCATCGAGGATCGTAAAGGCGCCGAGGAAATCTACCTGCGGGCCCAGCGAAACTGGACTCAGCATGTGCTGCAAGACCTGCACGTTCAGGTCGGCAACCAGCGCAGTGCGGTTGTTGGTGCAAACGATACCCTGCATGTTCACGGTGATCGATCCATCACCGCCACCCACCAGACTTTCAAAGCGAGCGGACAATTCCACGCAAGCGCCGGCGAGCAAATCGTCATCGACGGTGGTGTCAGCGTCACGCTTCAGGCGGGCGGACACTGGATCAACATGGGGCCCGCCGGAATTTTCAGCAGCGTTCCGATTGGACTCGGTGGTGCACCGATGCCGGTAATGGGCGCGTCGAGCAGCCAAAGACAACTCGCCGCACTCAGCGTCGCACAGATTCTGAGCCTCAAAAGCGACGCGCCGTTCTGCGAGGAATGCGCGCGTTGCAAGGAGGGTGTCTGTGCAGCCTGATCGCTTGTCGCCTCGCGAATGGCTGGAGCGCCAACCGCTGAAACCTTCGGAACAACTGTTTGCGATCTTCAGCAATGCAAGCTCCGCAGAACCCTTGAAGGCCTGGCAGCGATCGTCCGCCGCTCAAGCGCCCCGTCCGATCTGGGCAGACACCGACTATGCCGAGTGGGAACCGGTCATGCCCTATGTCGGAATCGTCGCGGCGGGCAGTGAGTTTCTGGAGTGGGCGGCCACGACCGAGTCTTGCGACTGGGGTTGGCTCGCGGTGTCTTCTTCGACTCTGGACGTGCTGGTCGAGCATTTGCGCAGCCTTACGCAAGTGCTTTTGCCTAATGGCAGCGCGGTGTTTTTCCGTTTCTGGGACGGGCGTTATTTACTGCCGATTCTGCAGTCTGTCGAGGTCGACGTCGCTGAACTGCTGCCCGTAATGGGGCGTTGCCTGATCAATGGCCAACCGCTCGAAGCCGGTGGCACCGCGCTGAAAACCTCCAGGGTTTTTCCATGGTGGGAAGTCTCCGAAACGCTGCTGGAACATCTCGCTGAACAGTCAAGCACCACTCGGGTGAACAACTTGCTCAAGTGGCTGAGCGAGGATCGCCCTGATCTTTTCGAAGCGTTTTCCGACAGTGTTTTGCGGCACAAGGTAGCGATCTTTCTGGAAGAGCCGGGCCTGCCGCCAGCACCGAAATCAGCCTTGGTGGACTACCTGATAACGGAGCTGGACTGATGGATCAGATCGTACGGATCGAGCAGGAGCTCGACGGTTTCAAAGACACCTTGACGCTCTATCGCGAACAACTTGGCAACTGGTTCAACCGTACTGCAGACCAGGTTAGCCGGGCTGCGGACATGCCCTCGCTGATGGGCGTGGAACGGCAGATCAAACTCGGCAATACCACCAGGTCGGTGAGCAGTGGCGATGACGACTTTTTCTCCACCGTCGCGCAGTGTCCGAAGAATGGGGTTTTGCTGATCGAGAGCAAGTTCGAGTCGGTTTATGACATTGCGCTGGGGAACATCGATGTTGATGTGATTGCCGTTGATGGGGGCGAAAAGACGACGATCACGCTTGATGAACATGGCAAGGGAGTGTTCGAAGGTAAGCCCGGCAAGTTCTACCGCGTTCATGTCCAGAGTGAAGTGACCCCGAAGCAAGTTGAGGCGCTTTTCTCCTCTTACGACGGCCTGACCCAACAGCTGGAAGACTGGCTGCGCAACGAGTGGAAAGGATTCAAACCGCAGTGGCCGCAATCGGCTTTTGCCGCGGCGGGTAACGGGATGCTCGCCGGAAGTTGGGCCGCAATCATCGGCGTGTGGGACAGCATCAACCTGTTGTCGGACGTACTCCAGGATCCCGGCGAGTTCGTTGAACGATTGGGTAGCGGTGCTGATGAGCTGGCCAAGCTGGCAAAAACTGCGCCGGACGTGATGGCAAAAGTCCAACTGCTGGCCAGTGATGAAGCGGCACTGTGTTTGTTGCTACGCACCGCCAGTCTCTGGTTGGAGATGCTGCCGCCCAGCGAGATCGCCGGTAAAACTGCCGAAGCTGTATCAACAGTAGTCGTGCAACTGCTCATCGACATTCTGATCGGGATCGTCTTGACCTTCGCTGGCGCGGGGGCTGGCATTGCTTATCTGGGTATGCGTTTTGCCAACTATGGCGCCCGCATCGTCAGCGCCGTGCAGGGATTCGTCAAAGCGATTTTCACACTTATCAACAGCTTCATGTCCTACGTCGATCGCTACAAAAAGGTCGCCGCACGGGGTGTCGCGGCCGGTCTGAAAAACGGTCAGATGCAATTGCGTTGGGACGCCAAGCGCAACACCACGCTCAAACAAAACGAACACCACGAAGACGTCCCGGTTCAAGCGAAAAATCCCAACGGCGACCCCGCTGATTCCGCCGATAAAACCGCCACCAACAAATGCCCGGTGTCGATGGTCACCGGCGAAGAGCTGCTGACCCTTACCGACGGTTCGCTTGATGGGGTTTTGTCGTTCGACTTTACCCGGCTCTATCGCACCAGCGCCGTCGAGATCGATGGCGGGCTTGGTTTCGGCTGGAGTCACAGCCTCGCGCACCGGTTGGAGATCGATGGCGACAACGTCATCTGGATCGACCACGAAAACCGCCGCACCCCCTTTCCATTGCCGACTATCGAGCGGCCGGCCATCCACAACAGCCTCTCGCGAGCGGCGATTTTCCTGGGTGACGAGCCCGAAGAAATGATCCTCGCCCAGGCCGGCGATGACACGCGTTTCTATCACTTCATCAACGGTCGACTGACAACGATCAGCGACGGATACGACAACCGACTGCACGTCACGCGCGATCGCCAGGAGCGCATCAAACGCCTCGATAACGGCGCTGGCCGAGCCCTACTGTTGCGCTATGAGCGCAGCCATCTGGTCGCCGTTGATTATCAGGTTTTTGTGCCGGCAGACACGTCGGATGAAGCCTGGATAACCGAACAGACACTGGTCAGTTACCGCTACGACGAGCGCGCTCGACTGATCGAAGCGACCAACGCCGCCGGCGAAAGCGAGCGTTACGACTACGACGATCAGCACGTCGTCCTGCAACGGCAACTGGCCGGTGGGGCGAGTTTCTTCTGGGAGTGGGAAAGGTCCGGCAAGGCTGCGCGATGCGTCCGACATTGGGCGTCGTTTGCGCAGATGGAGGCGCGGTATGTCTGGGATGACGAGGGCAGCGTCACCGTCCAGAACATCGACGGCAGCGAAGAGGTTTATCAGCACGACGACCGGGCGCGACTGGTGCGCAAGGTCGAGCTGAATGGCGGCGAACACCTCAAGGCCTACGACGATAAAGGTCGATTGATTGCCGAGCAGGATCCCCTCGGCGCCGTCACCGAATACCACTACGACGAAGTCGGACGGCTGGTCGCGCTGATTCCGCCGGAAGACGAACCCACTTCCTACGAGTATCGCAACGGTTTCCTGCACGCGCAGTCCCGCGGCAACGCCGTGTCGACGTATCGGCGCAATGCCCAGGGTGACATCGCCGAGGCGACCGATCCTGACGGCTATGTCACCTATTATCACTACGATGAAAAAGGGCAGTTGCTGTCGATCCGGTATCCGGATAGTAGCCGCCAGGCTTTCGTCTGGAACGGTTTGGGTCAACTGGTTGAAGAAACCTTGCCGGACGGTGGTCAGCGGCGGTTTGCCTACGACGCGTTGGGGCGGCGGATTACGGGACAGGACGAACACGGCGCCGTCACCCGTTACGAATGGGATGCTGTCGGACGACTGATCCAGACGACGCTTCCTACAGGTGCCACTCGCGCCTTCAGCTACAACGCCTACGGAAAAATCACCGCCGAACGCGACGAGCTCGGCCGCGTCACGCGCTACGAATACCTCGACGACCTGCACCTGGTCAGCCGCCGCATCAATGCCGACGGCACCCAGCTGAAGTATCGCTACGACAATGCGCAGCTGTTACTCACAGAAATCGAAAACGAATCCGGCGAAAAATATCGCCTGGACTACACGCCGAACGGCTTGATCCGACAAGAAAGCGGACTCGATGGCCAGCGCACGGCGTATGCCTATGACCTCAACGGCCATCTGCTGGAGAAAACCGAGTTCGGCGATGACGGTTCGCAGCGGGTTACCGCTTATGAACGGGATTCGGCAGGGCGGTTGCTGGTCAAGACGCTGCCCGATGGCATCAAGGTCGAGTACCGCTACGACAGCCTCGGCCGACTGATCAGCGTCGATGACGGCCACGACCACCCGCTGGAGTTCGAGTACGACCCACAGGATCGCCTGATCACCGAGCACCAAGGCTGGGGCACCTTGCGCTATGGCTACGACGCCTGTGGCCAACTCAACCGCCTGCGCCTGCCGGACGGCAGCAAACTCGACTACCACCACGAAAAGGGCGGAGCACTGGCCGCCATCGACCTCAACGGCGCGCGGCTCACCACCCACCAATTTGCCTTCGGTCGCGAGCAGCAACGCCAACAAGGCCAACTCACCAGCCAGTACCACTACGACGAACAAGGTCGGTTGCAAGCCCACGCGATCAACCAGTCAAACCGACCGCTGTACATGCGCCACTACAGCTACGCGGTCAACGGCAACCTGGCGACCATCGCTGATAGCCGTCACGGCCAGCGCAGCTATTACTACGACGCGCTCAACTGCCTGACTCGCGTACGCCACACCCGCGACGACCCACCGGAAACCTTCGCCCACGACCCGGCCGGCAACTTGCTGATGCAGGATCGCCCGGGTGTGGCGACCGTTAAAGGTAATCGCCTGCTGATGCAGGGTGACCGGCATTACGACTACGACGCCTTCGGAAATCTCATACGCGAGCGGCGCGGTACCGGGCAAAAGCTCGTCACTGAATACCGTTACGACTGCCAGCATCGGCTGATCGGTGTCACATTGCCGGATGGACGCTGCGCGAGTTACCGCTACGACGCCTTCGGCCGTCGCATCGCCAAAACCGTCGACGGCCACACCACCGAATTCTTCTGGCAAGGCGACAACCTCGTCGCCGAAAGCAGCCGCGAGCACTACCGCAGCTACGTCTACGAACCGGGCACATTCCGCCCATTGGCCATGCTCGACGGCAAAGGCCCGCGCAAGGCCTGCCCGTTTTACTACCAGCTCGATCACCTGGGTACACCGCAGGAACTGACGGATTTTGGTGGCGAGATTGTCTGGTCGGCGAAGTACAACGCCTACGGAAAAGTCACGCACTTGGTGTTTGGCGGGGGAGAACAGCTCAATCAACCGCTGCGGTTTCAGGGACAGTACTTCGACGCCGAGAGCGGCCTGCACTACAACCGTCATCGGTACTATGATCCGGAGGTGGGGCGGTACCTGACGCCGGATCCGGTGAAGCTGGCGGGTGGGCTGAATCAGTATCGCTACGCGCTGAATCCGACGGGGTGGGTTGATCCGTTGGGGTTGAGCGGGAATTGCCCGCAGTCGAATAAGCCTGGGTGTGGGGCGCCGGATGATACGACTGGCGCTAGGGTTGATGAGGGTGAGCCGCCGCTGCCGAAAATGACGGCTGAGCAACGGCGGGCGAGGATTGATGAGTTGGCTGAGGCGAATGCCAAGGGGCGGGTAATTAAAATGGAGAAGAAGTACAAGATGCACACTGTGCAAAAGCACAGTTCAGAGATACCTGATGCGGCACTCAAGCAGAGGGCTATAAATGGAGCGAATCCTAAGACGGGACGAGTGCCAGTACCACCAAGAGGAAATTTAAGCTCCCAGTTCAGTAACTGGAGAGTTCATCTAAATGCGTTGAACAAAGCTATGACGAGGGAGCGTCTAGGGCTGGATCCACATACAGGCAGAGATCACAACAATGACCCGGTAGTGAGGATGGAGTTGCCTGGTGCAGGTCGCGGTTATCGACCCAACAAAAAGGATAAACAAAACCCTACGTTGAATGAGAACTTTGATTGGTTTGAAGTTAAGTTTGATCAGGATAAGGTGGGTCGGCCTTATACGGGTTTTCCAACGGAGAGAAAATGATGTTGCGAGATCCGTTTGTTGACGAGGCTTTTGAACCGAACCTGATGTGGTTTGTCGGTGTGTTTAATGTCTATGATCGGGAAGAGACTCGTGGTGAAGAACTGAGTGTTTTTGATCCTGATAACCAGTTTGATAGAAGGGTCCTTATCGTTAAGTATAGTTTGAAGCTGGGGTGTCTGTCGTACAGGCACAAATTTGTGTTGTTTGAGTTCTTGGCCGAAAAACTACGAGATCGCAGTTATGACTTTAAAAACTTATTCGATATTGATGATGTTTATGACTCGAGCTGGCCTCGAGCTGAGTGGTACTCGCTGAAAGATGCCCGTGGATTCTTTGAAGATATATATAAGCTGGCAAGCGAAGAATGGAAAGACGACCTTCATAAAGCCAGCCTCGAAGATCAATCAACCTGGTGAGGCTTTCGATCTCCGACTCAGATAAATTTTATGACCGCTTCGCGCTCAATTCGCGGGCAAGCCACGCTCCCACAGGATTGAAGTCGTTCCCGTTTTTTGTGGCATGACTCGGTCCTGTGGGAGCGTGGCTTGCCCGCGAAGGCGGTCTTACAGGCAGCGAAATTTCTGGGCAAGGTCGTCGGAAGTTTCCTTCAAGTTGTAGCGGTTTCCATGAACTGGTGCGCATCGGGCCACATCGATAGTCTCTAGCGGTCACTGCAAATTCAGTGACAGGGTGTGGAAGCCCTTCTATCGTTAGGCGCGTCAAGCGCCACCAGTTCGGCGTTTTCTATCGTCTGTGTTTTATGGTGGCTGTGCGCGGGGCGCTTTCGAGTGCGCCGAGTGCCTAACGTCTCGGTCTTCCACACCTGCGTACAGCCGCCACCCATTATGTGGAAGTGATTGTTGGCGGTTCCAATTCATACGTTAGGAATCAGACTGATGACAACAATTACCCCCGATCCACCCTACGAAAAACCAGCCCCTCCACCCAAAAGCCGCTTCATGGCACTGACCAGCAACTGCGATGACATGCCCACCCTGTTCGTCGATACCCTCGCACCGCTCGACGTTTTATACGACGCGGCCAGCTTTCGAATCCGGGCCGTCACCCAAGTCATGGAAAACCTGTCGATGCGTGGCTCGATCGAGTGTCAGTCCTTCATCCTCAGTGACTTTGCCTTGCTCTGCGCCATTCCGTTGCGGGACGGGTGTGATGTGCTGGATGTGTTGGGGCGGCGATTGAAGGCACGGCGTTCGGAGTAGCGGCGGGAAGCTGTTGTGGCGAGGGGGTAACCCACCTCGCCGCAGGGTTTGTGGGGTGTCGCTGCCCGCTCAGCCGCGAAGCCCTGACGTTCGCCTCGGTACAAGGTAAACTTCCCGGCCTTCGCAGGAGCAATCATGAATTATCGTCACGCCTTCCATGCCGGCAATCACGCCGATGTGTTCAAACACCTGACCTTGACCCGCCTCATCGCCCTGATGTCGCGCAAGGAGCAGCCGTTTGCCTATCTCGACACTCACGCTGGCATTGGTCTGTATGACCTGCAGGGTGATCAGGCGAGCCGCACCGGGGAGTACCTGGAAGGCATCGCGCGGTTGTGGGATCAGCCGGACCTGCCGGCATTGACCGCCGATTACATGAAGGTTTTGCATGACATGAACCCGGATGGCCAATTGCGCTATTACCCGGGTTCGCCCGAGTTGGCGCGGCGTCTGACGCGGCCGCAGGATCGGGTGATGCTCAACGAGAAGCACCCCGAAGACGGTGTGTTGCTCAAGGACAATATGGCGGGTGATCGTCGGGTGAAGGTGCACTTGGGCGAAGGCTGGCATGTGCCGCGTGCGATGTTGCCGGTGCAGGAGAAGCGGGCGGTGATGTTGATCGATCCGCCGTTTGAACAGCTGGATGAAATGCAGCGCTGTGCGGCGGCGCTGAAAGAGGCGGTCGGGCGGATGCGTCAAACTGTGGCGGCGATCTGGTACCCGGTGAAGGACCAGCGCATGTTGCGGCGTTTCTATCAGGATCTGGCCGGGTCGGGCGCGCCGAAGTTGTTGCGGGTGGAGTTGCTGGTGCATCCGTTGGACACGCCGAACAGTCTGAACGGTTCCGGTTTGGCGATTGCGAATCCGCCGTGGGGGCTGGAAGAGGAATTGCGTGAGTTGCTGCCGTGGTTGTCCAAGAAGCTTGGGCAGACCCAGGGTGGGTGGCAGATGGATTGGTTGATTGCTGAGAGTTGATGGCTGATCAGATGGATTGATGGCGTCTGATCGGACGCATTCGCGGGCAAGCCTTGCTCCCACAGGACTTGGCGTCAAACGCAATATCATGACTGGCGCAAAACTTTGTAGGAGCCAGCAAGCCGGCTCCTACAGGTGATCTGTGTCAGGTCAGATCGGGCAGGTCACGCCGGTGCCGCCGATGCCGCAATACCCTTCAGGGTTTTTTGCCAGGTATTGCTGGTGATACGCCTCGGCGAAGTAGAACGTCGGCGCCTCTTCGATTTCGGTAGTGATGGTGCCTTTACCCGCCTTGGTCAGTTCGGCCTGGAACACTTGCTTGCTGTGCTTGGCGGCTGCCAGCTGAGTCGGGTTGGTGGCGTAGATCACCGAGCGGTACTGAGTGCCGATGTCATTGCCCTGACGCATGCCCTGGGTCGGGTTGTGCAATTCCCAGAACATTTTCAGCAGCTCTTCGTAGCTGACTTTCGCCGGCTCGTAGACCACCAATACCACCTCACTGTGTCCGGTCAGGCCCGAGCAGACTTCTTCATACGTCGGGTTCGGCGTGAAGCCGCCGGCGTAACCCACCGCCGTACTCACCACACCTTCGCGCTGCCAGAACTTGCGTTCCGCACCCCAGAAGCAACCCAGACCGAAGATCGCGAAATCCACGTCCATGGCAAACGGGCCCAGCAGGGGGGCGTCGTGGACGAAGTGTTTTTCCGGCACGGTCATCGGGGTTTCACGGCCAGGCAGAGCTTGTTCTTTGGTAGGGAGCACGTTTTTGTTCACCAGAATTTCCGAGCGCAGAACCATGATCAGTCCCCTCAGTCAGGTTGAAATGTAAGTAGTCAGACCACCAGTTTGCCCAATACCGCCCTGATACGCACTACCCAATGTGGGAGCGGGCTTGCTCGCGAAGGCGGTGTGTCAGATAACGCAGTTGGTGACTGACCCACCGCCTTCGCGAGCAAGCCAGCTTCCACGGGATCTAGTGCGGTAGGGCGGTCAGGCGATTGGGCCGCGCGGGTAGCGTTTGAGCTTTTCGATCAGCTCGGAGCCCGGAATCGGTCGGTCGAACAGGTAGCCCTGGCCGACGTCGCAGCGGTGGCGGCGCAGGAAGGCCAACTGCTCGGCCGTCTCGATGCCTTCAGCCACGACCTTGATTTTCAGGTTGTGGGCCATGGCGATCACCGCGGAGGTGATTTCCATGTCGTCCTGGTTGTCCGGGATTTCGTGAATGAAGCTTCGATCGATCTTAATGATGTCGATCGGGAATTTTTTCAAGTAACTGAGCGACGAGTAACCGGTGCCGAAGTCGTCCATGGCCAGGGTCAGGCCCAGGCGCTTGAGCTGGTCGAGCTGCAAGTGGGTGTCTTCGGTGGCTTCCAGCAGCAGGCCTTCGGTCAGTTCCAGCTCCAGCAGGTTCGGCGGCAGCGCTTCTTCCTTGAGGATGTTGGCGATCGACGACACCAGGTCGGGGTCGGAAAACTGCTTGGGTGACAGGTTGATCGCCACTTGCAGATTGCCCAGGCCGGCGGCGGTCAGGTCTTTGCTCATGCGGCACGCCTGGCGCGCGATCCATTTGCCGATCGGAATGATCAGCCCGGTTTCTTCGGCGACGCTGATGAACTGGTCCGGACGGATCATGCCTTTTTCCGGGTGGTTCCAGCGCAACAGCGCTTCCATGCCGAGCAGGCGACCGCTGCGCAGGCAGAGCTTGGGCTGGTAGAACACGTCCAGCTCGTTCTGGGTCAGGGCGCGGCGCAGGTTGTTCTCGACGAACAGTTTGTAACTGGCTTCGGCATTCAGCGCTTCGGTGAATACCTGGACCTGGTGCTTGCCGTTGGCCTTGGCCTTGTGCAGCGCAAGCCCGGCGTTACGCATCAGGGTTTGCGGATCGCGGCCGTGCAGTGGCGCGCAGGCCAGGCCCACGGACCCGGTGACGCTGATCAGTTGGTTGTCGACGAACATCGGTTTATCGAGGGTCGCCAGCAGTTGATTGGCGACTTGCTGGCCCATCGCGAGGTCGGTGTCATCCAGCAGCACGGCGAATTCGTTACTGGCGAAACGCGCCAGGCTGCCGCTCGGGATCAGGCTGTTGCGCAGGCGCCGCGCCAGGCTGATCAGCAGCTTGTCACCGGTCTGGTGGCCGAGGCTGTCGTTGATCCGCTTGAAGTTGTCGATGTCCACCAGCAACAGGCTGATCGGCGTATCGCTGTCTCGGGCGAAGCGTTCATCGAGGTTGCGGATGAACGCCGGACGGTTGCCGAGGTTGGTCAGGTTGTCGGTGTAGGCCAGGCGCTCGATGCGCTGCTGGGCGAGCTTGGTGTGGGTGATGTCTTCGTAGATGCCGATGTAATGCGTCAGCTCTCGGTTGTCGCCATACACCTTGGAGATCGACAACTGGCCCCAATAGGGTTCGAGGTTTTTGCGCCGGCTCTTGAATTCGCCCTGCCAGCTGTTGCTCTTGGCCAATGCTGAGGGCGCGTCGAACAGCAGTTCGCTGAGGTTTTCCAGGGCCGGCAGTTCCGACAGCCGCTGGCCGTGGACTTCTTCGGTGCTGTACTGGGTGATCGCGGTGAAGCTCGGGTTGACGTATTCCACCACGCCGTCGCAGTTGACCAGCAAAAAGGCGTTTGCACTTTGCTCGACCGCACGCTGGAACAGGTGCAGGGCGCTGGTGGCGGTGCGGCGGTTGTGGTTGTTGATGACTTGGGCGAACTGGTCGGCGAGCTCGCCAGCGAAGGCAATTTCGTCGGACTGCCAGGCGCGGGTCGCACCCGTTTGTTCCAGGCAGAGCACGCCGACCACCTGACCATCGACGCGAATGCTGGCGTCGAGCATCGCGTTCACGTCGCGCGGGCGCAGGCTCTCGGCCATTTCCCGGGTGCGCGGGTCACGAATCGCATTGTGGGCATCGATCGCTCGGCTACCGTGCAGCGCGTCCATGTAATCGGGGAAACCGCTGATGTCGATCGGCTCCGGCAGGGCGTATTCCTGGGTGGCGCGGTGATACGCCGAGATCGGCGCCAGCACCGAACCGTCGAGGTTCCACAGGCTGGCGCAGTCGATTTCGTAGATGTCACAGGCACTGCGGGTGATCAGTTCAGCGGCTTCTTGCAGCGAATTACCGGTGCTGTAGCGCTGGCGGGTCAGCAGCAGGATCAGGTCTTGCTGGGCGCGCACGCGATCCAGGTGCAGGAGTTGCTCCTGTTGGGCACGCTGATTAAGTTCAAGGGCGATCTGCAGACGCGAGTTCTGGGTTTCCAGGTCCAGCGCCGGCAGCAGTGGTTCGCCCTCGAACAGACCGTCGACCACCAGCAGGTAGCCGCGCAGCAGGTGCCGATTGTGTTGTTTGTAGGCTTCACCCATTTCCAGCAGGCTCAACGTGCCGGCGGCGGTGTGGAGGGTGTAGCGGATCAGGTAATGCGGGCACCTGGTGAGTTGCTGCTGGATGGCGTCATGCAGCTGGTAGCGCGCTTCGGGCTCCATCAGGCTGGCGTAGGGCGAGCCGACCAGGGCGCAGAGCTCCACCGCCGGCAAGCCGAACTGTCGCTCGCAATTGGGATCGAGAAACAGCAGCGCCCAGCTTGGTTCGTTCAGCCGTTCGAAACGCAGCATGCCGAGCCGCGAGGGCACAGGCAACTGTGTCACTACCTCGGCCACCATACGGCTGGCGGCATCGGGTTGGCTCTTCATATGGAGGGAAACTCGCTTCGAATGTGCTGATCGCGCCGGGCTCTCGCCCTCTTTACTGTTGCCTGCGGCAAGGTTGCATCATTGCGACACTGACTGACAAGAGACATGAAGGCCAAGTGCTATAAGAATATGTCGGCAGACGGAAACATTTCTTCAGTTATGACTGAAAACTAACGTGCCTGGCTGGAAAAAGTATTGCGGCTGATCGCCAGCAAGCCGGCTCCTACAGGGGCGTGGCAATTCTCGGTTTACGGAACGACACCGAACCTGTAGGAGCCTGGTTTGCGGGCGATGGCGGCCTGAAGAGCAGCGCAGGATTTGGTGATCAACGCAGCGTAATATTCGTTGCCTGCAAAAATTTGCCTTCCCGGTCGTGATAACTGATGCGAATCCGCTCTGGCTCTACGATCAGATGGGCAAAGTTGTCCTGGCTGATCACCTCGCTGGTCAGTTCATGCCGGTAATCTCCCGCCGCTGTACGGGCGAGCGGTTGATCGAGGACGAAGGTGGAGGCCTTGGCGTAGGGCAGCAGTTTGCTGTTGCACAGCGGCGAGGAGACGATGGTGTGAACCTCGAAATCCGGGTCTTCGCTGTGTGTCAGCCGGCTGGTGAGGGAGCCGTGCACATCGCCAGACACGAAGAAGACGTTCTTGATGCGGTGTGTGCGAACAGTCTCCAGCAACCGCAGGCGTTGTTCCGGAAAGGCTTTCCAGGCGTCATCGCCCAAGCGTTTGCGGTCGGGATAAAACATCACACTGGTGACTACGAATTTGACCCGGGCCGGGCTGTGGATCAGCCAGCTGCACAAGGCTGCTTCCTGCGCTTCGTCGAGGATGCGCCGGTCACCGGCCGACAGATTGCGCCGGGTCCGGCTATCAGTGACAAACCACTCGATATCGCCGTGGGTGAATTGATACCAATAACGTGCCAGGTGCCGATCGATGTTCCCATCTTCAAGCAACTCACAGGCCGGGCTATGACTGGCTTGATATAACTCATAGGCGGCGATGGCATTGTTATAGAGATGGTCGTCGTTTTTATTTTTATTGGCGGGCCAGTTGTCTTCGATTTCATGGTCGTCGAGGATCATGTAAGTCGGTATTCCGGACATTAACTTTGAAATATGAGGCTGGGAAAAAGCGGTGCGGTACTTACTGAGTATTTCTTTGTATTCCCGATCGGGGGCGATGATATTCAAGTCATCGATATAAACCTGGTCGCCGGTCATCAACATAGCGTTGATGGGCGTTTCGGTGCGTTGCGCCAGGTGCGTGATGGCGGCAAAGATCCTGTCGCCCATATGCGGGAGCGAAGGCGCGCCGACCGTCATCCGCAGGTAACGGCATGACCCGACGATGTAAGCCCTTGGCGTCGCGGGATTGCTGGGCTGGGTGCTGAAACAGTAGACGTCCCGGGGCCACTGCAGCGGCAGTTCCTGAATCGTCTCCACGGTGTGCACCGGGCTCATGGGGCTGAACCAGCCCGCCTGGTATTCATACTCGGTATCGGCGGCGAGGTCGTTGAGGGCAAGGACATCGCACATGTCATGCGCGCTTGTCAGTCGTGTGAAAGTGCCTTTGGACCAGGGCGTGTCACCGCTGCGTCGATAACGTATTCCACCAAATACCAAAGCATCTTTCTGTAATTCACCACGCAAAAAAATGCGGGCGTGATGAGGTGTAGTGTGGCCAATGATCGGGCCGACTGTAGGTTTAAACATATTCGAATCCATTCGAAGTTGTACTAACTAAGCAAGTAGGCTGACTAAACTTTACGTCAGTTGTATGTGTCACTAAGCCTAGCGGCGTTCCGGCAAGAAAAATGGTGCCGAAGTGGATTCGAATTGTGGGTGAACTCATCCGCGAACGTAGGAAAGAGACTTTCTTCAAGGCAAAAAAAGCCCCGCCAAATTGGCGGGGTTGAGGTACGAGCGTGGCGCTCGGAAAACGTGGAACGCGACGGGCCCTCCGGTGAAGGAGGGCCGGCCGGTGTTACAGCAGGATAGTGCGGATGTCCGCCAGCAGGCTGCTCAGGCGCTGGGTGAAGCGTGCAGCAGCGGCGCCGTTGATCACACGGTGATCGTAGGACAGCGACAGTGGCAGCATCAGTTTCGGCTGGAAGGCTTTGCCGTCCCAGACTGGCTGAATGGTTGCCTTGGAAACACCGAGGATCGCCACTTCCGGCGCGTTGACGATCGGCGTGAAGCCGGTGCCGCCAATGTGGCCGAGGCTGGAAATGGTGAAGCAGGCGCCTTGCATGTCGTCAGCGGTGAGCTTCTTGTCGCGGGCCTTGGCGGCCAGCGCAGCGGCTTCGGCTGCCAGTTGCAGCAGGCTCTTCTGATCGACGTTTTTGATGACCGGTACCAGCAGGCCTTCAGGGGTGTCGACGGCGAAGCCGATGTTCACGTATTTCTTGCGGATGATCGCCTTGCCGCTTGGTGCCAGCGAACTGTTGAAGTCCGGCAGTTCCTTGAGCAGGTGCGCGCAGGACTTGAGCAGCAGCGGCAGGATGGTCAGCTTGACGCCGGCCTTCTCTGCAACGGCTTTCTGAGCGATACGGAACGCTTCCAGCTCGGTGATATCAGCCGAATCGAACTGAGTCACGTGCGGGATGTTCAGCCAGCTGCGGTGCAGGCTCGACGCACCGATCTGCATCAGGCGCGTCATCGGCACTTCTTCGGTTTCACCGAAGCGGCTGAAGTCCACGACCGGAATCGGCGGGATGCCCGCGCCGCCGGTTGCGCCTGCAGCCGCGGCCGGTGCTTCCTTGGCCTTCTGCATCATGGCTTTGACGTAAACCTGCACGTCTTCTTTCAGGATGCGACCGTGCGGACCGCTGGCGCCAACGGCGCTCAGCTCGACGCCGAACTCGCGAGCCAGTTGGCGTACCGCCGGGCCTGCGTGAACCTTGGCGCCTGGCTTGGCCGGTGCAGCAGCCGGTGCGGCCGGTGCCGGAGCAGCGGGCGCAGCGGCGGCCGGGGCAGGAGCGCTCGGTGCAGCAGCTGCAGGAGCCGGGGCAGCCGCAGGGGCAGCGCCTTTGACTTTCAGTTTCAGGATCAGGTCGCCAGTACCGACTTCGTCATCCAGCTTGATGGAAACGCTTTCCACCACGCCAGCGGCAGGCGATGGAATTTCCATGCTCGCCTTGTCGGACTCCAGAGTGATCAGTGACTGGTCGGCGGTGACGGTGTCGCCTGCCTTGACCAGCACTTCGATGATCTTGGCCTTGCCCGACGAGCCGATGTCCGGGACGTGAATGTCCTGAACGCTGTCGGCAACCGGTGCAGCCGGGGCTGCAGCGGCAGGCGCCGGAGCAGCGGCCGCAGGTGCAGCAGCCTGTGCTGGCGCGGCAGCAGGGGCCGCAGCACCCGCTACTTCCAGATCCAGGATCAGGTCGCCGGTACCGACTTCGTCGTTGAGCTTGACGCTTATGCTCTTGACCACGCCAGCGACAGGCGATGGGATTTCCATGCTGGCCTTGTCCGATTCCAGGGTGATCAGTGACTGATCAGCAGCGACGGTGTCGCCAACCTTGACCTGGATTTCGATGATCTGGGCCTTGCCCGCCGAACCGATGTCCGGCACGTGCACTTGCTGAACCGAAGCGGCAGCAGGCGCAGCAGCTGGAGCAGGAGCGGCGGCAGGTGCAGCGGCCGGTTTCGCTTCAGCCTTGGCGGCAGGCGCAGCGGCAGGGGCCGCAGCAGCCGCACCTTCGACTTCCAGCTCCAGCAGTTCGTCGCCTTCTTTCAGGCGATCGCCCAGCTTCACTTTCAGGCTCTTGATGATACCGGCCTTCGGCGCAGGCACTTCCATGCTCGCCTTGTCCGATTCCAGCGTCAGGATGCTCTGGTCGGCTTCGATACGGTCGCCGACCTTCACAAACAGTTCAATTACTTCACCTTCACCGCTGCCGATGTCAGGTACGCGAATGAGTTCGCTCACAGAATCTCTCCTCAGCAGTCCAGTGGGTTGCGTTTTTCCGGGTTGATACCGAACTTGACGATGGCTTCAGCCACCACCTTGGGTTCGATATCGCCACGGTCAGCCAGTGCTTCCAGGGCTGCCAACACCACGAAATGACGATCGACTTCGAAGAAGTGACGCAGCTTCTTGCGGCTGTCACTGCGGCCGAAACCGTCGGTGCCCAGGACTTTGAATTCCTTGGACGGGACCCACTGACGAATTTGCTCGGCGAACAGCTTCATGTAGTCGGTAGAGGCGATGACCGGACCTTTACGGCCGTTCAGGCACTCTTCGACGTAGCTCAGCTTAGGCTTCTGGCCCGGGTGCAGACGGTTGGTGCGCTCGACGGCCAGGCCATCGCGACGCAGTTCGTTGAAGCTGGTAACGCTCCACACGTCGGCGCCCACGTTGAACTGCTCGCGCAGGATCTTCGCCGCTTCACGGACTTCACGCAGGATGGTGCCGGAGCCCATCAGCTGAACGTGGTGCGCCGCTTCGCGGACGTCTTCCTCGAGCAAGTACATGCCCTTGATGATGCCTTCTTCCACACCGGCCGGCATGGCTGGCTGCTGGTAGGATTCGTTCATCACGGTGATGTAGTAGAAAACGTCCTGCTGCTCTTCGGTCATCTTCTTCATGCCGTCCTGAATGATCACCGCCAGCTCGTAGCCGTAGGTTGGATCAAAGGTGCGGCAGTTCGGGATGGTGGCAGCCAGGATGTGGCTGTGACCGTCTTCGTGTTGCAGGCCTTCGCCGTTCAGCGTCGTCCGGCCGGCGGTGCCGCCGATCAGGAAACCACGGGTACGGCTGTCGCCGGCAGCCCAGGCCAGGTCGCCGATACGCTGGAAGCCGAACATCGAGTAGAAGATGTAGAACGGCAGCATTGGCTGGTTGTGGCTGGAGTACGAAGTACCGGCAGCGATGAAGGAGCTCATGGCGCCCGCTTCGTTGATGCCTTCTTCGAGGATCTGGCCCTTCTTGTCTTCCTTGTAGAACATCACCTGGTCTTTATCGACTGGCTCGTAGAGCTGGCCGACGGAGGAGTAGATGCCCAACTGACGGAACATGCCTTCCATACCGAAGGTACGGGCTTCGTCCGGGATGATCGGAACGATGCGCGGGCCGATTTCCTTGTCCTTGACCAGCTGCGCGAGGATCCGCACGAACGCCATGGTGGTGGAAATTTCACGGTCGCCCGAACCGTCGAGAATCGCCTTGAGCGTATCCAGCGATGGCGTCGGTACGCTGAAGCTCTGCGCGCGGCGCTGTGGCACGAAGCCGCCCAGTGCAGTGCGGCGCTCGCTCAGGTAGCGAGCTTCGGCGCTGTTTGGCTCTGGCTTGAAGAACGGCAGGTTTTCCAGCTCGTCGTCTTTGACCGGGATGTCGAAACGATCACGGAACAACTTCAGGCTGTCGACGTCGACTTTCTTGGTGTTGTGCGCAGTGTTTTTCGCTTCGCCGGCACCGGTGCCATAACCTTTGATGGTCTTGGCCAGGATGACGGTTGGTTGTTCTTTGTGGTTGACCGCTTCGTGGTACGCCGCGTAGACCTTGTATGGGTCGTGGCCGCCACGGTTGAGTTTCCAGATCTCGTCGTCGGACAGATCGGCAACCATCGCCTTGAGTTCTGGCGAGTTGAAGAAGTGTTCACGCACGAACGCGCCGTCTTTGGCTTTGTAGTTCTGGTACTCGCCGTCGATGACTTCGTCCATGCGGCGTTGCAGGATGCCGTCGACGTCCTTGGCCAGCAGTGGGTCCCAGAAACGGCCCCAGATGACTTTGGTCACGTTCCACTGAGCACCGCGGAATACGCCTTCGAGTTCCTGGATGATCTTGCCGTTGCCGCGAACCGGGCCGTCGAGGCGCTGCAGGTTGCAGTTGATGACGAAGATCAGGTTGTCGAGCTTCTCGCGGCCAGCCAGCGAGATCGCGCCCAGGGATTCCGGCTCGTCGCACTCGCCGTCGCCCAGGAAGCACCAGACTTTCTGCTTGCCTTCCGGAATGAAACCACGGGCTTCCAGGTACTTCATGAAGCGTGCCTGGTAGATCGCCTGGATTGGGCCCAGACCCATGGATACGGTCGGGAACTGCCAGAAATCAGGCATCAGCCAAGGGTGCGGGTAGGACGACAGGCCCTGACCGTCCACTTCCTGGCGGAAGTTGTTCATCTGGTCTTCGGTGATGCGGCCTTCCATGAACGCGCGGGCGTAAACGCCTGGTGAAGTGTGACCCTGGAAGTAGATCAGGTCGCCGCCGTGTTCGTCGGTCGGGGCCTGGAAGAAATAGTTGAAGCCGATGTCGTACAGGGTTGCGCTGGAGGCGAAGCTGGAGATGTGACCGCCCAGGTCAGAATCTTTCAGGTTCGTACGCATCACCATGGCCATCGCGTTCCAGCGTACCAGCGAGCGAATGCGGCGTTCCATGAACAGGTCGCCAGGCATGCGTGCTTCGTGGGTAACGGGAATGGTGTTGCGGTATGGCGTGGTGATGGCGTAAGGCAATTGCGAACCGCTGCGGGTTGCGAGTTCGCCCATACGGGTCATCAGATAGTGAGCACGGTCTTCGCCTTCTTTGTCGAGAACCGATTCCAGGGCGTCCAGCCATTCCTGGGTTTCGACGGGATCGAGGTCTTGCATGGCTTGCTCCAGGGCGGAAAGGCTTCCAGAATCGGTTGCCTGAGTTTGCGACTGGCCTTGTGGGCAGACGATATAAATTCTTGGATTGCCGAGAGGTAGGTTCCGGCGGCGTGTAGTTTTACTACAAATCATCGGGCATTTCAGCTATCCGAATGTATATACGAGTAGTAAAACTACAGATGAGCGGCTTGTGGCCTCCAGCTGCGTTGTGAGAATAATCGTTAAGGTTGGTCTTTTGCCAACCGAAAAAGGTGAAAGCTTGATGCTGTCTGCCAAAAATAAAGAAAATTCAGCTATTTCTAACCTTTGTTCGACAGTCGATCACGTAGTGCGATTTGAAAATTCACTACATGCAGCCCTCTACACGCCGATCAAGGATAGACCATGAGCCTCCCTTCGCTTGCCGAACTGCCCGGCATTCTGTTGCCGTTTGTCACCCGTGCCGAACAGTCGTTCCGTGCGGCCGTCGAGGCGCTCGATGATGATCATGGCCTGTCCGGCTGGACGCCTGAACGCTGGGCGCAATTCGCCCGCGTCACCGCCGCCAGCGACTTCGTGATTGAACAGAGCGTTCGTGACCCGTTGATGTTGCTGGCGCTGGTGCAGTCCGGCGAACTGGATCGCGGTTTTGCCCCCGGCGAGTTGTGCGCGCAGATTGCGGCGGCGGTGAATGCCGCGGAGACCGAAGACGAACTCGGTCGCGCCCTGCGTCGCCAGCGCGCCCGCCATCAAGTGCGGATCATCTGGCGTGACCTGACTCGTCAGGCCGACCTCATCCAGACCTGCCGCGACCTCTCGGACATGGCCGATGCCAGCATCGATCAGGCTTATCAGTGGTTGTACTCACGCCATTGCCAGCAGTTCGGCGTGCCGACCGGTCGGCGCAGCGGCGAGCCGCAGCAGATGGTCATCCTCGGCATGGGCAAGCTCGGCGCGGTCGAGCTCAATCTGTCGTCGGACATCGACCTGATCTTCGCCTACCCCGAGGGCGGCGAAACCGTCGGGGTGAAACGCTCGCTGGATAATCAGGAATTCTTCATCCGTCTCGGCCAGCGCCTGATCAAGGCACTGGACCCGATGACCGTCGACGGTTTTGTGTTCCGCGTCGACATGCGCCTGCGACCTTACGGTTCGGCCGGTGCGTTGGTGCTGAGCTTCAACGCGCTGGAGCAGTATTACCAGGATCAGGGCCGTGACTGGGAGCGCTACGCGATGATCAAGTCGCGGGTGGTGGCCGGCGATCAGGTGGCGGGCGCGCAACTGCAAGAGATGCTGCGCCCGTTCGTCTACCGGCGTTACCTGGACTTTTCCGCCATCGAAGCGCTGCGCACGATGAAGCAGTTGATCCAGCAGGAAGTCCGGCGCAAGGGCATGGCCGACAACATCAAGCTCGGCTCCGGCGGCATCCGCGAAGTCGAGTTCATCGCCCAGGCGTTTCAGTTGATCCACGGCGGCCGCGACCTGAGCCTGCAACAACGTCCACTATTAAAAGTACTGAGCACGCTGGAAGGTCAGGGTTACCTGCCGCCGGCGGTGATCAGCGAACTGCGCGAAGGCTACGAATTCCTGCGTTACACGGAGCACGCCATTCAGGCGATTGCCGACCGCCAGACCCAGATGTTGCCGGACGGTGCGCAGGATCAGGCGCGTATTGCCTATATGTTGGGCTTCGCCGATTGGGACGCCTTTCATGAGCAGCTGATGTATTGGCGCGGTCGCGTTGCGTGGCACTTCGGTCAGGTGATCGCCGATCCCGACGAAGAGGACGGGGCTGAAAGCGAAGTGGTGGTCGGCGGTGAATGGCTGCCACTGTGGGAAGAAGCGCAGGACGAAGAGGCCGCTTGTCGGCAGTTGGAGGAGGGCGGTTTCGTCGATGCCACCAAAGCCCTGAAAGCCTTGGCCAGCCTGCGCAGCAGCCCGCAATTGCGCGCGATGCAGCGTTTGGGGCGCGAACGCCTCGATGCCTTTATTCCACGGTTGCTGGCGCAGGCGGTCGAGCACGCCAACCCGGATCTGGTGCTGGAGCGCGTACTGCCGCTGGTTGAAGCGGTGGCCCGGAGGTCCGCGTACCTGGTGCTGCTGACCGAAAACCCCGGTGCGCTGCGACGTTTGCTGACCTTGTGCGCCGCGAGCCCGTGGATAGCCGAACAGATCACCCGCTTCCCGCTGTTGCTCGACGAATTGCTCAACGAGGGCCGGCTGTTCAAGCCGCCCCTGGCGCCGGAACTGGCGGCGGAGTTGCGCGAGCGCCTGACGCGGATTCCCGAAGACGACCTCGAACAGCAAATGGAAGCCCTGCGCCATTTCAAACTGGCGCACCGCCTGCGCGTCGCCGCGTCGGAAATCGCCGGCAGCCTGCCGCTGATGAAAGTCAGCGATTACCTGACCTGGCTCGCCGAAGCGATCCTCGAACAAGTGCTGGCCCTGGCCTGGCGCCAGACCGTGGCCAAATACGGTACGCCGCAACGCACCGACGGCACCTTGTGCGATCCTGGCTTCATCATTGTCGGTTACGGAAAAGTCGGCGGTCTGGAACTGGGGCATGGTTCGGACCTGGACCTGGTGTTCATTCACGATGGCGATCCGCAGGCGGAAACCGACGGGCTGAAGCCTATCGACGGTGCGCAATTTTTCACCCGGCTCGGGCAGCGGATCATTCACTTGCTTACGGCTCAGACCAACTCCGGTCAGCTGTATGAAGTGGACATGCGCCTGCGGCCATCCGGTGCTTCCGGCCTGTTGGTGAGTTCGCTCGGGGCGTTTGCGCGGTATCAGGAAAACGAAGCCTGGACCTGGGAGCATCAGGCGCTGGTACGGGCGCGGGTGCTGGTGGGCAGTCCGGACGTCGGCCAGGCGTTCGAGAAGGTTCGCGCAGCGATTTTGGGCAAGCCCCGTGATTTGCCGACCTTGCGTCAGGAGGTCAGCGAGATGCGCGCCAAGATGCGCGACAACCTCGGCAGCAAGAGCACCGCAGCCGGCACCGGGGCGAATGCCTTCGAGGCCACGGCGCCGTTCGATCTCAAGCAGGACGCCGGAGGTATCGTCGATATTGAATTTATGGTGCAATACGCGGCCTTGGCGTGGTCCGAAACACACCCGCCATTGCTGCGCTGGACCGACAATATCCGGATTCTGGAAGAGCTGGAACACGAAGGGCTGATGCCCGCCGAAGACGCCAGCCTGTTGCGCGAGGCCTATAAAGCCTACCGCTCCGCCGCGCACCGGCAGGCCTTGCAGAAGGACGCCGGGGTGATACCGGGCGACCAGTTCGTGGATGAACGACTGCAGGTGTTGCGGATCTGGAAAGAGTTGGGGCTGAGCTGAAACCCGGTAGTCGAAGCGACAAGATTCAAATGTGGGAGCGGGCTTGCTCGCGAAGGCGGAGTGTCAGTCGACGTTAATGTTGGATGTGACTGCCCCTTCGCGAGCAAGCCCGCTCCCACAGTAGATCTGCATAGTTTCGCAGATCGATGTACACCAAATCCCAATGTAGGAGCGGGCTTGCCCGCGATAGCGGAGTGACAGTCGACAGTCATGTTGGATGTGATGATCCCATCGCGAGCAAACAGGCTCCCGCAGTGATTCTCGAGGCGGGGAGGCGTATGCCTCCCCGGTTCGTTTTTGGAAACCACATGAAAATTCTGATCGTTGGGCCCAGTTGGGTCGGTGACATGGTGATGGCGCAGACACTGTTTCAGTGTCTCAAGCAACGCCACCCGCAGTGCGAAATCGACGTGCTGGCCCCCGAGTGGAGCCGGCCGATTCTTGAGCGCATGCCCGAAGTTCGCCAGGCCTTGAGCTTTCCGCTTGGCCACGGTGCCCTGGAGTTGGCAACGCGTCGGCGCATCGGCAAATCCCTGGCCGGCCAGTACGACCAGGCGATCCTGCTGCCCAATTCCCTGAAGTCGGCGTTGGTTCCGTTCTTCGCCGGCATCCCGAAGCGCACCGGCTGGCGTGGCGAATTCCGCTACGGTCTGCTCAATGACGTGCGCACGCTGGACAAAGAGCGTTACCCGCTGATGATCGAGCGTTTCATGGCCCTGGCTTACGAGCCTGGCGTCGAACTGCCGAAACCGTATCCGCGGCCGACCTTGCAGATCGATCCGGTGTCTCGCGAAGCGGCGCTGGCCAAATTCGGTCTGGCCCTCGACCGTCCGGTGTTGGCGCTGTGCCCCGGTGCCGAGTTTGGCGAGTCCAAGCGCTGGCCGTCCGAGCATTACGCCAAGGTCGCCGAAGCGAAGATTCGCGAAGGCTGGCAAGTCTGGCTGTTTGGTTCGAAGAACGATCACGCCGTGGGCGAAGATATCCGCGCGCGGTTGATTCCCGGCCTGCGCGAAGAGTCGGTGAACCTCAGTGGCGGCACGTCCCTGGCCGAGGCTATCGACCTGATGTCCTGCGCGGATTCGGTGGTGTCCAACGATTCCGGCCTGATGCACGTCGCCGCGGCGCTGAATCGCCCGTTGGTGGCAGTGTACGGCTCGACGTCGCCGGGCTTCACGCCGCCGCTGGCCGAGCACGTCGAGATCGTGCGCCTGGGCATCGAATGCAGCCCGTGCTTCGATCGCACGTGCCGCTTCGGTCATTACAACTGCCTGCGCCAGCTGATGCCGCAAGCAGTGAACGAAGCCTTGCAGCGGTTGCAGGGCACTGTGGTCGAGGTCAAATAGTTTGCGGGTTCTGCTGATCAAGACTTCTTCGCTGGGCGACGTGATTCATGCGTTGCCGGCGTTGACCGACGCGGCCCGGGCGATTCCCGGCATCACGTTCGACTGGGTGGTGGAAGAGGGTTTCGCCGAGATCCCGACCTGGCACCCGGCCGTGGGCAAAGTGATCCCGGTGGCGATCCGTCGCTGGCGCAAGAACATCTGGCAGACCATCAAGAGTGGCGAGTGGAAGCGCTTCAAGCAAAGCCTTCGCGCCACGAAATATGATCTGGTGATTGACGCACAGGGCCTGTTGAAAAGCGCCTTGCTGACCCGCTACGTCAAGGCGCCGGTGGCGGGCCTCGATAAAGGTTCGGCACGGGAGCCGATCGCCGCGCGTTTCTACGATCGACGGCTGGCGGTTGCCCGTGGCCAGCACGCGGTCGAGCGAGTGCGCCAGTTGTTCGCCATCGCGTTGGGCTACGACTTGCCCAAAGGCCTGGGCGACTACGGCCTGAACATCGAGCGCCTGGTGGAGCTGCCGCGCAAGAACCCTTACGTGCTGTTCCTGCACGGCACTACGTGGGACACCAAACACTGGCCCGAAGCCTACTGGCGCGAGCTGGCCGAGCGTGTCGGCTATCTGGGCGTCGGCGTGAAACTGGCGTGGGGCAATCCGGCGGAGAAAGCCCGTGCCGAGCGCATCGCCAAGGACATGCGGCACGTCGAAGTGCTGCCCAAACTGAATCTGGCGGGCATCGGCAAAGTGCTGGCCGGCGCGCAGGCGTGCGTGGCGGTGGACACCGGTCTTGGTCACCTTGCCGCAGCACTCGACGTGCCGACGCTGTCGCTGTTCGGCCCGACCAACCCGGGCCTGACTGGCGCCTACGGTAAGGCGCAGATCCACATGGCCAGCGATTTCCCCTGTGCACCGTGCCTGCAGAAGAAATGCACCTATCAACCAACGGCCGAAGATGCCCGTCGGTTCGACCTGAAACGCGAGTGGCCGCTGTGCTTCACGCGTCTGAATCCCGAGCGTGTCGCGACCCGACTGAGCACGTTGTTACTGGCTGAGGAGCTGCGCTGATGCAATTGGCATTCGTCTTGTACAAGTACTTTCCATTCGGGGGCTTGCAGCGCGATTTCATGCGCATCGCCCTGGAATGTCAGCGGCGCGGCCATCAGATTCGCGTCTACACGCTGATCTGGGAGGGCGATATTCCGCCGGGTTTCGAAGTGTTGGTGGCGCCGGTCAAGGCGTTCTTCAATCATCGCCGCAACGAGAAGCTCAGCGAGTGGATGGAAGCCGATCTGGCCAAGCGCCCGGTGGATCGTCTGATCGGCTTCAACAAGATGCCGGGTCTGGACGTCTACTACGCTGCTGACGGCTGTTTCGAAGACAAGGCGCAAAACCTGCGCAACTCGCTGTACCGCCGCTGGGGCCGCTACCGCCACTTCGCCGAGTACGAGCGCGCGGTGTTCGCCAGGGACGCCAAGACTGAAGTGTTGATGATCTCCGAAGTCCAGCAGCCGCTGTTCATCAAGCATTACGACACGCCGCTGGAGCGCTTCCATTTGCTGCCTCCGGGCATCTCTCAGGACCGTCGCGCGCCGGCCAATGCCGCCGAGATTCGTGCCGAATTCCGACGTGAGTTCAACCTGAAAGACGATGACCTGTTGCTGGTACAGATCGGCTCCGGGTTCAAGACCAAGGGTGTGGATCGCAGTCTCAAGGCGCTGGCCGCGTTGCCCGCCGATCTGAAGAAACGCACCCGGCTGTTTGTAATTGGCCAGGATGACCCCAAATTGTTCCAGATGCAGAGCGCCACGCTGGGGCTCGGCGATAACGTGACGTTCCTCAAGGGGCGTAGCGATATCCCGCGTTTTCTGCTCGGGGCCGATCTGTTGATCCACCCGGCGTACAACGAAAACACCGGGACCGTGTTGCTCGAAGCGCTGGTGGCCGGGTTGCCGGTGCTGGTGAGCGCGGTCTGCGGTTATGCCCATTACATCGCTGAGGCCGACGCTGGCCTGGTGCTGGATGAACCCTTCGATCAGGCGCAACTGACGCAATACCTGACCGGTATGTTGAACGACGCTCAAGCACGGGCGGCCTGGAGCCGCAACGGTCTGGCCTTCGCCGAGACGGCCGACCTCTACAGCATGCCGCAACACGCGGCCGATGTGATTCTGGCGGAGCACGCTTAATGAAGTTGATGCTGGCTGAACCGTTCAAGAGCCTTTGGGCCGGACGCGATCCATTCGCCGAGGTCGAAGGGCTTCAAGGCGAGGTGTACCGCGAGCTGGAAGCTCGTCGCACGTTGCGCACCGAGGTGAACGGCAACGGGTTTTTCGTGAAGATCCACCGTGGCATTGGCTGGGGCGAGATCTTCAAGAACCTGCTGACCGCCAAGCTGCCGGTGCTTGGCGCGGGTCAGGAATGGAAAGCCATTCAACGCCTGCAGGAAGTCGGCGTGCCGACCATGACGGCGGTGGCCTACGGCGAGAAGGGCAGCAACCCGGCGGACCAGCATTCGTTCATCGTCACCGAAGAACTGGCGCCGACCGTCAGCCTCGAAGACTTCAGCATCGACTGGGTCAAGAGCCCGCCCGAGCCAAAACTCAAGCGCGCGCTGATCGCCGAAGTCGCGCGCATGACCGGCATGATGCACCGCGCCGGGGTCAACCACCGCGACTGCTACATCTGCCACTTCCTGCTGCACACCGACAAGCCGGTGACGGCTGATGACTTCAAGCTCTCGGTGATCGACCTGCACCGCGCCCAGACCCGCCCGGTGATCACCCGTCGCTGGCGCAACAAGGATCTGGCGGCGCTGTACTTTTCGGCGCTGGACATCGGCCTGACCCGACGCGACAAGCTGCGTTTCCTCAAGGGTTATTTCCAGCAACCCCTGCGCCAGATCCTCGGCGAAGAAGCCGGGTTGCTCGCCTGGCTCGAGGGCAAGGCCAACAAACTCTACGACCGTAAACAGCGATACGGGGATGCGCTCTGATGTCGGGCTGGAAACTGGAACCTGCTTACAGCGACCTGGCCGACGATTTCGGCAGCCTTGAAGCAGTGTTTTCCCTCGAGGGCGAGCAGTTGACCCGCGACCCGTTGTCCGAGGTCGTCCGCGTCCAGCGCAATGGCGTCAACTACTACGTCAAGCGCTACGTGGGTGCTGGCAAGGGCTTGCGCCGCTACCTGGGCAAGCCGCGGGTGAAGATGGAATGGCAGAACCTCAAGCGCTTTGCCAAGTGGGGCATTCCCACGGCGCAAGTGGTGGCCTGGGGTCTTGAGCGGCGCGGTGCAGCCTACGCTCGCGGGGCGATGATCACCCGTGAACTGCCCAATACCGAAGACCTCAATGCCCTGGCCGAGCGGCGCGACCCGAAATTGAAGGACCGCGCCTGGGTCGATCACATCAGTCGACAGCTGGCCGGTTACACCCGGACCATGCACGACAATCGCTTCACCCATAATGATTTGAAGTGGCGCAACCTGCTGGTCGACGATCAGGCGCGACTGTTCCTGATCGACTGCCCCAACGGTGATTTCTGGAGCGGCTTCTGGCTCAAGTACCGCATCACCAAGGATCTGGCATGTCTGGACAAGGTCGCCAAGTATCACCTGTCGGCCACCCAGCGCCTGCGCTTTTACCTGCAATACCGCCAACGGACACGGCTCAATGCGACCGATAAAAAACGGATCCGGCACGTGGTGAGATTTTTCGAGGGGCGCGAATGACTGATTTTCTGGCCGCTGAAGACCGTGCGCTTTTAGAGCGTCACGGCCTCGGCACCTTCGATGCACTGTGGGCCCGGCAGCTTGAGGCTGTGGATGAGCCCAACACCGCGCGCGGTGGCTGGAGCAGCGTGTTTCGGCTGGATCTTGAAGGTCACGGCTTCTACCTCAAGCGCCAAAGCAACTACCAGATGCGCACCCTGCACGCGCCCTTTGGCGAGCCGAGTTTTGCCCGCGAGTTTCGCAACATTAGCCGTTATGAAAAGCTCGGCATTCCGGCGTTGAAAGCGGCGTTCTTCGGTGAGCGCAAGGTCGACGGCGAAGTCCGGGCGGTTTTGCTGACCCGCGCGCTGGACGGCTGGGATGACCTGGATTCGCTGTTGCAGCGCTGGTCGGATCTGAGCCCGGCGCAGCACTCGGCGATTTTGCAGGCGTGCGGGCAACTGGCTCGGCGCCTGCACGGCGCGCGTCAGGTTCACGGCTGCTTCTACCCCAAGCACATTTTTCTCCAGGCCACCGGCGACGGTTACATGGCCCAGCTGATCGACCTGGAAAAGACCCGGCCCCTGCTGTTCGGTCAGCGTGATCGAATCAAGGATCTGGAGCCGTTGACGCGGCGTTCGCCCCAGTGGAACGACGCGCAATTGCGCGAGTTGTTGGCCACCTACCTGGATCAACCGCAGGACAGTTCGCTGATCGACAGCTGGCTGACGCGATTGACCGCGCGGCGCAGCTACAAGAGGTCGACCTGATGCGTTTGTCCGAACTGAAAGAGGCGGGTCGCCAACCGCGCCTGCCACTGAGCATCTCGCTGGCCGATGCCGCCGGGCCAGCCGAGTTGCAATTGTTGAGCCTGTTGCGAGTGTTGCCAGGACAGCGCTATGTCGGCGCCGGTGTCTGGCGTGGCCGGCCGGTGTTGGCCAAGTTGTTGGTCGGCAGCAAAGCGGCGCGGCATTTTCAGCGTGAACTGGACGGCGTGCGTTTGCTCGCCGCCCAGGGGCTGACCACACCGCAGCTGTTGGCTGATGGCCTGAAGGACGGCGAGGGTGGCTGGCTGCTGTTCGATTTCCTTGAGGGTGCCGAAAGCCTGGGGGATACCTGGAAACAGGTCGAGCATTTGCCGGTGCTCGCGGATGGGCAAGGGGCTGTGTTGGCCGAGGCGCTGGGCGCGATCGGCCAGATGCACCGCAAAGGGCTGTGGCAGGAAGACCTGCACCTGGACAACCTGCTGCGCCAGGGCGGTCGACTGTATTTGATCGACGGCGCTGGAATCTGCTCTGAAACCCCTGGCCAACCGCTGTCGCGACAGAAAGTCCTGGAAAACCTCGGGGTGTTTTTCGCCCAGTTGCCCAAGTCACTGGAGCCCTTCATCGAAGAGTTGCTGGTGTATTACCTTCTGAGCAATGGCGAACATGCCTTGCCGATGGAAGCATTGCAGAAGCAGATCGACAAGGTGCGCAGTTGGCGCCTCAAGGACTTCCTGATCAAGGTCGGTCGTGAATGCACACTGTTCAGCGTGCAGCGCGGGGCGTTCGGTTTGCGGGCGATTCGCCGCGAGGAAGAAGCGGCGATGCTGCCGGTGCTGGAGCAGGCCGATGCCTTGCTCGATCAGGGCCATCTGTACAAGACCGGCGGCGCGGCGAGTGTCGGCAAAGTCGAGGTGGCGGGTCGTACGCTGGTGATCAAGCGCTACAACATCAAAGGGTTCGCCCACTGGCTCAAACGCTTCTGGCGCCCGAGCCGTGCCTGGCATTCCTGGCGCGAAGGCAATCGATTGGCGTTCCTGGGTATCGCCACGCCGAAACCGTTGGCAGTACTGGAAAAACGTTTCCTCTGGTTGCGCAGCAGGGCTTATCTGGTGACCGAGCATTTGCCGGGGCCGGACATCATCGAACGGTTCGCGCCGTACGTTGACAACGGTGAAGCGCCCGAAGCCGAGCTGGTGGCGCTGGATCATCTGTTTGCGGAGCTGATTCGCGAGCGGATCAGTCACGGCGATTTCAAGGGCCACAACCTGTTCTGGCAAGAGGATCGCTGGGCGCTGATCGATCTGGATGCGATGTGCCAGCACCGCTCGCTCGGCAGCTTTGCCCCGGCGTATGCGCGGGATCGGGCGCGGTTCATGCGTAACTGGCCTGAGAGCAGTGCTTTGTATCAGGTTATTGATCAGCGTTTGCCCAAAGATATCTCTGGCGCTGCCTGAATCGGGTCTTCGACCCTATCGCGAGCAAGCCCGCTCCCACACTGATCCGGGGTGTACGCAGATGATGCGCAAAGCCCGGAAACTGTGGGAGCGGGCTTGCTCGCGAAGAGGCCAAAACAGCCTCCCGAGATTAAGGGACAAGTTCTTATGAAATGTCCTACATGATCTCCAGACCCCATGAACTGTGCCCTGAGTAGTCACGATGCTAGTTTGCCTGACGACCTCGGAGGGCAGATTTTGACTATAAAAGCAGCAGTCATGCTGGGCGTGTGCTCATTGGCACTCTCCGGCTGCGGAACCGTTCATACGGTCCTGCAAAATGACGAAGACGCGGCGCGCAGCCTGCGAAAGCAGAAAACCTACTGCCAATCCATTCCACGCATCTACAGTGGCCTGGCCTACGATTTCTGTGTATTGAATGCCCCGCCGGATCCTACGGGCTTTCTCGTACCGCTGGTCCTGCTGGATCTGGCGCTGTCGGGTATTGCCGACACGATGTCCTTGCCGTACACGATTTACCGTCAGGCCAGCGACGGCAATCTCGCTATTTACTGGCGAGTAGGCCGCGGGTAGCAATTTGCCGTCTCAACAGTTCTTTCTTTTTGAAAACGAAAGTGAATCCGAGGCCGGCATTGGTGCGAAAAAACGGTTACCTCCGACCGGGAAGTTCAGTGACTTCGTCATTTACGTTGACCAGAGCGGCGATCATGGGATGCAAACACTAGATCCAAACTATCCAGTGTTTGTGCTCGCGTTTTGTGTTTTTCAGAAAAGACACTACTGCGAGAAGGTTATTCCTGCCCTTCAGAAATTTAAATTCAACCATATGGGACACGATCTGATCGGTCTGCATGAGCTGGAGATTCGAAAAGAGAAAGGAGCGTTATCAAGCCTGTTCACCTCCCGGCAGCACAAGAATGCCTTTCTCGATGAGTTGACGGGCATCATTGAAGCGAGCAATTTCGTGCTGATCAGTTGTGTGATCGACAAAGCCTCTCTTCGCGAAAAACAAGGTCCTGTTCACAATCCTTGTCATGTTGCCCTGGGCTTCTGTCTGGAAACGCTTTATGAATTTTTACAGGAAAAGAATCAGCAAAGTGCGTTGACTCATGTGATTTTCGAGCGTCGAGGGAAACGGGAGGATAACGAGCTTGAATTGGAGTTTCGTCGCATGTGCGATGGCGCGAACAAACTGGGCATTCAGCTGCCGTTCGACATCGTCTTTGCTACCAAACAAGTGAATTCCACGGGGTTACAGCTAGCGGATCTTGTTGCAAGACCCATTGGTATGAGCGTTTTGAGGGCCGGGCAAGAGAATCGTGCCTTTGATGTACTCAAGCGTAAATTCTATTGCAGTGGTGGTCGCTGCCATGTGGGGGAGGGATTCGAAAACTGGGGTTTAAAAATTTTCCCGCCTTCAGAAAGCGAAAAGCCCCGGTGAAACTCACCGAGGCTGCAACGCCGACCGGGATCCCCCAGTCCATTTGCGCAGGAGTCTATGTCGAGAGATCTTCTACTGTCAACGCGCGAGCCGGCTGTATCCGCTAGAGGTTTGCAGCTGCTTTTAAGCTATAATCCCGCCCTTTAGCTGTCTCTCGCCCACTTGCGAGGGCACATTCATTTTGAGGCGCCTTGCGCCTGCATGCAGACTAAAGAGGCTAGACCCCTGTGGCATTGACGATTCTTGGCCTGTCCGGCGCCCTTAGCCATGATCCTTCCGCAGCCTTGTACATCGACGGCAAGCTGGTCGCGGCGGCTGAAGAAGAGCGCTTCGTGCGCGACAAACATGCAAAGAACCGCATGCCTTACGAATCGGCGAAGTTCTGCCTCGAGCAGGCGGGCATCAAGCCGTCCGACGTTGACGTGGTCGCCATTCCGTTCGCGCCGATCAGCCTGTTCGGCAAGGCGCGCTGGCACTACGCCAAGCGTTACTGGTACGCCCCGGACCGCGCACTTGACGCGATCCTGATGGGCAACCGCCGCTACAAGCGCTACCGCAACAAGATCGTCTGGTGCCTCGAGCAACTGGGCTTCGATCCGAAAAAGATCAAGATCGAGCCAGTCGAGCACCATTTGGCTCACGCCTCCAGCGCTTACCACTGCTCCGGTTTCAAAGAGAAAACCGCGATCCTCGGGATCGACGGCAAGGGTGAGTACGCCACGACGTTCTTCGGCTACGGCGAAAACGGCAAGATCCACAAGATCAAGGAATTCTTCGATCCTGACTCCCTCGGCGGCCTGTACGGCGCGATCACCGAGTTCCTCGGTTTCGAGATGCTCGACGGCGAGTTCAAGGTCATGGGCATGGCGCCGTATGGCGATGCCAGCAAGTACGATTTCTCCCGTCTGGCCTCGTTCGAGAACGGCGAGTTGGTGATCAACACCGACTACGCCAACGTCATCGGCCTGCGTCGCTATAAAGAGAAGGGCAAAGGTTTCTACTTCTCGCCGAAGCTGATCGAGTGGCTGGGTCCGAAGCGCGAAGGTGACATCGCCGACGAGCCTTACATCCATTACGCCGCGAGCATGCAAGCGCTGTTCGAGAAGTTGGCGCTTCAGATGATCGACCATTACCTGGGCGACGTGCTCAAGGAAACCGGCAAGCTGGCCTTCGCCGGCGGCTGCGCGTTGAACGTCAAGCTGAACCAGAAAATCATCGCCCGCGACGACGTCAAGGAACTGTTCGTGCAACCTGCGTCCGGCGATGCCGGCACCGCGGTCGGCGCGGCGGCGTATGTGTCTCACGCCCGTGGCGTGCCGGTCGAGAAGATGGAACACGTCTACCTCGGCCCGTCGTACAGCAACGAAGACGTGCTCGCCGCGTGCGCCCGTCACCCGAGCAAACCGGTGTGGCGCAAGCTCGAGAACATGCCGGAAAACATCGCTAAAATAATGGTCGACGGCAACCCGGTGGCCTGGTTCCAGGGCCGCATGGAGTTCGGTCCTCGTGCCTTGGGCGGTCGTTCGATCATCGGTTGCCCGAGCGCGACCGGCGTGGCTGACCGCATCAATCACCAGATCAAGTTCCGCGAGCGCTGGAGGCCTTTCTGCCCGTCGATGCTCGACACCGTCGCACCGCAGATGATCAAGATCGATCACCCTGCGCCGTTCATGACCTTCACTTTCGAAGTGGCAGAAGAGTGGAAGACCCGCGTGCCGGAAGTCGTTCATGAAGACGGTACGTCCCGAGCCCAGGTGCTCAAGCGCGAATACAACCCGCGCTACTACGACATGATGAAGGCGCTGGAAGTACTGACAGGCAACGGTGTATCGCTGAACACCTCGCTCAACCGTCGCGGCGAACCGATGATCTGCTCGCCGACGGATGCCCTGAACATGTTCTTCGGTTCCGACCTACAGTATCTGATCATGGAAGATATCCTGGTGGTCAAAGAGGGCGCGGACGCATATGACACGCTCGGCTGAACGCCATGTGCTGCAGTTCTGTCACGGCTATGACGGTCCGTTTCTGGACTGCGCCCGGCAGTACGCCAGTCTGTTCGCGGGGACCGGTTATCGAGTGACCACGGTGTTTCTGACCGGGGTTGCCGATGCCCGAGTCGCCGAGGCCTGTGCCTCCGATGAAGTGCTGTTCATGGAATACAGCTCCAAGGCTATTCGTGGCCTGAAGCTGGGTGCCATCGGCGATCTGCGCAAGATCGCCGCTTCGCGCAATTTCAGTTTTTGCATCGCTCACCGTTTCAAGCCGATCTACATCGCCTTGCTTGGCACGTCGTTACCGGTGATCGGTGTGCATCACGCGTTTGACGACTACAAACGCGGTACTCGCAAACTCTTTGCGAACTTTTTCCGCAAGCGTTTGAGTCTGCTCGGGGTCTCCGATGCCGTGCGCGACGATATGCGCAGCTGCCTGCCGAAATGGCCGGCTGACCGGATTCAGACGCTCTATAACCGCATCAATGTGCAGGCCTTGCAAGACAGTCACGTGTCGGTTCGCGAAGCTCGGGAAACCCTGGGTTTGTCCATGGATGCGTGGATCATCGGCAACGTCGGCAGGCTGCATCCGGACAAGGACCAGACTACATTGCTGCACGGATTTGCCGCGGCGTTACCGGGTTTGCCGGAGAACAGCCAGTTGGTGATCCTCGGTATTGGTCGGCTGGAGCACGATCTCAAGGCCATGGCCCGTGAGCTGGGAATCGGCGACCGCGTGCTGTTCCTCGGCCAGGTACCCGAAGCCCGTCGTTATTTCCGTGCCTTCGATGTGTTTGCCTTGAGCTCCGATCACGAACCGTTCGGCATGGTGCTGCTGGAGGCCATGGCCGCCGGCGTGCCATTGCTCGCAACGGCATGCGGCGGTGCGAAGGAAGTGGTCGAGGGCGTGGGCATTCTGTTCCCGCTGGGGGACGCCGAGCGCTTGGCTCAAGGGTTGCAACATCTGGCCGCGATGGATGATCAGCAACGCCGTCAGTGCGCCGAACTGATGCTCGACCGCTTGCGTGAGCGCTTCTCCGACCGCGCGGTGCGCGATGCTTTCTGGCATTTGTCCACCGTCACCGAACTGGCGGCGAGGGGTTGATGCTCAACCGATTTCAAGGATGGCGCGAGCGTGGCTGGTCGGTGATCGACGCCTCGACGTACACCGAGGCCTGGCACCGTTATGGTGGCAGCGTTGCCACTCATCCAATGGTGGTCGAGCGCCTGGCGCAGTTGGCCGATATTCCGGTGCGTTACCTGGCCTGGGCGCCGAATGGCGAAGTCCAGGCTGCGATTGCGACCTGGGGGCGCGACCTTGCCTTGTCCAAGGACGTGCTCAAGCGTAACGGTAAAAAGGGCCTGTTCGACCTCGGCAATGCTGAGTTCATCCTGCCTGCCGCCGCTGATACGCAAGCCCCCCTGCGCCATCGTGCACGTTACTTGTCCGCGCTGAATGAAGGCCGCTTCAGCGGCATCAGGCTGCAGGCAGAACAACTGGCCATGGCGCGCACGCCCGAAGAACTGTCGAAGAAGTTTCGCTATAACCAGCGTCGCGAATTGCGTTTGCTGGAAGAGGCGGGCGGCGTGGTGCGTCCGGTCAGCGAGTTTTCCAGCGGCGAGCTGGCGGCGATCTACTGCGACTTGTTCCAGCGTCGCTGGGGTTTCCCCGCGACCGGTGCCGAGCGCATGGCCGAGGTGATCGAGTTGTTGCGTGACTTGCTGATCGGCTCGGTGATTTTCCTGAACGATGCGCCGATTGCGATTCAACTGGTGTACCGCGTCGAAGCGCCGCAATGGATCAGCGTCGAGTACATCAACGGTGGCGTCGATCCCGAAACCCGTGAATTCAGCCCCGGAAGCGTCTTGAGCTTTCTCAATACTCAAAGCGCCTGGGAGCATGCACGTGCGCTGGACAAGCCGCTGCGCTTTTCCTTCGGTCGCGCCGACCGTGAATACAAGGACCGCTGGTGTAATCCTGTGCCGGTCTTCACCGTATGAGCGAACCCATGAGTCGTAAACAGCAACTGCTCAAGCGCCACCGGCGCAACAAACGCATCGGCCTGCTGATTGCCTTGGTGCTGTTGATTGTCATCGGCGTACTGGTGGCCTGGTGGCTGCCGCTGGTGCTGGCGGTGCTGGGCTGGATCGCTCATGAAGCCTGGTTCGCCGACCATTTGTTTTATTCGCCCAAGGACGATTACGCGTACAGCTTCCCGCCTTATACCCCGCAACCCAAGATTCACCTGGACGGTGAGCGTTTACGCCTGGATGACGGCGTCATGCTGGTGGATGACGCTACGCTGATACTGGCCCTGCGGGTCAAAAGCACCTGGCTGGGACGCTTTATCGACCCGGCTGTCGAGTTGTCCGGTGGTGATAATCCCGATCGGCAAACCTTCGAGCGTGGCGTCAACGGGCTGCGCTACCTCAACCTCAGTGGTCAGGCGCAAGTGCTGTCGCGAGGCGAGTTGCGTCTGCGCGGACGTTTTTGCCGAGTGCTGGGCGAACCCGTGCTCTGGGCGTTCGAACAACCGGATTACCGCCGTCAGCGGGTGATGGTCATCGCCCCTCATGCCGACGACGCCGAACTGGCGGCATACAGTCTGTACAGTCAGGCCGACGAAGCCTGGATCGTCACCCTCACTGCGGGCGAAATCGAAGCAGAACATTATCAGCAGATCGGCTTGAACAAGGTCGAAGCAGCGCGCCTGAAGGGGCGGCTGCGGGCCTGGGACAGCATCGCCGTGCCGCGCTGGGCCGGGGTGCCCGAAGCCCATTGCGTGCAGCTGGGCTATTTCTGCCTGCAGCTCGCGGCGATGCAGGCAACACCGTCCCGGCCAGTGGGTTCGCGGGAAGCGGAGATGGACGACACCCGTTTGTTCCGCCAGTTGAACCCCTTTGCACTGCCGGGTGACGCCGATGGTGCACCGACCTGGAACAACCTGTTGGCCGACCTGCGCGAACTGCTGCTGCGGGCCCGCCCTGAAGTCATTGTGTTGCCGCACCCAACGCTCGATCCGCACCCGGATCACCTATGCGCCCAACAAGCGGTCCTTGAAGCACTGCGGGGCCTGGAGTGGCAGCCGACCACGTTGCTTGGTTATGCCAATCATTTGCATGACAACGATCGCTGGCCCATGGGGGATGCCGGCCATGGCATCGCGCTGCCGCCCGCCTTCGATGCGTCGGTGCCGATGCAGCCTTGCTGCCTTCCGGTTTCCCCGGAACTTCAGCGTGATAAAGCCATGGCGCTGGGGATGATGCATGACCTGCAGCCCCGCATGCCATTCAAACGGCGACTGCGTCGGTTGATACAGTGGCTCTTGGCCAGTAGAGTGCCGCCCCTCTATGGCGAGAATGAATTCTTTCGCAAGGCGGTCAGACGCCAGGAACTGTTCTGGCTTCTGAAGCATGGCGAAACACCTGCGAAGCAGAACTGAAGTACAACCCTGCCTAGCATGGCAGCGCTCCCAGCATTGACAGCGAGTAATCCGTGATTAATCCATGCCCGCGTATTTTGTTTCTGATGCCTTATTTCGGCAGCTGGCCTTTCTGGATGCCGTTTTTTCTGGAGAGCTGCCGTCGCAATCCCGACATCGACTGGTTGTTCTTCACGGACTGCGGGGTTCCCGAGAATCTGCCGCCCAACGTGACCATCGAAAGCATGCTGTTCAGCGATTACTGTAGGCTGGTGTCCCAGCGGCTGGGTATCGACTTTGCACCGACCCAGGCTTACAAACTGTGCGACATCAGGCCCGCGTTCGGACTTATTCATGCCGATCGCCTGGAGGGCTATGATTTCTGGGCATTCGGCGATATCGACCTGGTGTATGGCGACCTGCGCAGTTACTTCACTGCGGATCGGCTCGCCTCATACGACCTGTACTCCACCCACGAGCGGCGAGTGGCCGGGCATCTTTGCCTGATCAGAAACACCGCCCGCAAGCGTGAGTTGTTCAGGCAGATCAAGGACTGGGAAGCGCGGTTCACGGATCAGAAGCATCACGCGCTGGATGAGGGCGCATTCAGTCGAATCTTTCTCTGGCGCAAGAATTTCCCCGATCCCTTGTTCAAGCTGGTGGGCAAGTTCAACCCGTGGCGCCGCCGCAGTGAATTCACCGAGGCCTTCAGTACGCCGGGTGGCTGCATCAAGTGGCATGACGGGACCGATAATTTCCCGCACCAATGGTTTTGGCGCGACGGCCAGCTGACCAATGATCGCGATGGCGATCGCCGGTTTCCGTATTTCCATTTCGTTTGCTGGAAGCGCAACGAGTGGCCACGGTTGCCTCAACCCGATCCGGCGGAGATCAAGCGCCTCGCCGCTGAACCCGCCTGGGTCATCGACGCGACTGGTTTTCACCGGGGAGAGTTATGAGTCAACGGTCAAAGGTTCTGCAGTTGCAGCCTGACTACAATGTCAAAGCCCATGACTTTGCCGACCTGGCAGAGCAGATCGTCAAGGCTTTGCCGGATGATCGCTATGAGGTGACCGCTGCGTTTCTGCGCGGCAAGCCAGGGCCGGGCGAGGCCGTGAGCCGTGCCGCGCGTTCCGTTTATTTCGAGTTTTCCGACAAGTCGCTCAAGGGCATGCGCCTGCGTGCCATGTGGCGGTTGTATCAGTTTTGCCGCAAAGAAAAATTCGATGTGGTGATCTGCAACCGCTTCAAGCCGGTCAACATGATGCTGACGCTCAACCGCTGGTTGAAAGTGCCGCTGTGCATCGGTATCTCCCACGGCTTTGGTGAGTACGACCGGTTCTACCGACGTCGCCAGACCCAGCGCCTGATCGATCGTCACTGGCGTTTTGTCGGGGTGTCGCCGGCGGTCAAACAGTACCTGCTGGACTGTGACTGCGGTTTCACCGATCAAAACACTTACGCCATTACCAATGCGATCGATATCGAACAGGCCGAAGGCTTGCAACACAGCCGCGAACGCGCCCGTGAACTGCTTGGCATCGATCCGTCGGTGCGACTGATCGGCGCGTTGGGCCGGTTGGTGCCGGTCAAGGGGCACACCTATCTGTTGCAGGCGTTCGCAGCTCTCAAGGACAAGTACCCGAACACCCAGTTGGCGATCATCGGTGCCGGCCGCGAAGAGTCGCGCCTGGCCGCCGAGATCGAACGTCTGGGCCTGAGCGGGCGTGCACACCTGCTGGGCTTCAAGGAAAACGCCTTGCAGTACGTTCGCGCCTTTGACATCTGGACCATGCCATCGCTGGCCGAAGGTCTCGGGCTGGCATTGCTCGAAGGCATGAGCGGTCATCTTCCGGTGATCGCCTCCAATGTGCCGGCGATGCTGCCGCTGATCGAGGGCGCAGGTGGTCTGGCGATTACGCCGAAGGATGTGTCGAGCCTGGTCGCAGCGCTGGATACCTACCTCGAGCTACCGGATGACGCGCTCAAGGCCAAGGGCGAACAAGCCTACCGTTATCTCCAGGAACAACACGATATCGAGGTGTTCCGCCAGGAGTACCTGAACCTGATCGACTCCGGCTTGAGCAAGGCCCGCAAGGAACATTCATGAGCGACGCACAACCCATCGTCACGGTCATCATCGCGTCGTATAACCACGGTCGCTATATTGAGGAGAGCATTCTCAGCGTCCTCAACCAGACCTATTCGAACATCGAGTTGCTGGTGGTCGATGATGGCTCCAGCGATGACAGCGTCGAGCGGATCAACGCCTTGCAGGCGCAACACGGCTTTGATTTCCGTGTTCAGCAGAATCAGGGGCTGACCAATACCCTCAACGGTGCCATTGCGCGCGCAAAGGGTAGCCTGATCGTGCCCTTCGGTTCCGATGACATCATGCTGCCCGAGCGCATCGCCACGCAGGTGGCTTACCTGGATGGCAAGCCCGAGGTCGGCATCTGCGCTGGCAACATCGAACTGATCGACGCCGACGGCAAGCCGTACCCGGAGTCGCGTCAGCGCCGCGATGTGCCGTTCCGCCGTCTGGATTTCGATGACATGTTCCTGGAGCGCAAACCCTATCCGCCGGCACCGACCCTGATGATCCGTCGCGAAGCGCTGGATAAGGTCGGCGGATTCGATCCGAACATTCGCCTGGAAGATTTGCTGATCGAGCTGAAGGTGACCCATGCCGGTTACTTCATCGATGGCTTGAACGTGCTGATGGCGCGCTATCGCAAACACGCCACCAACTCCTACAAGAATCACCGCTTCATGATCGACAACATTCTGCGTACCTATGCGCTGTTCAGCGATCATCCGCTGTACGAGCACGTGCGCTACAAGTTCCTCAGTTCGATGTTCCTGAAGACCGCCAATCGAGACCGCAAGCTGGCGCGGGAGCTGCTGGCGCAGATACCGTTCAAGGCGTGGAACAAGAAGACCTGGCGTGGCCTGGGACGCTTGTTCTTGCCGTTGGAGAAAGATTGAGCCATGGGCTGGATTCAACGCTATCGGGAAAAACGCGCAAAACGAGCGATCAGAAAGCTACCGAAGTTTGAGCGGGGCATGGCGCGTTTCAAGGCGCAATATCCGGACTACGCCTTTGGCCGTGGCAGCTATGGCTTGCCACAGGTCCATGACTGGAAGGAAGGCTCGACGCTGAGCATTGGTGCGTATTGCTCGATTGCTGAAGGCGTGCAGATTTTTCTCGGTGGCCACCATCGTGCCGATTGGGTCACCACGTTCCCGTTTCCGGTAATGGTTGCACAGGCCGCCCATATCAGCGGTTACAGCGGCACCCACGGCGATGTGAACATCGGCAACGATGTGTGGCTGTGCTCCAACAGCACGATACTTTCAGGTGTGACGGTGGGGGATGGTGCAATCGTTGCCGCGGGTGCGTTGGTGACTCGCGATGTCGAGCCCTACGCGGTCGTCGGTGGCAATCCGGCGCGTTTCCTGCGTTGGCGCTTCCCTGAGGAGCAGCGTCTGCTGCTGCTTCAGAGTGCCTGGTGGAACTGGCCGCAAGCCGAGTTGCACAGTCTGGGTGACAAACTCTGCAGCGATGACATCGAAGGCTTCCTTGCCTACGTGCGTCAGCGTACGCCCGTCTGATCGTTCAAGTTTGACGAGCCGAGCGGGCGAGGGTTTCGGTCATACATGAGCCCGCTCGGGCTGATTGGCTGCCAGTACTTGCCTGTGCAGGTTATCCACCGCGGATTTCGATGCCGTCACGGCGTAACCTTGAAGCAGCGCCTGAAAATGATCTTCGAACAACCAGCGATGATCGACGGTGTAGCGCTGCATATGGCGCAGGTTGCGCTGACGCAGGGACAGGCTCAGTGACGAAGGGTAAAGGCGCAGGTCCGCTACGTCGATAAGGCCGAACTCGCCGTCCTCCAGCACCAGCACGTTACCCAGATGCAGAGACCGGAAATACACCCCCTGCTCGTGCAGTTGCGCCATGAATTTGCCGAATCGCTCGACCAGCGCCTGTCGCACGTCCGGAGCCGTGATCGCTTGCAGGACCTGGCGCAGGGTATTGCCCGGCAGAGGCGTGTAGTGCACGGCGCTGCTGCCGTCCTTGAGGCGGTACAGAGCCAGGATCTGCGGCGTCGGGATGCCCATTCGGCGCAGCCGCTCGCTGTTGATGGCAAAGCGTTCGGAATACGGATCGAAGCTGCCCGAGGTGTACCAGCGGCGACGACGGAACAGCTTGAGGAAACTGCCATCGACCAGGCGCAGGACCTTGGGGCCCAGACCATCTTCCTCGATCACCTGGGCGTTGGCCGTCAGTTTTTCCAGGGCTGCTTGCGCCAGTTGCTTGATCGGCATGGCCAGCAGGCGGCCAGCGCGCTGGTTGATACTCAACGCGGCGATCAGTGCCAGGGGAATCCAAAGCAGGAACCAGTGTTCCTTGGGGCGTGAAATGATCCCGCCGCCTTCGGTCAGGCCCGCACCGATACCGAACACCAGCCAGGTCGAGGCGATGATGAACAGCGGTTGCACTCGATGGCGCCAGCTGCTCAGCAGGCTCCAGGCCTGGAAGAACAGCCACGGGATAAAACCGAAAATACCGACATAGTAGAGAACGCCCAGGGCGAAACTGTGGGGTTCTGCCAGCGTGTAGCCCACGCCAGGATCGACGTTCAGGCTGGCGTCATAGCCATGGCCGATCCAGGGGTGCTCGGCGATTTTTTGCAGGACCATCTTCCAGATTTCGAAACGATAGGAATCGCCTCGTCCGAAAATCATGTTCGAGAAAAGCGCAATCACAGACGCTCCGCCGACGAGCATGATGCCCAGCAAAACGATGGACCGACGGTTCCAGCAGATGAAGCCCAGCCACAGCGCTGCCAGCGTCAGGGCAACCAGCGGTGTCCGGGAGCCGGTGGCGATCACGGCAATGAACATGATCGCCATTGCCGGAATGCTCAACCAGAGTATCTGCGGGCGCTTGCAGGTCATGCTCAGGCTCAGCCAATAGGCGCAGAAGAAACCGAACAAGTGCGAGCTCAACAAGGGATTGTCGAACGCGCCGCCACCAATCAGGCGCCGGCCCGGCTCATAGACGTGGGCAAACGTGTACAGGTTGTAGATCGACGCGATCAGCCCGACTATCGCGGCGCTGAACAGCAGGGGCTGGACGACTTCACTGCGGTAGCGCACCAACAGGTAGCACCCGACAAACAGCATCAGCGTGTGGAGCGGTGGCTTGAACTTGCCGGAAAGTCCTTCATCGCCCGGGCTCCAGCTCAGACTCAAGAGCGCCCACCCGGCAAACAGCAGCACCGCAATGAAGATCGGCTCGCGCAGCAACTCTTTGAGTTCGCGCGGACGCAAGCAAAGCGCTATCAGCGCTGGAATGCTGAACAAACCGTAGTAGAGCTTGTGAAGCAGGCTACGGTCCGGCAGGAAGAACAGCGAGCACAGAAGCAAAAGATAGCCGAGTGGAAGCATCCACAGGCAAATGAAATCGAAGACTCGATTGGACGTACTGTTGAAACCGCTGAGTTGCATGCTGAGAAATTCAATCCTGAAGTTGATCGGCCATTCCGGTGATGGCTATATGATACCGTTTGCGTCGTCTAACAATAACAGCCTTTATGCGATTGCCAGAACCCTGAGGAAGCTGTGCTAAAGTCAGCGTCCTTATTTATCGACATTCGCGTGATATGACCGACTCCAGTCTCTCCGCAAGCCCCTCGAGCTTGAAAATCTACTTCCGCCTGCTCGGTTATGTCCGGCCGTACATCAGCCTGTTCCTGATCAGCATCGTCGGTTTTCTGATTTTCGCTTCGACGCAGCCAATGCTCGGCTACATCCTCAAGTACTTCGTCGATGGCCTGTCCAATCCCGAGGCGGTGCTGTTTCCCAGCGTCCCCTATCTGCGTGACCTGCAACTGCTGCAAGCCGTGCCGTTGCTGATCATCCTGATCGCTGCCTGGCAGGGGTTGGGATCTTATCTGGGCAACTACTTCCTGGCCAAGGTTTCTCTCGGGCTGGTCCACGACCTGCGAGTACAGCTGTTCAATAACCTGCTGGTTCTGCCCAACCGCTATTTCGACAAGCATAACTCCGGTCACCTGATTTCCCGTATCACCTTTAACGTGACCATGGTCACGGGGGCGGCCACAGATGCGATCAAGGTCGTAATCCGTGAAGGCATGACAGTCATCTTCCTGTTCGCCTCGCTGCTGTTCATGAACTGGCGCCTGACCCTGGTCATGGTCGCGATCCTGCCGCTGATCGCCTTGATGGTCCGTACCGCGAGCAAGAAATTCCGCAAGCAGAGCAAGAAAATCCAGGCGGCCATGGGCGACGTGACGCATGTGGCGTCGGAAACCATCCAGGGCTATCGCGTGGTGCGCAGCTTCGGTGGCGAAGTCTACGAAGAGAAGCGCTTCTTCAATGCCAGCCAGGGCAACACCGACAAGCAATTGCGCATGACCCGTACCGGCGCTATCTATACACCGTTGCTGCAGTTGGTGATCTACAGCGCCATGGCCGTGCTGATGTTCCTGGTGCTTTTCCTGCGTGGCGATGCGTCCGCCGGTGACATGGTGGCTTACATCACTCTGGCAGGCCTGTTGCCCAAGCCGATCCGTCAATTGTCCGAAGTCAGCTCGACCATCCAAAAAGGCGTGGCGGGTGCCGAAAGTATTTTCGAGCAACTGGACGTTGAGCCGGAAGTCGATACCGGAACCGTCGAGCGCGATGCCGTGACCGGGCGCCTGGATGTGCGGCATCTGAGTTTCACCTACCCTGGCACCGAGCGCCTGGTACTCGACGACATCAGTTTCTCGGTCGAACCCGGGCAAATGGTGGCGCTGGTGGGGCGTTCGGGCAGTGGCAAGTCGACCCTGGCCAACCTGATTCCGCGCTTCTATCACCACGACAAGGGCGAGATCCTGATCGATGGCGTCGAGGTGGAACAGTACAAACTGCTGAACCTGCGCAAGCACATCGCCCAAGTCACCCAGCACGTGACGTTGTTCAGCGATACCGTGGCCAACAACATTGCGTACGGCGATCTGGCCGGGGCGCCCCGTGAAGACATCGAAAAAGCGGCGAAAGACGCTTATGCGATGGACTTTATCGCACAACTGCCCGAGGGCCTGGACACTCAGGTCGGCGAGAACGGCGTATTGCTGTCCGGTGGCCAGCGTCAGCGTCTGGCGATTGCCCGCGCGCTGTTGAAGAATGCGCCTTTGCTGATTCTCGACGAAGCCACCTCGGCCCTCGACACCGAATCGGAGCGGCACATCCAGGCAGCTCTGGATCAGGTGATGAAAGGCCGGACAACCCTGGTGATTGCTCACCGTCTGTCGACTATCGAGAAGGCCGACCTGATTCTGGTCATGGATCAGGGGCGTATCGTCGAGCGCGGCACGCATGCCGAGCTTCTGGCGCAAAACGGCTATTACGCCCGCCTGAACGCCATGGGCCTTGATGCCCCGGCTGAAGATATCGCCTGATCCCTGTCGACGTTCATTTCACATGAACGACTGAAAAAAGTCGCAGTCTGAAGTTTTCGAACTTGCACAGGCTGCGATTTTTTTGCTTTTGGCACCCTCGTTCATGCCATGCGCAAGCCCTGCGCCAACCCTGTGCTAATATCCCGCCCTTGTTCATTTTGTATGTGGGTTGCTCCATGAAGTTGTCCATGCCGCGATTCGATCAAGCCCCTGTATTGGTGGTCGGCGATGTCATGCTCGACCGCTACTGGCATGGCGGTACCTCACGGATTTCCCCTGAGGCGCCGGTACCGGTGGTCAAGGTCGAACAAATCGAGGACCGCCCGGGCGGTGCCGCTAACGTTGCCCTGAACATTGCCGCCCTCGGTGCGCCGGCCTCGCTGGTCGGTGTGACCGGCGACGACGAAGCTGCCGACAGCCTGGCCAATAGTCTCCAGGGCGCAGGTGTGCGCGCATTGTTTCAGCGCATTGCGCACCAGCCGACCATCGTCAAGTTGCGGGTCATGAGTCGTCACCAGCAGTTGCTGCGTATCGACTTCGAAGAACCCTTTGCCACCGACGCCCTGGCGCTGGGTGAGCAAGTTGACGAGTTGCTTGAAGGCATCAAGGTGCTGGTGCTCTCCGACTACGGCAAAGGCGCGCTGAAAAATCATCAGGTACTGATCCAGGCCGCCCGTGCCCGTGGCATTCCGGTGCTGGCCGATCCCAAGGGCAAGGATTTCTCGATCTACCGGGGAGCGAGCCTGATTACCCCGAACCTCAGCGAATTCGAAACGATCGTCGGCGGTTGTGCCGATGAGCACGAGCTGGTGAGCAAGGGCGCGCAGTTGATGCACGATCTTGACCTCGGCGCGTTGCTGGTGACCCGTGGCGAACACGGTATGACCCTGTTGCGCCCGGATCATCCTGCATTGCACTTGCCCGCCCGTGCGCGGGAAGTGTTCGACGTGACCGGCGCCGGCGACACGGTAATTTCCACCTTGGCGGCTGCGATCGCGGCTGGCGAAGAGTTGCCCCACGCGGTGGCGTTGGCCAACCTGGCGGCGGGTATCGTGGTCGGCAAGCTCGGTACGGCGGCCATCAGCGCTCCGGAGTTGAGGCGTGCCATTCAGCGTGAGGAAGGCTCCGAACGCGGTGTGTTGGGCCTGGAGCAGTTGCTGCTGGCGGTTGACGATGCGCGTGCACACAAAGAGAAGATCGTCTTCACTAACGGTTGTTTCGACATCCTGCATGCTGGTCATGTGACCTACCTTGAGCAGGCACGGGCCCAGGGGGATCGTTTGATCGTCGCGGTCAACGACGATGCATCGGTAAGCCGCCTGAAAGGGCCGGGGCGTCCGATCAACAGCGTCGACCGTCGCATGGCTGTGCTGGCAGGCCTGGGTGCTGTGGATTGGGTGATCAGCTTCCCTGAAGGCACTCCTGAAAACCTGCTGCGCGAGGTCAAGCCGGATGTGCTGGTGAAGGGGGGCGATTACGGGATCGATCAAGTGGTCGGTGCCGATATCGTGACAGCCTACGGCGGTACCGTGAAAGTGCTGGGGCTGGTGGAAAACAGCTCGACAACAGCGATTGTCGAGAAGATCCGCAGCCATTGATGAAATTAGTGATTCCCGTTTCATACTGCGTATGAGCGGGTTTTATCGTGAGGATATAACCGTTCCCGAGGATTTTGGCGGGTATGACCCGATGCGCTTGCCTGCTTTGTCTCGTGGTAAATGATCTATGAAAGTCATGCTCCTGGTGATGGACGAGCAACGTGTGATTCTGGATCGATTGTATGAAATCGTGCAGCAGAACTGCGACGAGTGTGTCGTTTATCGCCTGAGCAAAAAGCAGCAAATGAAGTTGGGTCCATTTCTCGCCTCCGTCAATTACCAGAACTTTGATAGGGTCGTGATTTTCTCCAGGGTCAAACGCCTCGTCCCTCAACTAAGGGTTCTGAAATGTATTCCGGGCCTGGTGTTTCTCGAGCATGACGCTTATCAAAATTACATGCCCGAGAGTAAATACCTGCGGGTTTACTCGCGTCTATACAGTCGTCTTCCAAGCTCGCGCGCGCTGGTTTCCGGGGCTGTCGTTGCGCGTCGGATGCAAGCGGAAAACATTGATGCAGTGTTCGTCTCGAAGGGATATGACGAACAAATGCTGCATAACACCAACAGTGTCCGGGACATCCCGGTGGCTTTTCTGGGCAGTCTGAAAAGTACTGAATACGCGCAGCGCAGGGCGCTACTTGAGTCCCTTTCCCAGCGTACCGGCATGTTGGTGGGCCGCACCAAGTCGGGCGCCGAATATCTCGAAATGCTCAATCGCATCAAGATTTTTGTGAGTGCCGATATCGGCATGAATGAATTCATGATCAAGAACTTTGAAGCGATGGCGTGCGGCTGTGTATTGCTGGCCTGGAGTCAGGGTGAAGAAGACCAATTGCTGGGCTTCCGTGATATGCACAATACGGTTTTCTATCGCTCTGAAGATGAGGCCGTGGAAAAACTCCAGCTGTTGCAGAGTGATCCGTTGCTGACCGCTCGCATTGCCAGTAACGGCCAGGCGTTCGCCGAGAGCCAGTATTCCTTTGCTCGTGTGGGGCGCACACTCGCTGCCGAGATTCAGCGTGAAATGCGTCCCTGGCAGCCGCCTTCAGTATTCACTCGCCTGTGGGTAAAGCTGCGTTACGGTATGCAGGTTCCAGAATAATGGAAAACCAACCGACTCAAGCCCATGAGCCAATGGCGCTGGACACACTGCCCGGTGGTCATCAGTCTGTTTCTGACGGGCTGCCGCAGGCGCTGAAGGAGTGCCTGCGCAGGGCTCCCCGGGTGCTGCTGGTTGCCAATAATCCAGCCATTACCCGGGACGATTTCCAGGCGCTGAATATCGGCACCGATGATGTCGTCGTCAGCTTCAACAACTGTGTGCTGGCGACGCTGCTTTCCCCACAAAGCGTTAATCTTTTCGTACATGGTTTCAATTCGCCGGACGCCTACTTCTTTGGCCTTCCCTACGGGCCTGAAGTGCAGCGACTTTCCAGACAGAGTGGCGCGCGGTGTTTCACGATGCTGGTGGGATGCACCGGGGCCATGTGCCCCTTGCCAGAGGTGGCGCTCTACTGGGAGCGTATTCCGTTGCCGGCATTGTGGAACTATCCGGTCGATCGTCCAGACGGTAAACGCTATGTCGGACCTTCCACCGGTTTCAATGCGCTGGTGTTGTTTGACTGGCTGCGTGGACAGGCAGGATATGACTACCAACTGCTGACACTGGGTTTCTCCAACGAGGCGGGTAAACGCTGGAGCGGACATGCCTGGGATTATGAGCGGGACTGGTTGCATAAATCAGACGTCATCGTGATACCTCTGCGACGTCGCCGCTGGTGGCAGAAGTTGTTTCGACACAAGTGAATGTTGACTTGTCGCCGGTTGCCAACGGGGCACCGCAAGATAAGCCCGATTATTTTTCAAGGGGTGCTGTCGAGTGTTGAATATTGCGGTGGCTTTTTTTGGTATCCCGAGAAATTCGCAGATCTGCTTTCCTTCCATTCAAGAAAACGTCCTGGCGCTGCTTCCGTCCGACAGCAATGTGAAGTGCTTTTACCACCTGTATAAAATCGACGAAGTGCAGAACTCGCGCTCGGGCGAACAAGGTGAGTTGAAGGCTGACAACTACGAGCCCTTCGAAACCATGACCGGTCGACTGACTTCGACCGAGGGTGTACTGGAGCGCTGGAACTTTGAAAAAGTCAAAGCGCTGGGCGATACCTGGGCTGATGATTACGCCTCACTCAGAAACCTGATCTATCAACTCAATTCGCTGCACACCGTCACGACCATGATGGAGTCGTTCAATCCCGATTTCGTCGTCTTCGTGCGGCCGGACATTTGCTTTCACTCACCGCTTCCCGCGTATGTATTCAAGCGTGCCGAAGCCCGACGGCTGATTACCTACATTCCCGACTGGCAGTGGTGGGGCGGGTTGAATGATCGTTTTGCCATTTGTGGTCGTGACACATACGTCGCGTACGGCAAAAGGATCGAGCGCATTTTTGACTTCAGTAAAGCGACGGGAAGGAAGTTGCACTCCGAGCGGCTGCTCAAATTCTCACTGCAACAGGCCGGGGCGAAAATCTGCACTCTGGACACCAAGGCTTCGCGTGTTCGTATCAACGGAGCCTTTGCCGAAGAGTCGTTCTCACCCAAGCGCGGCATGGGCAAGCGCGAGAATCGCTATTTCCATTTTTTTGCGCAGTTGCGCACCTTGATGGACAAGCAACGAGCCGGTTAGGTCGCTCCTGGCTTATTTGCGCAAACTTCCACTGACCAACCGAACCAGGCGCAGGGCCTTGACGCTCAGTTTCTTCAGTCCCCGTCGCGGGGCTTTTGGTGCTTGCAGCCCTTGTTGTGCAACCCAGTCCTTCCAGCGAATGCGTTCCTCGCGGACAGTCCAGCCTTCCTGGATAGCAAAGCTCTCCGCCAGATAAAGTCCACGGGTGCTGGCGGGTAGAAGTTTGTCGCGCTTGAGTGTGTACAACTCGGGGAGCGGGACGCCCTCTTCCAGAGGCATCAAGTACAGGTCCGGCCGCTTGCGGTCCAGGCGGGCCACCAGTTGGTCGCCTTCCAGTCGTTCGTCGACATGAAACAAACTCAGGGACTTGGCTTCCTTGGGCACGTCCAGGCGCAAGTCATAGATCAATTGCAGCGACGCTGTCGGCAAATGCACGTAAGCCCGCGGACGCTCGATCAGTTGCATGTTGGCGCAACGCACCGGCCGCGCCGAGCCGGAAAAAGGGGTGAGGCGAAACGGTAAGGCCTCGCGATAGTGCAGCGCAGACGAGTAGGGTGCTGGCAGCCAAGTGTCGTTGAAACGTCCGCCGAGCCAGCCTTCAGGGGTTTCCAGCAGGCACTCTTCGGCAATTTCCTGAATCGCCGTGTGCAGCGGCAGGTTCAGCTCGTGGGCCGGCACGTATCCGGAAATCAGTTTGAGCACCACGTCGCCACGGTCCTGCCGACGCTGGCGTACCAGCACCCAGTAGTCGCGATTCTGCCAATGCAGGGTCAGGCGCACCGAGACCCCGAGGTTGGCCAGCTCAAGTGCGAACCGCTCGTTGTCAGCCACCATCACCGGACGGCGACGCTGCAGGGTCTGGGAAAAATTGAGCGGCATCCCGACGCTCTGGTAGCTCAAGCCTTCGGGAGTCGCTTCGACGAATAACGGCAGGGTCTTGAAGTTGCTCGGGTTCTTTCTAATGAGCGTACGCGGCATGTCGACTCCTGCTTAAGGCCGCGTGGGCGGCATCAGTTGCTACGTAGGACCTGGGCAACGGTCGCGACGTTGTGGGCGAGGTGCAGCGGATTGATGGTCCCGACAATAGCACTGGCCACGCCCGGATGTTCAAACAACAACTCGAAGCTGGCGCGCACCGGGTCCACGCCCGGGCTCAGGCAGACATGACCGCTGGCCAGGGCTTTTTTGACCAGGATGGCTTTGCCGTGTGCAGCAGCATAGTCAATGACCGGCTTCTCGTTCTGTTCGTTCAGATTGTAGGTGACCATCGCGCAATCACCTTGCTCCAGAGCCTTCAAACCACCTTCGACCGTTTTACCGGAGAAACCATAGCCGCGAATCTTGCCTTCGGCCTTGAGCGCGGCGAGGGTCGCGTAGACCTCGCTGTCGTTAAGGATCGCCAGGTCGTTGCCGTCGGAATGCACCAGCACCAGATCGATGAAATCCGTTTCCAGGCGTTGCAGGCTGCGTTCCACCGACAGGCGAGTATGCGCGGCAGTGAAATCATGGCGGGACTGACCGTCGGCAAACTCTTCGCCGACCTTGCTGACAATCACCCAATCCTGACGTTGGCCCCGCAGCAACGGGCCGAGGCGTTCTTCGCTGCGGCCATAGGCCGGCGCGGTGTCGATCAGGTTGATGCCCAGGTCGCGGGCAAGTTTGAGCAGCATGCGCGCTTCGTCATCGTCGGGAATCTGGAAGCCATTGGGGTACTTCACCCCTTGATCGCGACCGAGTTTGACCGTGCCCAGGCCCAGCGGTGAAACCATCAGGCCGGTGCTGCCCAATGGGCGATGCAGATCGTGCAGGGTGGGTTGGCTCATGGCAGCAGTTGCTCCCAGACCGGGACGCCCATCGACGGTTTTGGCAATTCGGGTAGCGGCGCCGGATGGCCCGGCTGGATGCCGTCACGTTGCAAGGCGTTGATGACGCGATCGGCGAAGTCCGGCGCCAGGGCCAGTTTGGTGGGCCAGCCGACCAGCAGTCGACCTTCTTCGGCGAGGAACGCGTTGTCCGGACGGGTCAGGCCTGACTGCAGCGGCTCGGCGCGGTCCACGCGCAAGGTCGCCCATTGCACAGTGCTCAGGTCGATCCATGGCAGCAACTGGCCGAGTTCTTTCTGCGCGGTGGCGATTTGCTCGGCGGGCTCGCGGGCGACCCCTTCGGCTTCGGCAATGTCGCCACCCATGTACCAGACCCATTGGCCATCGGCGGCCGGATGGGTAGTGACCGTGATGCGCGGTTTGGTGCCGCCGCCCAGGCAGTGGGCGTACAGTGGTTTGAGGCTCGGGCCTTTGGCGATGATCATGTGCAACGGTCGGCGTTGCATGGCAGGCTGGCTCAGGCCCAGTGCTTCTAGCAGCGCCGCGGTGCCGGCACCGGCGCTCAGGACGATGCGCTGGGCGCGGATCTCGCGCCCGTCGATCTTCAGGCCCACCAGAACGCCACCGTCCAGCAGCGGCTCGATGTTCTGACCGGCGAGCAAGCCATCACCCGCCAGATCGGCCAGGCGCTGGATCAGGCTCGGCACGTCGATCACCAGTTCCGCCAGGCGATAGACCTTGCCCTTGAAGCGTTTGTCTTGCAGGGCCGGCGGCAATTGGTCGCCCTTGACCTGGTCGACGCGGCCACGCACGGCTTTGCTGGCGAAGAAACTGGTGAGGTTGCCGGCGATCGTGCCGGGAGACCAGAGGTAGTGGGCCTCGGACAGCAGACGCACACCGGACAGGTCCAGTTCTCCGTCGCCGGCCAAGGCTTCACGCCAGCGACGCGGCATGTCGGCGATGGCTTCCGAAGCGCCGGTCAGGGCACCATGCAGCGCGTATTTGGCGCCGCCATGGATGATGCCCTGGGATTTCACGCTCTGCCCGCCACCGAGCGTGGCGTTTTCCACCAGCACGGTCGAAAAACCCTGGCGACGCAGGCGCGCATTCAGCCAGAGGCCGGCGACACCAGCGCCGACAATCAGAACGTCGGTGGAAATAACGGATGGCATGCAGCGACCTCAGTGTTCAAGACGAGGGCGCAGTATACAGACTCGAAGAAGAGGGGATTTGTTGGATCAATCAGGGTGTACGCAAAACCTGTGGGAGCGGGCTTGCTCGCGAAAGCGGTGTGTCAGGCCACAAAGATGTCGACTGGCACGGCCTCTTCGCGAGCAAGCCCGCTCCCACAATGAATCGTGTTTCGGCTTCAGTGCCCCGCGGTTTTGGAGAAGAGCTGGATCACCACGACGCCCAGCACAATCAACGCCATCCCCAGCATCGCCGGCACATCCAGCTTCTGCCCGTAGATAAACAGCGCCGCAACGCTGACCATCACGATCCCCATGCCGGCCCACACCGCGTAAGCCACACCCACCGGAACGCTGCGCACCACCAGCGTCAGCATCCAGAAGGCGATGCCGTAACCTATGATCACCAGAATGAGTGGCAGCGGCGTACTGATGCCTTTAACCGCTTTCATCGAAACAGTCGCGATCACTTCGGCGCAGATGGCGATGGCCAGGTAGTAGTAAGCGGTCATGGGTGCATCCTCGTGTGAAGTGTTGCTTTCTGAGGTCGGCATTCTAGTGATTCCCCAGATGCGGTAAAGTCATTACCTATCTGTTTGGGAGATGGGATGGTCATGAACGTTCAATGGAATCTGGAGCAGCTGCGTTTGTTCGTCAGCGTCGCCGAGCAGCGATCGTTTTCTGCTGTGGCGCGGGACCAGCGCAAGGCGCAATCGGCGGTCAGCAGTTCGATTGCGCTGTTGGAAGAGGACTTGGGCGTGAGCCTGTTCGACCGCAGCAGCGGCCGTCAGCCAAAACTCACTGAGGCCGGCAATGCCTTGCTGGATGAGGCGCGAGAAGTGCTGCGTCAATGCGAACGGCTCAATGGTCGGGCGCTGGCCATGATGCGCGGCCAGGAGGCCCGTCTGCGCGTGGCTCAGGATGAGGCGATGCCCTATCAACCGATCATCGAAAGCTTCGAAGCACTTGCCAAGCAATTCCCCAGCCTCGAAGTGCAATTGACCAGCGCAGCCCAGGGCGATGTGGCGCGCAAGCTGGTGGAGCGCCGGGCCGATCTCGGTTTGTTGTTCTATCACGATCAGATTCCCGAGGCGCTCGAACGGCGCGTTCTGGGCAGCGTCGAAATGGTCACGGTGTGCGGTGTCGGGCATCCATTGGCGACGCAGGCTCACGTCGATTGCCAGCAACTGGCGCAGCATCGGCAACTGCTGATGTCGACTCAGTCCAGTGTTTATCCCGGCAGCGAACCGGCCAGCCCACAGGTCTGGCGTGCCGACAGTTTCTATGTGATGGCCGAATGGCTGATTCGCGGTCTCGGCTGGGCCTGGCTGCCACGGCACGTGGTGCAGTATCCGGCGTATCAGGGGCAGATGATCGAACTGGTCAGCGAATGGACACCGCCGGCGCTGGTAGTGGAACTGGTCTGGCGCCGCGACGAGCCCCTTGGCCCGGCAGCCCGTTGGCTGGCGGAACGTTTTGCCGTGCACTTGCAGGCGATCGGCGAGAAAAGCCGATAAACTCCGCCGCCATGAATAGAACTCTCTACACCGCGCTGTTTTACCTGGGGCTGCCACTGGTAGCGATTCGGCTGTGGCTGCGCTCGCGCAAGGCGCCGGCGTATGCCAAACGCATCGGCGAGCGTTTCTCCCTCGGGCTGCCGGCGATGAAGCCGGGCGGCATCTGGGTGCACGCGGTGTCCGTGGGCGAAAGCATCGCGGCGGCGCCGATGATTCGCGCGTTGCTGCAACGCTATCCGGCGCTGCCGATCACCGTGACCTGCATGACGCCGACTGGGTCTGAACGCATCCAGGCGTTGTTCGCCAGCGAGCCGCGCATCCAGCACTGTTATTTGCCTTACGACTTGCCGTGCGCAGCGGCTCGATTTCTGGATCGGGTCAAGCCAACACTGGCGGTGATCATGGAAACCGAACTCTGGCCCAACCATATTCATCAATGCGCCAAACGTGGGATTCCCGTGGCGCTGGCCAATGCGCGGCTGTCCGAGCGTTCGGCCAAAGGCTATGGCCGTTTCGGCAAGCTGACCCAGCCGATGCTCGCCGAGATGAGTCTGTTCGCGGTGCAGACCGAAGCCGAGGCCCAGCGCTTCCGTGATTTGGGTGCCCGTGCAGAAACCGTTGAAGTGACCGGTTCGATCAAGTTCGACCTGACCATCGACCCGCAACTGCTCCAGCGTGCCACCGAGCTGCGCGGGCAATGGCAGGCTCAGGAGCGTCCGGTGTGGATCGCCGCCAGTACTCACGACGGTGAAGATGAAGTGGTGCTGGCGGCGCATCGTCAGTTGCTTGCCGGTCATCCCGATGCGTTGCTGATTCTGGTGCCGCGTCATCCGGAGCGATTCAATTCGGTGTTCGAGTTGTGCAAGCAAGAGGGCTTCGCCACAGTGCGACGTTCCACGGGTGAGCCGGTGACCGCAGGGACTTCAGTGTTGCTCGGCGACACCATGGGCGAGTTGCTGTTTCTGTACGCCCTGGCTGATAGCGCGTTTGTCGGCGGTAGTCTGGTGCCGAACGGTGGCCATAATTTGCTGGAGCCCGCCGCTCTGGCGAAACCGGTACTCAGTGGGCCGCACTTGTTCAACTTCCTCGAGATCGCCGCGCAGTTGCGCAGCGCCGGGGCGTTGCAGGAAGTGGAAGATGCCGAGGGGCTGGCGCTGGCGGTGCAGCGATTGTTCGAATTGCCGCGCGATGCGCAGCGAATGGCGGAGGCGGGGTTGAAAGTGATGCGCACCAATCAGGGCGCGTTGCAGCGGTTGCTGGATGGGTTGGGGCGGTTGCTCAACCGCTAATCTGTAGGCGCCCGGCTTGCCGGCGATAGCGTCTTCGGAATCGCCATCGCCGGCAAGCCGGCTCCTACAATGAATCGCGTCGAGCGGTTTAGTGTGCCGATATCCAATCCCTGTAGGCGCCCGGCTTGCTGGCGAAAGCGTCTTTGAAATCGGCATCGCCGGCAAACCGTGCTCCTACAAGTTTTGCGTCAAGGGCGGGCTTTTAGTTGCTCCGCCGCAGCCTTGGCCAGGTCCGGCGGCAAGAAGTCCTTGTCCGGGTTGTAGTCAGCCTTGAGATAGCGCTTCAGATCCTGCAAATCCCCCGGGTTCAACGTGCCGGCGGCCTGCTTCAGGCGCAGGTTGTCGAGGATGTAGTCGTAGCGGGTGTTGTTGTAATTGCGCACCGAGGTGTACAGCTGACGCTGGGCATCGAGTACATCGACGATGTTGCGCGTGCCCACCTGATAACCGATTTCGGTCGCTTCCACCGCGCTCTGGTTGGAGATGATCGACTGCTTGCGCGCCTGCACCTGTTCCACATCGGTGTTCACCGCGCGGTGCAGGTTGCGGGTGTTTTCCACCACTTGCCGGCGCAGGCCTTCACGCTGTTGTTCAGTCTGGTCCAGGCGTGAGTACGACTCGCGAACCTGGGAGCTGGTCAGGCCGCCGCTGTAGATCGGGATGTTCAGCTGCAAGGCCAGGGTGCGCTGCTCGACAGGGCCGCCATAAGACTGGCCGAAGGCATTCGGGTTGCTGAAACCAAAGGCGTCGTTGTCGCCTTTCTCATATTTGGCGACCGCATCCACCGTTGGCGCGTGGCCAGCCTTGCGCTGCTTGAGGGTTTCTTCAGCGGCGCTGACCGCGTAGTTGCTGGCCAGCAGATTCAGGTTCTGTTTGGCGGCGGTGTCGACCCAGGCCTTGGCATCGTTCGGCGCCGGCGGCAGGATCGGCAAGGTGTGGACGATGCCCTGAATCGAGTTGTACTGACGGTTGGTCAGGGTGATCAACGCTTCAAACGCATCATCCACCTGGCGCTGGGCAACGATCCGGTTGGCCCGTGCCGTGTCGTAGCTGGCCTGCGATTGCAGCACGTCGGTCTTGTCCGACAGGCCGACGTCGAAGCGTTCATTGGATTGATCGAGCTGGCGTTTGAACGCCGCTTCCTCTGCCTTGGTCGAGGCCAGGTTGTCCTGGCTGCGCAGCACATTGAAGTAGTTTTCAGCGGTTTGCAGAATCAGGTTTTGCTCGGTCGCGGAGAGTTGCAGCGCGGCCTGCTCGTTGACGTCCTTGGCGGCCTGATACTGGAACCAGCGATCAGCGCGAAACAGCGGCTGGGCCAGCGTTGCCTGGTAAGAGTTGGCGCTGCGGTTGGCAATGGCCGCTGGTTGATCGATGTCGGTGCGTACATTGGCCACCTGGGCGCCACCCGAGATATTCGGCAGCAGGCCGGCGCGGGCCTGGGGCACGACTTCTTTCTGGGCGCCGTATTGGGCGCGGGCAGCGGCCAGGTCGGCGTTGTTGTCCACCGCTTCCTGATAAACGCTGACCAGATCGGTCTTGGTCGATAAGGGCGCTTCTGCTGCCCAGGCCATTCCATTGGACGCACAAGACACGGCAACGGCCAGTGAGAGTTTGCGCAGCATGAGGCGATCCCTAAAATTACACTGATAATTTGAGCGCCAAAGGTACGGCGCAGCCCGCGTAGCGTCAATGCGCGACATGGCCGTGCGAGTGTAGTTGCGCATACGTGCGGCAACAATCGTCTGATTACGCCATTCATCATGGTGTTTACTGCGGTGTTGGCGTTCTTTGCCAGTTGTGTCTAGACTGGCCGGGTTCTTGTCGGGGTGCCTTGCTATGAGGCTGAGATCGAATAATTTCGGATCCCGTTGAACCTGATCAGGTTAGCGCCTGCGTAGGGAACAAGATTTCTCGTCACCCGGCGAGTCCTCTTGTGCTTCGTCCGGGATGTTGTTCGACAATCGAACACCCCTCGAGCACTGAGCACAGCACCAACAGCGTTGTCATGGCTGATTGGTCGCGTCCATTCGTTACAGGTTCGCTCCGACAAAATTCCACTGCCTGGATGCTGTCTGGAGAGCCCGTGATGACGATAAAATTAAAAAACACTACGAACCTGAGTGACTCGGCCCAAGTCGATCAACAGTCGGTTCAGCCGTTTACCCGCTCGCAAAAAATCTATGTCCAGGGCTCTCGTCCGGACATCCTCGTGCCGATGCGCGAAATCAGCCTCGACGTGACCCCGACCGACTTCGGCGGCGAGATCAACGCGCCGGTTGTGGTGTACGACACCTCGGGTCCTTACACCGATCCCAATGTCATCATCGACGTACGCAAAGGCCTGGCCGATGTGCGTTCCCCGTGGATCGAATCTCGTGGCGACACCGAGCGTCTGCCAGGCCTGAGCTCCAACTTCGGCCAGGAACGCTTGGCCGATGCCGAGCTGACCAAGCTGCGTTTCGCTCACGTCAACAACCCGCGCCGCGCCAAGGCCGGGGCCAACGTCAGCCAGATGCACTACGCGCGCAAAGGCATCATCACCGCCGAGATGGAATACGTCGCCATCCGCGAAAACATGAAACTCGAAGTGGCCCGCGCCGCCGGCTTGCTGGATCAGCAACATGCCGGTCACAGCTTCGGCGCCAGCGTACCGAAAATCATAACCCCCGAATTCGTCCGTGACGAGATCGCCCGCGGTCGCGCAATCATTCCGGCCAACATCAACCACACCGAACTGGAACCGATGATCATCGGCCGTAACTTCCTGGTGAAGATCAACGGCAACATCGGCAACAGCGCACTGGGCTCGTCCATCGAAGAAGAAGTGGCGAAACTGACCTGGGGCATTCGCTGGGGTTCGGACACGGTCATGGACCTGTCCACCGGCAAGCACATTCACGAAACCCGCGAGTGGATCATCCGCAACTCGCCGGTGCCGATCGGTACCGTGCCGATTTATCAGGCACTGGAAAAAGTCGGCGGCGCGGCCGAGGACCTGACCTGGGAGCTGTTCCGCGACACGCTGATCGAACAGGCCGAGCAGGGCGTCGACTATTTCACCATCCACGCCGGCGTATTGCTGCGCTACGTGCCGCTGACCGCCAAACGCGTGACGGGCATCGTTTCCCGCGGCGGCTCGATCATGGCCAAGTGGTGTCTGGCGCACCACAAAGAGAACTTCCTCTACACTCATTTCGAAGACATCTGCGAGATCATGAAGGCCTACGACGTCAGCTTCTCGCTGGGCGACGGCCTGCGTCCGGGCTCGATTGCCGACGCCAACGACGCCGCGCAATTCGGTGAGCTGGAAACCCTCGGCGAGCTGACCAAGATTGCCTGGAAGCACGACGTGCAATGCATGATCGAAGGCCCGGGCCACGTGCCGATGCAGTTGATCAAAGAGAACATGGACAAGCAGCTCGAGTGCTGCGACGAGGCGCCGTTCTACACCCTCGGCCCGCTGACCACCGACATCGCGCCGGGCTATGACCACATTACCTCCGGCATCGGTGCGGCGATGATCGGCTGGTTCGGTTGCGCCATGCTTTGCTACGTGACGCCGAAGGAACACTTGGGCCTGCCGAACAAGGATGACGTGAAGACCGGGATCATCACCTACAAGATCGCCGCGCATGCCGCCGATCTGGCGAAGGGACATCCGGGCGCGCAGATTCGCGACAATGCCTTGAGCAAGGCGCGATTCGAATTCCGTTGGGAAGACCAGTTCAACCTCGGCCTCGATCCGGACACCGCCCGTTCGTATCACGATGAAACCCTGCCGAAGGATTCGGCCAAGGTCGCGCATTTCTGCTCCATGTGCGGGCCGAAATTCTGCTCGATGAAAATCACCCAGGAAGTTCGTGAATACGCGGCCAACCAGCGGATCGACACCGTCGACGCCGAAGTCGCCCAGGGATTGGCGGAACAGGCCGAGCGGTTCAAGCAGGAAGGCAGTCAGCTGTACAAGAAGGTTTGATCTGACCTGTGATTGACGGCGCCTGTGCTGCCGTCTTCGCGAGCAAGCCCGCTCCCGCATTGGATCTGTGTCGTTCACAAATCCAATGCGGGAGCGGGCTTGCTCGCGAAGGCGTCAGACCCGGCGCCGAATTTCTCGATGACACACTTATCCCTCTGAGATAACATCTTGAGCATTCAACCCAGCACCTACTCTCCAGACATCGCGGTGCCGACCGAAAAACGTGTCTTCGGCGGCCGCGATCTGTTTTCCCTGTGGTTTTCCCTCGGCATCGGCCTGATGGTTTTGCAGACCGGCGCTCTGCTCGCGCCAGGCCTGGGCCTGTCCGGCTCGCTACTGGCGATTTTCCTCGGCACGCTGGTTGGCGTTCTGCTGCTGGCCGCTGTCGGCGTGATCGGCAGCGACACCGGCCTGTCATCCATGGCCGCGCTCAAACTCAGCCTCGGCAAGCGTGGCGCGAACCTGCCGGCGGTGCTGAACCTGCTGCAACTGATCGGTTGGGGCTCGTTCGAAATCATCGTGATGCGCGACGCTGCCAGCCTGCTCGGCGCCCGCGCGTTCAGCGAAGGCAGTCTGTTCACCAGTCCGCTGCTCTGGACTTTTTTCTTCGGCGCCTTGGCGACCTTGCTGGCCGTCAGCGGTCCGTTGACCTTCGTACGGCAGATCCTGCGCAAGTGGGGCATCTGGCTGTTGCTGGCCGCGTGCATCTGGCTGACCTGGAACCTGTTCGCCAAGGCCGACCTTGCCGCGTTGTGGGCGCAGGCCGGTGACGGTTCGATGCCATTCGCGGTCGGCTTCGACATTGCTATCGCGATGCCGCTGTCGTGGCTGCCGCTGATTGCCGACTACTCGCGTTTCGGCAAGCGTGCGAAGAACGTCTTCGGCGGTACGGCGATTGGCTTCTTTATCGGTAATTTCTGGCTGATGAGCCTGGGCGTGGCCTACACCCTGGCGTTCGCGCCAAGCGGTGAGGTGAATGCCTTGCTGTTGGCATTGGCGGGTGCGGGTCTGGGGATTCCGCTGTTGCTGATTCTGCTCGATGAATCGGAAAATGCGTTTGCCGACATTCACTCGGCGGCCGTTTCCAGCGGGATTCTGTTGCGCTTGAAAGTCGAGCACCTGGCATTGGCCATCGGCGTGGTCTGCACCCTGATCGCCTTGCTGGCGCCACTGGCTCAGTACCAGAACTTCCTGTTGTTGATCGGTTCGGTGTTTGCGCCGCTGTTCGGCGTGGTGCTGGTGGATCACTTCATCTTGCGCAAGCGTTCTGCTCAAGTGGCGTCAGCCGCGTTGCGCTGGCCGGCGTTGCTCGCCTGGTTGGGCGGGGTGAGCACCTATCACTTGCTGGCCAATCTGTATCCGGACATCGGCGCAACCCTGCCGTCGTTGATTCTGGCAGGGCTGCTGCAGCTGGTGCTGGGCCGGGCCTTCAGTTACGGCCGGGAAACAGCTCGGGCTTGAGAATGCCATTGAGGCGTGGGTAAGGGATCTTCAGTTCGACGTGGCCCAGCGCGTAAGGCGCGATGGTGCTCACTTCGTACTTGAGGATCACCCCGCCGTAGGTCAGCGCCACGTTCTGGGTTTTCTGGAACGGCCACTGCTTCACGAACTCCGGTTCCTGATCGAGCTTGGTGCTGATCAGCCAGCTGTTGTGCGCCACCTGCGCCGCTTTCCAGAACGCCTCTTCCTGCCCCGGCACCAACATGTCGGACAAGGTCAGCACTTTATGCTGTTGGCGCGAGTAGTTGATGAAACTGCGGCCTGGCGTGCCATGCGCGCCGCCGGTGTCCAGGTAGCTGGAAAATTCCACGATCACCAAGCCGTCATGCTGCTCACGTACTTTCGCTTGCAGGTAACTGCTGTAGCGTGGGCCGGCGGTGCGCAAAAACTCATCGCGATAGGCCGCCAGCGTTGGTGCTGCCGGGGCGTCGGGCGAGGTGCGGGTCATTTGCAGCAGGCGTTTTTCGACGATGCCGTCCAGCTGGGGTTCGGCGGGGAAACGCAGGGTATCGATGTTCACCAGCGGGCAGTCGGGAGTTGTGCAGCCCGGCTTCAGCGTTTCTGCGGCATCGCGGGTGGTTTCCAGCGGCGCCCGGTAGTTGGGCTGAAACAGACTCTGGCAAGCGCCCAGGGTCAGGGCGATTGCGGCCACGGAGGCGATTTTAAAAAGCGACATGGGCGTCCTTCATAAAACAGGGAAAGGCGAAAAGTTACCCGCTTCGACTCTCAACGAAGCAGTCAGTTCGCCACTAAGCTAATTAGAGTTGGTTTAGCCGTCACCGTCTATCCCGCTGACGGGAAAGGGGCTGCATCAAACAGCGCGGGCGCGTTAGGATGGCGCGAAGTCGAGGCAGGAGCCTCGGAGCAGATACGAGGATTGCCATGACTGATTTTGCCAACGCCATTCCGACCGCCGTTGAGATCGTTCGGCGCGAAAAGTGCTACGAGGGCTTTTACAAGCTCGACCGTGTGCACTTGCGCCACGAGTTGTTCGCCGGGGGCATGAGCCGCGAAATCAATCGTGAACTGTTTGTTCGTCACGATGCGGTCTGCGTACTGCCGTACGATCCGCAGCGCGATGAAGTGGTGCTGATCGAGCAGTTTCGCGTCGGTGCCATGGGCAAGTTCGATAACCCGTGGCTGGTCGAACTGGTCGCCGGTCTGATCGACAAGGATGAAGTGCCGGAAGAAGTTGCTCACCGCGAGGCGCAGGAGGAAGCTGGGCTTGTATTCGGGGCGCTTTGGCCGATCACCAAATATTTTCCATCGCCGGGCGGCAGCAATGAATTCGTGCACTTGTACCTGGGGCGTTGCGAGACAGCCGGGGTCGGCGGCCTGCATGGGCTGGAGGAAGAAGCAGAAGATATCCGCGTTACGGTCTGGGCGTTCGAAGACGCGCTACAAGCCGTACGTGACGGACGAATTGCCAACGCGCCCAGCATCATTGCCTTGCAATGGCTGGCATTGAACCGCGTTGAAGTGAGGGGGTTATGGTCGTAAACAAGTTGCGCGATCGTTATAGGGTGGACCTCGCGGGGCTGCAAGCCTCTTGCGAGGCCAACTACGCGCGCCTGATGCGACTGCTGCCGGACATGCGCAACGAACCGGCGGCGCGGCGCATAGCCGTGACCCACGGCAACCAGATGCTCGGCGTGCTGGCCCTCGAAGTGCTGCAGGTCTGTCCGTACACCACCACCCTGCAAGTGCGTCAGGAACACAGTCTGCCGTGGCTGCCGGTGCCGCAACTGGAAGTTCAGGTCTACCACGACGCCTGCATGGCCGAAGTCGTCAGCGCCGAACATGCTCGACGCTTTCGCGGCATCTATCCTTACCCCAACGCTTCGATGCACCAGCCGGACGAAAAGGCCCAGTTGAATATGTTCCTGGGTGAATGGCTGAGCCACTGTCTGGCGTGTGGACACGAATACGCCGTTGTGCGCTGAGTGTGAACTGCGTCAGGTTCTCGGATTTCCTCTTTTGTTCGTCCCCCAGCATAATCGCGGCATTCCCCTTATCCCGTGTTCAGCCCTGGGAGAACGCCTTGCCGAGCGTATCCACATTGACCACCGCCGATTCGGCGTTGCTGGTGCAACTGTCCGACAGCCATCTGTTTGCCGAGGCCGACGGTACATTGCTGGGCATGAATACGCGCGACAGCCTGCAAAAGGTTATCGAGCTGGTCAGGCTTCAGCACCCCCAGATCGATCTGATCATTGCCAGCGGCGACCTGTCCCAGGATGGGACGCTGGAGTCGTACCAGCAGTTTCGTGACCTGACCCGCCAGCTCGATGCGCCGGCACGCTGGATCCCCGGTAATCACGATGAACCGCGGATCATGGCCGAGGCCGCAGTGCATAGCGCGCTGCTGGAGCCGATGGTGGACATCGGGAACTGGCGCATCACCTTGCTCGACTCGGCGGTACCGGGGTCGGTGCCGGGGTATTTGCAGGATGAGCAGCTGCAACTGCTGGTGCGCTCTCTGAGTGAGGCACCGGAGCGGCATCATCTGGTGTGCTTCCACCATCATCCGGTGTCGATCGGGTGTGCATGGATGGAGCCGATCGGGTTACGTAATCCCGAAGGACTGTTCGCCGTGCTGGATCGATTCCCGCAGGTGCGCGCCGTGCTTTGGGGGCATGTGCATCAGGAAATCGATCAAGCGCGTAATGGTGTGCGCCTGATTGCCTCGCCTTCGACCTGCATTCAGTTCGAGCCGGGCAGTGAGGATTTCAAGGTGGGTGAGCAGGCTCCGGGGTATCGCTGGTTGCGGCTGTTGCCGGATGGGCAGATTGAAACTGGGGTGGAGCGCGTCACCGGGTTCGACTTTCAGGTCGATTACGGTTCCAACGGCTACTGACTTATTTGTCTTTCAGTAAGACCGAGTCGTGGCCTTCGCGAGCAAGCCCGATCCCACATTAGATCTTCTGTGGACACAGGATGAGTGTACGGCCGAGATCAAATGTGGGAGCGGGCTTGCTCGCGAAGGCGTCCGCACAGACACCCCAACTCCCTGTAAACTCCGCCTTCTTTACCCGACGCACAGGGAGTTCAAATGTCCGGTTCGATCCTATATATCCACGGTTTCAACAGCGCGCCTTCGTCGAAAAAGGCGACGCAGTTGATCGAAGTGATGGAGCGCCTGGGCTTGAGCGATCACCTGCGCGTTCCGGCCTTGCATCACCATCCGCGCGAGGCCATCGGTCAGCTGGAGCAGGCGATTGCCGAGCTGGGGCGGCCACTGCTGGTCGGCAGCTCACTCGGCGGCTACTATGCGACTCACCTGGCCGAGCGCCATGGCCTCAAGGCCCTGTTGATCAACCCTGCCGTCAGTCCGCACCGGATGTTCGACGGGCACCTGGGGACGCAGAAAAACCTGTATACCGATGAGGCCTGGGAATTGACCCACGACCACGTGACGGCCCTGGCCGAGCTGGAAGTGCCGGCGCCCCGGGACCCGCAGCGTTATCAGGTGTGGTTGCAGACCGGTGATGAAACACTGGACTATCGCCTCGCCCAGCAGTATTACCGGGCCTGTGCCTTGCGCATCCAGGCCGGCGGCGACCATGGCTTCCAGGGTTTTGCCGGGCAATTGCCGGCAATGCTGAGTTTTGCCGGCATCGGCGCAGATTTGTATCAGGCGATTGATTTCACAGCACTGTGATCCATCACCTCTATTTCATAGAACATTTGACGACGAGACCCCATGGCCACTCCCAGCGCTAGCTCTTATAACGCAGACGCCATCGAAGTCCTCTCGGGCCTCGACCCGGTGCGCAAACGCCCCGGCATGTACACCGACACCAGTCGGCCGAACCACCTCGCCCAGGAAGTCATCGACAACAGCGTCGACGAAGCCTTGGCCGGGCACGCGACCTCGGTGCAGGTCATCCTGCACGCCGACCACTCCCTGGAAGTCAGCGATGACGGCCGTGGCATGCCGGTGGACATTCACCCGGAAGAGGGTGTGTCGGGCGTCGAGCTGATCCTCACCAAACTCCACGCGGGCGGCAAGTTTTCCAACAAGAACTACCAGTTCTCCGGCGGTCTGCACGGGGTGGGTATTTCCGTGGTCAACGCCTTGTCGACCGAAGTCCGGGTGCGCGTGAAGCGCGACGGCAACGAATACCAGATGACTTTCGCTGACGGTTACAAGAAAACCGAACTGGAAGTGGTCGGCACCGTCGGCAAGCGCAACACCGGCACCAGCGTATTCTTCGCACCGGACCCGAAGTACTTCGATTCACCAAAATTCTCCATCAGCCGCCTCAAGCACGTGCTCAAGGCCAAGGCCGTTCTGTGCCCGGGGCTGCTGGTCAGTTTTGAAGACAAGGCCACCGGCGAGAAAGTCGAATGGCATTACGAAGACGGTCTGCGCTCCTATCTGGTCGACGCGGTCAGCGAATTCGAACGCCTGCCGGACGAGCCATTCTGCGGCAGCCTGGCCGGTAACAAGGAAGCGGTCGACTGGGCGCTGCTGTGGTTGCCGGAAGGTGGCGACAGCGTGCAGGAAAGCTATGTCAACCTGATCCCGACGGCCCAGGGCGGTACTCACGTCAATGGCTTGCGCCAGGGCTTGCTCGACGCCATGCGCGAATTCTGCGAGTTCCGCAGCCTGCTGCCACGCGGCGTGAAGCTGGCGCCGGAAGACGTCTGGGAGCGTATCGCCTTCGTTCTGTCGATGAAAATGCAGGAACCGCAATTCTCCGGCCAGACCAAAGAGCGTCTGTCGTCCCGTGAAGCGGCCGCGTTCGTGTCCGGTGTGGTCAAAGATGCCTTCAGCCTGTGGCTCAATGCCAATCCGGAAACCGGCATGCTCCTGGCGGAACTGGCGATCAACAACGCCGGCCGTCGCCTGAAGGCCAGCAAGAAGGTCGAGCGCAAACGCATCACCCAAGGTCCGGCGCTGCCGGGCAAGCTCGCCGACTGCGCCGGGCAGGACCCGATGCGTTCCGAGCTGTTCCTGGTGGAAGGTGACTCCGCCGGCGGTTCCGCCAAACAAGCGCGGGACAAAGAGTTTCAAGCGATCCTGCCGTTGCGCGGGAAAATTCTGAACACCTGGGAAGTCGACGGCAGCGAAGTGCTGGCCAGCCAGGAAGTGCACAACATTGCCGTGGCGATCGGTGTCGATCCGGGCGCGGCGGACATGAGCCAGCTGCGTTACGGCAAGATCTGCATCCTCGCCGACGCCGACTCCGACGGTCTGCACATCGCTACGCTGCTGTGCGCTTTGTTCGTCCAGCATTTCCGTCCGTTGGTGGATGCCGGGCACGTTTACGTCGCCATGCCGCCGCTGTACCGCATCGACCTGGGCAAAGAGATTTACTACGCACTCGACGAAGCCGAGCGCGACGGGATCCTCGATCGTCTGGTAGCCGAGAAGAAACGCGGCAAACCGCAGGTCACCCGATTCAAGGGCCTGGGTGAAATGAACCCGCCACAGTTGCGCGAAACCACCATGGACCCGAACACCCGGCGTCTGGTGCAGCTGACCCTCGACGATTTCGAAGCGACTTCGGAAATGATGGACATGTTGCTGGCGAAGAAACGCGCCGGTGATCGCAAATCCTGGCTCGAATCCAAAGGCAACCTGGCCGAGGTTCTTGGCTGATGCGGGTTGGCTTTGCCCTGGCGTGTGCGTTACTTCTGGCCTCTGTTTCGGCGTTTGCCGAACCGGCACCGGAGTTGCGCCTGTTGTCCGAGCATCCCGTGGTGGGCATGCGCGGTGGCAACCTGTCGGGGCTGGCCCAGTGTGGCAAGGATTTGTGGACCATTTCCGATCGCGACGACGATCAGATCTACCGACTCGAGACCGGTGACACGGTCTGGCAGGCTGAAACCGTGCGCATCGGTGTGCCGCCAGTGCCGGACAGCGGTTTGCCGTGGGGGCTGCGTTCGCGGACCTGGGCCGCATCTTTCATGCGGGGCGGGGATCTGGACTTCGAAGGCATCACCTGTGACAGCGCCGGTAATCGTTACATCGTCAGCGAGTCCCATGCCGCGGTGCTGCAAGTGCCGCCCGTTGGGCCGACGTCCTGGCTGAAGATTTCGCCGATGCTGGTTCGCGAAGCCCGGGCCACCGGCATGTTGTTGCACTTCAACGCATTGTTCGAAGGCCTGGCGATCAATCCGGCCGGCGATCAGTTGTGGTTGGCCGCCGAACGTGAGCGCCGTGGTCTTCTGTTGATCAAACGTCAGCAAACGGTCTGGGATTGCGACGGCGGCTGTGTGCTGCTGAGTGAGGCCGGGATGGAAATGCAGCCGGCGAAATTTCCCAAGGCCAGAGCGGTGTCGCGGGATTTTGCCGATCTGTCATTGTTCAACGGCAAGCTGTTTACCCTTGAGCGCAATGCGTTCGAGATTTGCCGCCGTGATGCGTTGACCGCGAAGGTCGAGCGTTGTTGGTCGTTTGCCGACGAGGCATTGCAGGAGAACCGTCGTTATCCACAGGGTTATGGCCTGACGGAAGCGCTGATCGTCGACGCCGATGGCGCCTGGGTCGGCATCGACAACAACGACGGTGCCCGTTCCGATGGCGAGTACCGCCCGATCGTCTGGCGCTTCGCCGCGCCTGAAGGTGGCTGGAGTGCCAAACCATGACGCCGCAAACGCCGGGAAAACGCGCCGGTCGGGTGTTCATGGTGCTGGCCTGGTGCGCAGCGCTATTTCTGGCGACACGGTTTTTCGGTCAATGGGAGGAGCGTCAGCAAAATCCCAATGTCGTCGTCAGCTCGGAACAGGGCGAAGGTTTTATTGAAGTGAAACTGGCCAGCAACACCCAGGGGCACTTCGTCGCCAGCGGCCAGATCAACGGCCAGCCGGTGGATTTCATGCTGGATACCGGGGCAACCGATGTAGCGATCCCGGCAGAAATGGCCGAACGGCTGAAACTTGAACGAGGCTTCGGGGTGACCCTGAGCACCGCCAACGGTCGTACCGAGGGTTATCGAACCCGCGTCGACCGGCTGCAACTGGGCGACATCGTGCTGCGTGATGTGCGCGCCATCGTCGTACCAGGCCTGGATGGCAAGCAAGTGCTGCTCGGTATGAGCGCGCTGAACAAACTTGAATTTACCCAGCGCGGTGGCACCATGCTGCTGCGCCAGACAACGAACCGATGAGGCCCGCATGAGCGACTCCCTTGATCTCAGCCTGGACGGTGTAGAACGCCGGTCACTGGCTGACTTCACCGAAAATGCCTACCTCAACTACTCCATGTACGTGATCATGGACCGTGCCTTGCCGCATATCGGCGACGGCCTGAAACCGGTACAGCGTCGCATCATTTATGCGATGAGCGAGTTGGGGCTGGACGCCGATTCCAAGCACAAGAAATCGGCGCGTACCGTCGGTGACGTGCTCGGCAAGTTCCACCCGCATGGCGATTCGGCCTGCTACGAAGCCATGGTCCTGATGGCCCAGCCGTTCAGCTACCGCTACACGCTGGTCGACGGCCAGGGTAACTGGGGGGCGCCGGATGATCCCAAGTCCTTCGCCGCCATGCGTTACACCGAAGCGCGGCTGTCGCGTTATTCCGAAGTGCTGCTCAGCGAGCTGGGCCAGGGCACAGCGGACTGGGGCCCGAACTTCGACGGCACCCTCGACGAGCCGCTGGTATTGCCGGCACGTTTGCCGAACATCCTGCTCAACGGCACCACCGGCATCGCCGTGGGCATGGCCACCGACGTACCGCCGCACAATCTGCGCGAAGTCGCGACCGCCTGCGTGCGTTTGCTCGATGAGCCGAAAGCCACGGTCGAACAGCTCTGTGAACATATCCAGGGCCCGGATTATCCGACCGAAGCGGAAATCATCACCCCGCGCGCCGACCTGCTGAAAATCTACGAAACCGGTCGCGGCTCGGTGCGCATGCGCGCCGTTTACCATATCGAAGACGGCGACATCATCGTCACCGCGCTGCCGCATCAGGTATCTGGCGCCAAGGTGCTGGAACAGATCGCGGCCATGATGCAGGCCAAGCCGTCGAAGGCCCCGCAGATCGCGGACCTGCGCGACGAGTCCGACCACGAAAACCCGTGCCGGATCGTAATCATTCCGGGCGCGCGCAAGAATTTTGACCACGACGCGCTGATGCAGCACCTGTTCGCCAGTACCGAGCTGGAGTCGAGCTACCGGGTCAACATCAATATCATCGGCCTGGACGGCAAGCCGCAGCTGAAAAACCTGCGAGCATTGCTGGTCGAATGGTTGGAATTCCGCGTACAGACCGTGCGTCGTCGCCTGCAATTCCGCCTCGACAAGGTCGAGCGTCGCCTGCACCTGTTGGACGGTTTGTTGATTGCCTACCTCAACCTGGATGAAGTGATTCATATCATCCGCACCGAGGAACACCCGAAAGCTGCCCTGATCGCGCGTTACGCTCTGAGCGAAATCCAGGCCGAGTACATTCTCGACACCCGTTTGCGTCAGTTGGCGCGACTGGAAGAAATGAAGCTGCGTGCCGAGCAGGATGAACTGCTCAAGGAACAAGCCAAGCTGCAAGCCCTGCTGGGCAGCGAAGCCAAGTTGAAAAAGCTGGTACGCACCGAGCTGATCAAAGACGCCGAAACCTACGGCGATGACCGTCGTTCGCCAATCGTCGAACGCGCCGAAGCCAAGGCCCTGACCGAACACGATCTGCTGCCGAACGAGAAAGTCAGCGTCGTGTTGTCGGAAAAAGGCTGGGTACGCTCCGCCAAGGGGCACGAAATTGACGCCACCGGGCTTTCCTACAAGGCCGGGGACGGTTTCAAGGCTTTGGCTGCTGGGCGTTCCAACCAGTTTGCGGTGTTTATCGATTCCACCGGCCGCAGCTATTCGGTGGCCGCGCACACGTTGCCATCGGCCCGCGGTCAGGGCGAACCGTTGACCGGTCGTCTGACGCCGCCGCCAGGGGCGAGTTTCGAATGCGTGCTGATGCCGGAAGACGATTCGCTCTACGTGATCGCCTCCGACGCGGGTTACGGTTTCGTGGTCAAGGGTGAGGATTTCCAGGCCAAGAACAAGGCGGGTAAGGCGCTGCTGAGCTTGCCGAACAACTCGAAGGTCATTCTGCCGCGCCCGGTGGCGGATCGTGAGAACAACTGGCTGGCCTCGGTGACCACCGAAGGTCGCCTGCTGATCTTTAAGATCAGCGATCTGCCACAATTAGGTAAAGGTAAAGGTAATAAGATCATCGGTATTTCCGGTGAGCGTGTTGCCAGTCGCGAAGAATATGTCACGGACATCGCTGTACTGCCGGAAGGCGCCACCTTGGTGTTGCAGGCAGGAAAACGTACCTTGTCACTGAAAGCGGACGACCTCGAACACTACAAAGGTGAGCGTGGGCGTCGTGGTAACAAGCTTCCACGAGGCTTCCAGAGGGTAGATGCGCTGCTCGTCGAAAACCTCAATTAGGCGTCCTAGAGCGCTCGATCTGCGATTTAACGCGTAGATCGACGCTTTGCCGCTGGAGTCGGAACGCATATTCACGGATGATATGGCCTTTCCAAGCGCCGGCGTGGCCGAGCGTTCTTCATATTTATTGAGTATCTTCACTGTGGTTAGCCTTGTGGCAACCACCTGGATGGGACGATGACTGCTCTGCGCCTTCCTTTTATTTTGATGCTCGCCGGCGTTCTTGGCCTGGCGGGCTGCAGCACTCACCAACCGGTGTCGCTGTATCAGCTGGACAGCGGAAGTCCGGCTCAGCCTGCGCAAAGCGCGGGCATGGCGGTATTGCTCGGCCCGGTGACGGTCGCCGACTATCTGCAACGTGAAACATTGCTGCAGCGTCAGCCGGATGGCAGCTTGCAGGCTTCGACCGATGGTCGTTGGGCTGGAAGCCTGTCCTCCGACATCGATCAGCTGTTGCTGCGCCAGGTCGCGGGTCATCTGGACAGTCAGCGTGTGGTGCTGGCACCGGCAACGGTCGGCTTCACGCCGGACGTGCAGGTGTTGCTCACCATCACACGCCTGGACTCGGGTGAATCGCAACCGGCGATCCTTGATGCTCAATGGCGTTTGATCGACCGTCGCGGTCAGGTTCGCGATAACCGCATCATTCACTTGCAGGAACAACACACCGGCGGCACTGCCGCGCAGGTTCAGGCTCAGGGGGTGTTGTTGCAGAAACTCGCCGAACAGCTGTCGACCGCGCTCAAGCCACTGGCTAACCAGCCACCGATTGCGGAAGCGCCAAAGAAACCGGCTGCCAAGCCTGCGGCACCGGCGGCCGAACAGGAAAAGCAGCCGAAGATCCCGATGGCTTCGCCGATCCGCACCGATATGGAAGTGTTTCGCTTCTAAGCCCGCACCGATACAACATAAAGCCCGCGATGATGCGGGCTTTGTTGTTTCTGCAGGTTAGAGAGATCCAGTGCTACTGATGGCCCCTTCGCGGGCAAGCCCGCTCCCACAGATCCCGCGTCGTTCGCGCGATAGGTGTATGACACTAAAACTGTGGGAGCGGGCTTGCCCGCGATGGGGCCGCGACAGGCAACAAAAAAGCCCGCAGACGATCACTCATCTGCGGGCTTCTTCACATCAGGCTTAAGGCTTACGCCCGACGCTCATGCATCCGCGCCAGTTGCCGTTCCAGCATCGAGGGATAAGGCTCCATCAACCGCTCTACACAGCACGCACCCTCAGGGCTGGCAATCGGACGGATCCGCGCACGCTGGCGAATCAGCGCGTCGTCACTGATCTTGCGCTCCACCAGCAGCAGATTGCGGCTGTGTTGCGACAGGGCCAGGGCGTCCTGGGCGGTTTCGGTCAGCAGCAGGTCGATCTGGCTCAGGCCGAACAACTCGTCGCCCAGGGTCAGGCCCAGTTGCAATTGCAGGGTGATGCCGCTGTCCGCGACTTCGATCTGCAACTGATGGCCCAGCGCACGCAGCAACTCGCCGCAGCAGATGGCGTTGGTCAGGTAGTCGTCGCCACTGTCTTCGGTGTGGAACACCATCAGCGTGCTGCCATCGTTCAGGCTGTGCAGCTCGCCCTCATAGAGCGACGCGGCCTGGTCGAGGCAGTCGCGATAGCGTTTGAGCAGTTCTTCCAGGCGCGCCCGCGGCAGACGGCGCAGCTGATCCTGAGCACCCAGTTGCACGGCCAGCACCGCGCTGTGTTGCGGCACGTTCGATACCTGCGGTTTGACCGCTGGCTTCGGTGCACTCGTTACCGAATCGTCACGCAGGTCGGCAAACGCATCATCGTCATCCTCATCTTCTACGGTGCTGACGATGTGCCGTGGCGCAGGCTTGAGGCCAGCAACAGGCTTGGTTTCATCAAAACTCGGGTCCCGCAGATTGCGCACTTCGAAGGACGGCTCGTCGGCGGCGTCTTCGTAATCGCTTTCGTCGTACTCGGGTTCCGGCTCAGGTTCTGGCTCGGCCGGCTCCGGCGCAAAGTTGGCGTGCAGCTGGCGAGCCAGGTCGCCGATTTCGTCCTGACGTCCGGTTGCCGGGGTGTATTCATCGATATTGCGCAGCCACACACGCAATTGCAGCAGCGGCGTGGAGATGTGCCGACCCAGGCGCAGGCTCAAGGCCAGCGACAAGGCCAACAGAATCGCACTCAAAATGCCCATGCTCTGCAGGCTGATGGTCATCGGCTGCTGGAACTGATCCATGTCCAGGCTGATGCGCAGTTGCCCGGCGGTCACGTCCTGGAAGGTGATCTTGCTCTGGTACATGCCCTCGGCTTCGCCCAACAGGCTGTGCTTGGGACGCTGACCGGCTTCGGCGAGGATGCGGTTATCCACGCTGTAGATGGCGGCGTGGGCCACCAGCTTGTTCTTGGTCAGGTTGTTGAGCAACACGTTGAGGCTGAGGATGTCGTTGGACACCAACAGCTCCGTGGCGGACGTGGCGGTCTGCGTGGTCAGGCTTTCGCCCAGGGCATCCGCCTGTTCGTGCATGGCCTGCTTGAACTGCAAACCCATCACGCAGGCGTAGATCACCAGGGCCAGAGCGACCAGGATCACGTTATGGCTGGCGATGCGCAATGCAATCGGTACACGGCGGTGGCGCAGTGCACGGAAGATCAGCAGAAAGAAGTTATCGGTTTTAACTGGCGTGGGCCGGTTCACTTGAGCTCGGCTCTTTTGTCCGTGAAGTTGACGCGCAGTATAGCGACAGGCCCTAGACCGTCAAAGCGCTCACGGTGCCCGATGGTCACTGAAAGTGGGTAGAATGCGGTTTTTTTCCACCTGCGGGGGTGCGCCTTGCGCGAAATCGTCCTGATAAACATCACTGGTGAGGACCGTCCAGGTCTGACCGCGGCCATTACCGGCGTTCTGGCCCAGGGTGGTGTGAACATTCTCGACATCGGTCAGGCGGTGATCCACGACACCCTGTCGTTCGGCATCCTGGTTGAAATTCCTGACACCGAGCAAGGCAAGTCCGTGCTCAAGGACATTCTGTTCACGGCTTACAAACTCGACCAGCAGGTGCGTTTCACGCCGGTGTCCGAAGATGATTACCAGCAGTGGGTCGGCAATCAGGGCAAAAAACGCCACATCGTGACGCTATTGACCCGCAAAGTGACTGCCGGGCAATTGCAGGCCGTGAGCTCGATCACCGCCAAATATGGCCTGAACATCGACCACATCGATCGTCTGTCCGGGCGCATGCCACTGGACACGCCGGCCGACAAAGGCAAGGGCTGCATCGAGTTTTCCGTGCGTGGCGAAGCGGCTGATCCGCAAGCGCTGCGGGCCGAATTCCTCAGCGTCGCCCAGGAACTGAACGTCGATATCGCCTTCCAGGAAGATTCGCTGTTCCGCCGCAACCGCCGTCTGGCGGTGTTCGACATGGACTCGACGCTGATTGAAGCCGAAGTCATCGACGAACTGGCCAAGGCCGCGGGTGTGGGTGACCAGGTTTCGGAAATCACCGAGCGGGCGATGGCCGGTGAGCTCGACTTCCGCGCCAGCTTCAAGGAGCGTCTGGCCTTGCTCAAAGGTCTGGACGTCAGCGTGCTGGATTCGATCGGCGCTTCCCTGCGCCTGACCGAAGGCGCCGAAACCCTGTTCGCCGAACTCAAGCGCCTGGGCTACAAGACCGCGATTCTGTCGGGTGGCTTCACTTACTTCGCCAAGCAATTGCAGGCGAAATTGGGTATCGACTACGTGTTCGCCAATGAGCTGGAAGTGGTTGATGGCAAAGTGACTGGCGTGGCGGTCGAGCCGATCGTCGATGCGCAGCGCAAGGCGGATCTGTTGAAGGAGCTGGCGCACAAGGAAGGCTTGCGTCTGGAGCAGACCATTGCGGTCGGCGACGGTGCCAACGATTTGCCGATGCTGGCGATTGCCGGGCTGGGGGTGGCGTTCCGCGCCAAGCCGCTGGTCAAGCAGTCGGCGAAGCAGGCGATTTCCACTCTGGGGCTGGATGGCGTGCTGTACCTGCTGGGCTTTCGGGATCGTGACGGGCAGCTCTGAAATCCCGGTTGTTTGAGCAGGCCTCTTCGCGAGCAAGCCCGCTCCCACATTCGAGCGAGTTCTTCCAGAAGGATTACAGTCGAATGTGGGAGCGGGCTTGCTCGCGATGGGCGCGACACGGTCTTAAGGGGCCACCCTCAAAGCGTCTTCCACAACGAATCAAATTCCTCCTCGTTTCCGACCACGCCGCTCCCCGCGGCGTTTTCGTTTCTGGCAGCCTCCAGCGAGCGATAGGCAAACTGATTGAAACTGTTGGTGCTCGCCACCCGTCGATCCAGCCCGGCCCGGCGTTCCTCGCCGTTGGTGTTGATCAGCACCTTGTTGCCTTCCTCAAAGGGCAGGCGCGGCGCGAGCAAGGTGGCAGGCAGGTCTATCGCACTGATCGCGGGTAGTAGCAGGCCACGCAAGTATTGGCTGTGGTCGTCACGGGTGCGCACCAGTTGCAGGCCGCAAGGCTCAGCGTAGGGCGCGACTTGCTCGATACCCATTTGCGTACCGCCGCCGCGAACCTGGCGGATCCAGCGCACCACGGCGATGCTCCAGCCCGACCCCGCCGTATCCTCGATGCCGACCATCTCGCCAGCCTGCAACTCCGCGGGCACTGCACCGGGCCAGGCCAGGCAGTAACCGCCCGGGCTGTGATTGATCACCGGCAAGGCGTAGGTCGGGAAGTGACGGTTACGGTCGGAGTCTTTTTGACTGTCGTCGTTCTGAAGTTGCGGGTATTCGATTTCTTCGTAAGGCAGCAACGCGTCAGCGGTGCCGAGTGGCGCCGCGTCGAAGGCATGGTGCCATTGGTCTTTTTCCCGAAGGGAGATCGCCGTGAACTGCGCGCGGCCGGCACCGGGATGTTTCAGGATCTCGCTGAACGGGCGTTGCCCGCCCAGATAGAAGTGCAGCGCGCTCATGCCTACGCACAAGGTCAAGGTGCCTTGACTGGCCGTGCGCTGGAAACTGCGTTCGACCGCCTGGCCCCAGGCGGCACTCAGGTGTTGCAGCGTATCCAGACTCAATCCTGCCGGCACGGGCAGTGGCACCGGGCTGTCGGTTTTTTGCAGATGGGCTTCGATGGCTGCGACCAGTGGCAGCGGATCGAGCGCCAGCAGGTTCTTCTGCTGCTCAGGTCGGAATTTCGAGCGGTAACGCGGCCCGATGTCGAGCTCCGGTGCGACGCCAAACAGTCCGTCGGCCGCAGATACCGGCTGCAGCTTGATCAATTTGCTCCACGGCTCCAGCACTTCGGCGAGCCGCGCGATCTGGTTCTGGCGCAGTTGGTTGCATCGCGCAGCGCCCAGCAACAATGCGACCACGTACGTCTGTTCGATGCTCAGGGTTTGCGTCTGGCTGGCCAGCTCATCGCGCAGGTTCAGGTGCTGGAGCCGATGGGAGCAGGCGATCCGATACAGCAGATGCAGTTCCAGCCACACGCCTTCCGGCACCGGGCAATAGAGCTCGGTGGCGCGGATCAGTGATCCGTTGAGGCAATGGATCGCCCGCTGTAATGCCTGGGCCAGCAGCGGTGCGCGGTCTTTGCTGAAGCGCGGCGAGATGCGCGCGACGATCTGTTTATAGCCAATCGCCAAATGACTTTGCAGCGCCTGGCAGAGGTTGGCGATCTTGCGCGAGCGCTCGTCGAGGACAATCGATTGGTGCAGGAAATGCCGCTCCAGGTGCTTGCAGACGTAATACACCTCGGGCCGCAGTAACTCGAGCAGTTGCAGGCGATTGTCGCTGGGCGTCAGCAGTTGGTTCAGCTCGCTCAAGCCTTGATAGAGCTGGCGAGCGGTTTCGCCGATATTGGCTTTGGGCAGATCGGCGATCCAGCGCTTGAGGTCGCGCGGGGTGGCTTCGCAGAACGACAGGCGCAACTGTGCAGGGATCGGCGCGCGTAGCAAAAGGTGAGGACTGGTCTCATTCATGCCGTGAACAAACTCCAACCGGGAAAATGGGCAGTGAATGACCTGACTGTAGCAGCAATAGCCTGTCGAGGAACCCCTGTCGCCGGCAGCTCCTACGGAAATCTACCGTTTGTCTGTCAGCCGAGTGAGGTTCGGGCGTGCTACTAATCTGACAGACGTGCGACTGGATACGCACGGTCGTACGGCCTGCTGCCTGTGCCGGGCAGGTCTCTCGTAACTTCAAGGAGATGAAGTTTATGTCTAGATACGTAGTGGCAAATCAATGGGGCGGTAGTTCTGCACCCTGGCATCCGGGCGGAGACTGGACGCTAGGCGCGCGGGACAACCAGAAGGTTGTCGCGATCGAGATAAAGTCGAGCGATGGCGGCAAGAGCTTCACCGGCACCATGACGTACTCAGGTGAAGGTCCCATTGGCTTCAAGGCTCAGCGCACGGGCCAAAACCAGTACAACGTTGAAAATCAGTGGGGCGGCAACGACGCTCCATGGCATCCGGGTGGCAAATGGGTCATCGGAGGCCGGGACAATCAGAACGTTGTCGCGTTGAGCGTGACATCCAGTGATGGAGGGAAAAACCTCAGTGGCACCAATACCTACGCCAACGAAGGACCGATCGGCTTTCGCGGGCAGATAGAGTAGCGGCACCACCGAAATGTCCGACCCCACGAAGACGTTCGTGGGGTTCGGATCAGGGGATCAGGCTTTTGGCAGGCCCATGCCCTGGCCCATCTGCACCGGCGAACCGGCCGCCAGTTCTTCGGCCCACTGCACTTGATCAGGGCCGAACAGCACAACAGCCGTCGAACCCAGCTTGAAACGACCCAGTTCCGCACCTTTTTCCAGATGGATCGGCGCACGGGCCGCTTCGTCGTAGCGGAAGGTTTTCAGCTCGCGCTTCGGTGGCGTCACCAGGCCAGCCCAAACGGTTTCGATCGATGCGACGATCATCGCGCCCACCAGCACCACGGCCATCGGGCCGCGCTCGGTGTCGAAAATGCATGCCACTCGCTCGTTGCGGGCAAACAATTCTGGAACGTTTTCCGCGGTGGTCTGGTTGACCGAGAAAATCCGCCCCGGAATGTAGACCATCTCGCGCAATGTGCCGGCCAGCGGCATGTGCACGCGGTGGTAGTCCTTCGGCGACAGGTAAATGGTCGCGAAATCACCGCCCATGAACGGCGCTGCGTTGGCCGCGTCACCGCCCAGCAACTCCAGCACGCTGAAGCTGTGGCCCTTGGCCTGGAACACGCGACCGTGTTCGATCGGGCCGAGCTGGCTGACCGCGCCGTCGGCCGGGCTGAGGATCGCGCCCGGGGTTTCGTCCAGCGGACGAGCGCCGTCTTTCAACGCGCGGGTGAAGAATGCGTTGAAGTGCTCGTAGGCGGTCAGGTCTTCGACCAGGGCCTGGGACATGTCCACCTGATAACGCTTGGCGAACCACGCGGTGAACGCATTCTTGAACCAGCGCACGCGGCATTCGGCGATGCAGCCGGCCAGTCGCGAGAGCAAGTGGTGGGGCAGCAGGTATTGGCTGAGGATAAACAAACGCTTATTCATTAACTGTCCTTAAAAACCTTAAATCTCTACAGGCGTATCGGGGTGGTTGCCCCATTCGCCCCAGGAGCCGGCGTAGCCTTTGACCCGCGGATAACCGAGGGACTTGGCCACCAGATAGGTGAAGCCAGAACGGTGGTGAGTCTGGCAGTGGGTAATCACTTCTTTGTCTTTGCTGATCCCGAGTTTTTCCAGGATCTGCGGCATGTCGGTGCGGATGCGCAGGTTGCGAGCCGGGTCCATGCCTGCAGTCCATTCGAAATTGACCGCGCCGGGAATGTGCCCGCCCTTGGCTGCGAGGACTTTCTCGCCGGAGTACTCCAGCGGCCCGCGCGCGTCCCAGATCGCCAGGTCGGCGGCGCCGAGACGGCTTTGCAGGTATTCGCGGGTGGCGGTGGGCTCGTCATGCAGAGTCAGCGAAACCGGACCGCCAACCGCGGGCGGGACCTGGATCGACATGGGCGAGCCTTCTGCCAGCCACGCCGTCAGACCACCGTCGACGTAGTGGTACTTGCTGTGGCCGATGACGTCCAGCAACCAGATAAAGCGCCCGGCCCAACCGCCGCCTTCATCGTCATACACGACGTAGACCGCATCGGGGTTGTGTCCCAGCTCACCGAACAACGCTTCGAGTGCCGCGTGCGGCGGCATCAAGCCTGGTGCAGGCGGCTGTCCGAGTTGCGTGCGTTTCGGATCGACAAAACGCGCGCCGGGAATATGCCCTTCGGCATAGCGGGCGCTGCTGGTCAGGTCCACCAGAATCAGATCGCGGGCGTCGAGACGAGAGAGCAAGTCGCTCGGTTCGATCACCAGCGGCAAGCCAGAGAAGTCAGACATGTGAGGTCTCCAGAGCACAAAGGGGAGGATTGTAGCGGGTCATTGGCCGCGATGGCTAAAGCTGTGCAGGGCTTTCTCGATGCACTGCGCGGTTTTGCCAAAGGCCTGCACGGTGATTTCAGAGAACGGCCCGCCGCCCTGATCGGCCACCACGATCATGATCACGCGGCCGTTGTTGACCAGCGAGCGCAACAGCAGGTGTTCGCCACCGAACTGCGAGCGCAGGCTGGCCGGGAGCAGCGCCGAAAATTGCGCGTTGTTGGCCGGGGTCAGGCGCACCTGCGCCTGTTGCGAAAGCAGGCGTTGCAGCACGGTGCTTTGGCTGACCACGAAATTCAGGCCGGCGGCTTCTTTCGGCAGCCCGGCGATCTGGTGCACGCGCAGATTGGCGTGCGTGCGGTCGGCCATCAGGATCATCACTCGACGCATGCCGCACGCGACCAACGCGTCACGGGCCGAGTTGGTCAGGTGCATGGCATTGGTGAAGCGACTCGGCTCTACCAGCAGCTCGGCGCATTGTTTGCGCCATTTGGCCAGGTCCTCGGCGGTCGGCGCCGGGGCGGGCAGCAGACCGGCGTGAACGCGGTTCATGCCCCAAGGCCAGAGCAGTGCAACCGCCGGGTGCCAGAGGTCTGGCATGGCATGCTGACGCGCACTGTTGGCGGCCTGCTGGTGCAATTGCTGTTGCACCTCCTCCATCGGCATTTGCAGGTAAAGGCTGGTCAGGTACTGCCAGCGTTCACTGTGCGGACTGTCCCAGGCCTGTTGCGCCGACAGCGCCAGACCGTTGGCCAGCAACACGGTATTGGCCGGTTGATTGAGCCAGCGGCGCAATGTCGGATCGTCATCAAGACGGTTCTGCTGGCGCAATGGATGATCGCTGTCGCGCGCGATGCGCAGGACTTTCACCAGTTCCCGTTGCTCGTTGAGCAGCAGCTTGTAACCTTGCTGCACCCAGATCGGCAGGTGCCAGATCTCCACCAGCGCCTGAGCGATTTCCAGCAGGCGAGCGCCAAACAATTGTTTCTCGACGTTGCGCGCCGACTCGCCTTTATGGATGACCCGCAGTTCCCATTCTTCAAGCAACTGCGGATGGGTCAACGCCATGGGCCACAGCGGCGAAAGAAACAGCAGGCTGCCCCAGTGGATGTCCTGCCACAGCCGCGCCAGGCGCGCGGCGAAAAAGCCGTTGGCCTGTTGCGTCGCGTGCAGGCTGATCATCTGCAACTGTCGAAGGGCCACGGGGATTTGCGATTCAGGTACCGCGGGCAGTCGCGCAAGCAGTTCTTCCGTGCGTTTCAACCCGAGGCGATTGATCGCCACCTCAAGGTTTTCCGCAGGCTCGGTCATGCTGCCGTGGGTGTGCCGGTTGGCTTCGCGGATCACGCTCAAGGCCAGGGCGGGGCTGTCCTGCATCAACTCGGCGATATCGCGCAGGGAGCTGCGGTCGTCGCGGATGGCCTTGCAGACACGGTCATGACTGGCTTGCGGAACCGGCAGGCGCACACCATCGAGAAGCTTGACCCAGCCTTCGAGTGTGGTCGGTTTTGGAGTTGGGACGTTCGTTTCGTTAGCCATGTCTGGACGCGATCATCGTCTGCATTACCTATGCCTGGAGCGGGCCAAATTGGCTTTTCGCCTGAACTGGCTATAGTCTGGCGCAGTTTTGCCGATAAGTAGAAGAAGAGATTTTTTAACTTCCGAATATGACCTTGAACCCGACTCAGTAAGTGCTCTCCTACCTATGGCTAAAATAATCGGCATCATCGTCGTATTCGCGAGCGTGCTCGGCGGATACGTGCTCTCCCACGGCAAGATTGCCGCCCTGATTCAACCCTTCGAGGTGATGATCATCGGTGGTGCGGCCCTTGGCGCATTCCTCCAGGCCAACCCCGGTTACATGACACTGCACGTGCTCAAGAAGTCCTTGAGCATGTTCGGGTCGCGCTTCAATCACGGCTACTATCTTGAAGTGTTGGGGCTGATCTACGAGATCCTCAACAAGAGTCGCCGCGAAGGCATGATGGCCATCGAAGGCGACATCGAAGATGCCGCCGCGAGTCCCATCTTCGCCAAGTACCCATCGGTGCTCAAAGATGAGCGCATGACCGCGTTTATCTGCGATTACCTGCGCATCATGTCCTCCGGCAACATGGCTCCCCATGAGCTGGAAGGCCTGTTCGACATGGAACTCTACAACCTCAAGGAAGACCTTGAGCACCCGTCCCACGCGGTGAACGGCATCGCCGACGCCATGCCCGGTTTCGGTATCGTCGCGGCGGTATTGGGTATCGTGGTGACCATGGCGTCCCTGGGTGAAGGCGACCAGAAATCCATCGGTCTGCACGTGGGTGCGGCACTGGTCGGTACCTTCTTCGGTATTCTCGCGGCGTACGGTTTCTTTGGTCCGTTGGCCCACTCCCTGGCCCACGATGCCAAGGAAGAACTGAACGTCTACGAAGCCATCAAGGCCTCGCTGGTGGCTTCGGCTTCCGGCATGCCGCCATCGCTGGCGGTAGAGTTCGGGCGCAAGGTTCTGTACCCGGCGCACCGTCCTAGCTTCGCTGAGCTGGAACAAGCGGTTCGTGGTCGTTAAGTCATGGAAAACAACCAGCCGATAATCATCAAGCGCGTCAAGCGCATCGCCGGCGGGCATCACGGGGGCGCCTGGAAAATCGCCTTCGCCGACTTTGCGACGGCGATGATGGCGTTCTTTCTGGTGTTGTGGCTGCTGTCCACCGCAACACCGGAACAGAAACTCGCCATCGCCGGTTACTTCAAGGACCCGGTCGGCTTTTCCGAAAGTGGCACACCTTTCATCATCGACTTGGGCGGCACGCCGACCCTGGCGCCGGAAAACACCCTCAACCCCGAAGTGAAATCCCAGCCGCAGCCGGACAAGGTGACCGTCGACGTCGAGCAGGTCGAAGGCATGGCCGAAATGGTCGAGAAGGAACGCCTTGAACTGTTGCTGCAAGAATTGCAGAACAAGGTTGAAGAGAACCCGCAACTGAAGAAATTCAAGGACCAGATTCTGTTCGAAATCACCCCGGACGGCTTGCGCATCCAGATCGTGGACGCTGAAAACCGCCCGATGTTCGATTCCGGCAGCGCTCGTCTGAAACCGTATTTCGAAGACATCCTGTTGGCCATGGCCGACACCATCAAAGCGGTGCCGAACAAGATCAGCATCAGCGGTCACACCGATGCCAAGCCGTATTCGGGCACTGGCGACTTCGGTAACTGGGAGCTCTCGGCCAACCGTGCCAACGCCGCACGCCGTGCACTGGTGGCCGGCAGCTATCCGGAGCAGCAGATTGCACGAGTGGTCGGTTATGCCTCGTCGGCGTTGTTCGATCGCGAGAACCCGCTCAACCCGGTGAACCGTCGAATCGACATTGTCGTGCTGACCAAGAAAGCCCAGCGTGCCATCGAAGGTTCGCAAGGCGCGGAACCGACTCCGGAGCCGACGCAAGGGCAGGGCGGCCCGGGTGAAGTGCCTGCCACGCCAGCTGATCCGAACGCATTGCCAGCCGATAAAGAACCATTGCCGGCCCATGAGCTTCGCGAGCGTTTGAATCTCTTCGATGACCCGGCACCGAAACCGGCTGAACCGCCGAAGCAGTGACCCACAAAAAAGCCGACAGTGATGTCGGCTTTTTTGCTTTGGTTTGCACGGCCCCTTGTAGGAGCCGGCTTGCTGGCGATGGTCGTCAACGATAACGCGTGCTGTCTGAATCAACGCGACGCACTTGCGTCCATCGCCAGCAAGCCGGCTCCTACAGGTTTTGCGTTGTGTTGATCCAGGACGACTGTGATGCCTTGGACGTCCTGGGCGCTGAAAATGAAAAAGCCGCGAGATGATCGCGGCTTTTTTGTGTCTGCGGGCGGCCTAGTAACTGTTTTCCGGCAAACTCGCGATGATCGAGCGGTAGCTGTTCATCCGTTGCTGCTGCACACGGCCTTCTTCCAGCGCCTTGAGCAATGCGCAACCCGGTTCGCGGTCGTGCTTGCAGTCGCGGAAACGGCACGTGCCGATCAGGTCGTTGAACTCGATGAAGCCGGCTTCGACGTCGGAACGACTGACGTGGCCCAGGCCGAATTCGCGGATACCCGGGGAGTCGATCAACTCACCGCCACCGGGGAAGTGGAACAGTCGCGCGGTGGTGGTGGTGTGGGTGCCCTGGCCGGACAGCTCGGACAACGGGCCGACGCGGGTGTCGACCTCAGGCAGCAGGCTGTTGACCAACGAAGATTTGCCGACGCCGGACTGGCCGACGAACACGCTGATGCGCCCGTCCAGCAGTTTCTGAAGTTGCTCCATGCCATTGCCGTGGTGCGCCGACACTTCCAGCACCGGATAACCCAGTGTGCGGTAAACCGCGAGCAAGGCATTCAGCGCCGGGGCGTTCTGCTCATCGATCAGGTCGAATTTGTTAAGCAGCAGCAGCGGCCGAATCCCGGCGTGTTCCGCCGCGACCAGATAGCGGTCGATCAGGTTGGCGTGAGGCTCGGGCAGCGGCGCGAAGACGATGACGATCATGTCGACGTTGGCAGCTACAGGCTTGAGCTGGCCACGGCTGTCCGGACGGCAGAGTTCGGTTTTGCGCGGCAGTTGCGCCACGATCACCCCGATGCCCTGATTGCCGGCACGCCAGACCACCTGATCGCCGGTCACCAGCGCCGGCAGGTTGGCGCGCAAGTGGCAGCGGAACACCTGGCCGGCCAAATCGCCATCGAGGGCTTCGACTTCGACCTGCACACCGAAGTGCGCAATCACAAGGCCCGTCTGTTCCGGACCCAGGTCGCCACCCTCAAGTGCCTCGACAGCCGAGGACTCGCGTTTGGCGGCGCGGGCAGCGCGTTCGCCTTGGATCTTTTCGATGCGCCAGTTTTGACGACGATTGAGTTGGCGTTTGGCCATGGGTGTTCCGTATCAAGAATGCAGCGATTAGGTAAAACGGCCGCGAGTTTAGCACGCCCGGGCGCCGCCCTAGGCTAAACTGCGCAGCATTGCCTAGGAGCCGACACATGCAAAACCCGCAGAACCTGATCTGGATCGACCTGGAAATGACCGGTCTGAACCCTGACACCGACGTCATCATCGAGATGGCCACGATCGTCACCGACAGTGACCTGAACACCCTGGCCGAAGGGCCGGTGATCGCCATCCATCACAGCGACGAGATCCTCGCCGGCATGGACGAGTGGAACACCCGCCAACACGGCGGCTCGGGCCTGACCCAGCGCGTGCGCGACAGCCGTATCAGCATGGCCGAAGCGGAAGTCGAGACCATCGCCTTCCTGGAGAAATGGGTGCCGAAGGGCAAGTCGCCGATCTGCGGCAACAGCATCTGCCAGGACCGTCGCTTCCTTTATACGCACATGAAATCCCTGGAAAGCTACTTCCACTACCGCAACCTCGACGTCTCGACGCTCAAAGAACTGGCCGCTCGCTGGGCGCCGGATGTGCGCGACAGCTTCAAAAAAGGCAGCACCCACCTGGCTCTGGACGACATCCGCGAATCCATCGCCGAGTTGCAGCATTACCGCAAGCATTTCATCAAGTTCTGATTGGCAATACGGTCGCTGTAGGAGCCGGCTTGCTGGCGATGGCGTCCTCGAAGGCCCAATCGCCAGCAAGCCGGCTCCTACGGGATCTGCGTTGTGCCCGTCGGCGCGAGGCTTGCCCGCGAAGAAGGCGACTCGGTCTATCTGCGTAAATGCCCTCTTTTGGTGCCGGGACTAAATGGCTAGACTGCGCGCCTTCCTGCAAGGACCGCCACCATGTTGCTGATGCTTTACCTGATCGCCATTACTGCCGAAGCCATGACCGGCGCACTGTCTGCCGGCCGTCGCGGCATGGACTGGTTTGGTGTGGTGCTGATCGCCTGCATCACGGCGTTGGGCGGCGGTTCGGTGCGCGACGTGCTGCTCGGTCACTACCCGCTGACGTGGGTCAAACACCCGGAATACCTGGTGCTGACCTCGGTTGCGGCTATGTTCACGGTCTTCGCTGCACGCTGGATGCGTCACTTGCGCTCACTGTTTCTGGTGCTCGACGCCGTGGGGCTGGTGGCGTTTACCCTGATCGGCTGCATGACCGCTCTGGAAATGGGCCACGGCATGCTGGTGGCCTCGGTCAGTGGTGTGATCACCGGGGTATTCGGCGGCATCCTGCGCGACATCTTCTGCAACGACATCCCGCTGATCTTCCGCCGCGAGCTCTACGCCAGCGTCTCGTTCGCGGCGGCGTGGTGCTACATGCTGTGCCTTTATCTGAACGTGCCGGGAGAACAGGCGATTCTGATCACCCTGTTCGGTGGTTTCCTGCTGCGGTTGCTGGCGATCCGTTTTCACTGGGAAATGCCGAAGTTCGTTTATAACGACGAAGCCTGACATAGCTCCTACGCCAGGCCGTGTCGTTTCAGGGCCCATTCGACGTGTTCGCGGACCAGTTCCGACGGATACTCGCGCCGCGCCTTCAACGCTTCCAGCACCGGAATGCTCGACGGCGCATTCCCCAGGCCCACCGCCAGATTGCGCAACCAGCGCTCGTAACCCGCGCGTCGTAACGGCGAACCTTCAGTGCTGCTGAGAAATTTGTCCTCGTCCCACATGAACAGCTCCGCCAATTCGGCGTTGTCCAGGTTGTGCCTTGGCTTGAAGTCGCTTTCGCCGGACGGGCGAGCAAAGCGGTTCCACGGGCAGACGATCTGGCAGTCGTCACAGCCGAATACCCGATTGCCGATCAATGGCCGCAAGTCTTCGGGAATCGCGCTTTTCAGTTCGATGGTCAGGTAAGAGATGCAGCGCCGGGCATCCAGCACATAAGGGCCGACAAAGGCGTTGGTCGGGCAGATGTCGAGGCACGCGGTGCAGCGGCCGCAATGTTCGGTGCTGTGGGGCGGGTCAACCGGCAGCGGCAGGTCGACAAACAGTTCGCTAAGAAAGAAGTAACTGCCGGCCTTGCGATTCAAGACCAGCGTATTTTTGCCGATCCATCCAAGGCCGGCCTGTTCAGCGATGGCTTTTTCCAGGACCGGCGCACTGTCGACGAACGCGCGAAAACCAAATGGACCGATCTCGGCCTGAATTTTATCGGCGAGTTGTTGCACACGTTTACGGATCAATTTGTGGTAATCGCGGCCCAAGGCATAACGCGAGACGTAGGCTTTTTCCGGTTGGGCCAGGCGTTTGGCCATTTCGGTGTCGCCCGGCAGGTAATCCATGCGCAGGGAGACCACCCGAAGTGTGCCGGGCACCAGTTCTTCCGGATGTGAGCGTTTGCTGCCGTGGGCGCCCATGTAGTCCATTTCGCCGTGGTAGCCAGCCGCAAGCCAGCGCTCCAGGTGCTGTTCATGCTCGGCGAGGTCCAGGCCGCTGATGCCGACTTGCTGAAAGCCCAGCTCGCGGCCCCAGTCCTTGATGGATTGGGCGAGGGCGGGCAGGTCTGTGGTAATAGCGGGCATGAGGCGAGAGAAACCGGAGCTGAGGTGCGTATAATTCTGCCAGACAACGGAGCCCGAAGACGCATGTCGCATACTAAAGATGATTTACCCGACGCGCTGTACAGCGCCGCGCAAGTGCGAGCCCTCGATGCGAGCGTGATTGCGGCGGGTACGCCGGGCTTCGAATTGATGCAGCGAGCGGCGCGGGCGACCTGGCGTGCGTTGGTCCGGCAGTGGCCGACGGCTCACGAATTGACGGTGGTCGCCGGTCACGGCAACAACGCCGGCGATGGCTATCTGGTGGCGGTCTTGGCCCGACGTGCCGGCTGGCATGTGCGCGTGTTGGCGGCCGGGGATCCTCAGCGTTTGCAGGGCGATGCCGGGTCGGCCCACGCCGAGGCGCTGTCCGAAGGCGTTGCCATTCAAGCCTGGAGCGCGCATTCCGAGTTGCGCGGCATCGTGTTGGACGCCTTGCTTGGTACCGGTCTGACAGGCGAGGTGCGAGAGCCTTACGCCAGTGTCATCGCCGCGATCAATGCCAATGACCTGCCAGTGGCTGCGGTGGATATTCCTTCGGGACTGTGTGCCGATACAGGGCGTGTGCTCGGCGTGGCCGTTCGGGCGGACCTGACCGTGACCTTCATTGGCTTGAAGTTGGGTCTGTTCACGGGCGAAGCGGCGGACGTGGTGGGTGAATTGGTTTTCAACGATCTGCAGGCCTCTCCCGAGTCGTTCAACGGGGTTGCCATCAGTGCGCGTCGCCTGAAGGCCAGCAATTTGCCGCGTTTGGCGGATCGCGCGCCGACGGCCCATAAAGGCAGATTCGGCTATGTCTTGCTGATCGGCGGTGATCGCGGTTTCGGCGGTGCCATTCTGTTGAGTGCACAAAGCGCCCTGCGCAGTGGCGCTGGCATGGTGTCGGTGGCCACCCGCATTGAGCATGTGCCCGCTGCACTGGCCCGAATCCCCGAAGCCATGGTGTTGGGCACTTCGTCAGCCAATCAGTTGATGGGATTGCTGCAAAAGGTTTCCGTGCTGGTAGTGGGGCCGGGCCTGGGGCAGGCTTCGTGGGGCCGCAGTCTGTTGTCGGCGGCAGCCAATGCGCCACTGCCACAGGTTTGGGACGCCGATGCACTGAATATGCTGGCCGAAGAACGTGTGACCTTGCCCAAGGATTGTGTGATCACCCCGCATCCTGGGGAAGCGGCGCGGTTGCTCGGGATCAGTGCCGCTGAGGTTCAGGCCGACCGTCCGTCTGCCGCTCACGCATTGAGCAAAAAATACACAGCTGTAGTGGTTTTGAAAGGTGCCGGCAGCCTGGTCGCCAGTCCGGACGGGCGCCTGGCGGTGTGTCATCAAGGCCATCCGGCCATGGCCGCCGCCGGTCTGGGCGATGTGCTGGCTGGACTGGTTGGCGCGTTGCTGGCGCAAGGCATGAATGCGTTCGACGCAGCTTGCCTCGCGGTCTGGCTGCACGCCAATGCCGGTGCGCAACAAGGTAAATCGGGCCGTGGGCTGGCGGCCAGTGATCTGATTCCAGCCATTCGTCAGTTGTTGGAGGAGCAAGCACCGTGTCTGAAGTAACCCTGTACCTGGCTGATGAAGAGGCGATGACCGCCTTTGGCGAGCGCATCGCAAAAACCACTCAAGGGCACGGTCTGATTTTTCTGGAAGGGGATCTGGGGGCGGGGAAAACCACGCTGTCGCGGGGCATCATCCGGGGGCTGGGGCATGTCGGTGCAGTGAAAAGTCCGACGTTCACGTTGGTCGAGCCCTACGAGATCGGTGACATCCGCGCCTTCCATTTCGATCTCTATCGTTTGGTCGACCCCGAAGAACTGGAGTACCTCGGCATCCGCGACTACTTCGAAGACGACGCGTTATGCCTCATCGAATGGCCCCGAAAGGGTGCAGGCTTTTTGCCAAAGCCCGACCTGACCATTACCATTAGCCCGCAAGACAGCGGGCGTTCGCTGAAAATTTTGTCCCAGGGCTCGCGTGGCGAGTCGTGGTGTGCCGCTTTGGCATTGGAATCCAATTAAATGATGGGGTCAGGTATGCGCTTTCGCGCGATGGTAGCTGCCGTAGGGATGTTGTTTTTGGCGGTGACCGTCGACGCTGTGGCTGAAACAAAGGTCAACAGCGTTCGCCTGTGGCGGGCGCCGGACAACACACGGTTGGTGTTCGACCTGACCGGGCCGGTGCAGCACAGCGTTTTTACCCTGACATCTCCGGATCGACTGGTTATCGACATCAATGGCGCGACCCTCGGCGCACCACTGAACGTCAATGCTTCGAACACGCCAATCACTGCCATGCGCTCGGCACAACGTACGCCGACCGACTTGCGTGTGGTCATCGACCTGAAAAAAGCTGTCACACCCAAAAGCTTCACCCTGGCGCCTAACGCCCAGTACGGCAACCGCCTGGTGGTCGATCTGTTCGATAACGCCGCCGACGCTGCGCCGATTCCTCCGCCGACCAACGTTGCGACCGTCGCGCCGGTCCCGGTCACCCCGGTAGATCCACCGGTCAAACTGCCGCCCGCTCCGGCCGGCAAGCGCGACATCATTGTGGTCATCGATGCCGGCCACGGCGGTGAAGACCCGGGCGCCTCTGGCTCTCGCGGTCAACGTGAAAAAGACGTGGTGCTGGCCATCGCTCGCGAATTGCAGCGTCAGGTCAACGGCATGAAAGGTTTCCGCGCCGAACTGACCCGTACCGGCGACTACTTCATCCCGTTGCGCGGCCGTACCGAAATCGCCCGCAAGAAGGGCGCCGATCTGTTCGTCTCGATCCACGCCGACGCCGCGCCTTCGGCAGCTGCGTTCGGTGCGTCGGTGTTCGCCTTGTCTGATCGTGGTGCCACGTCTGAAACCGCCCGCTGGCTGGCCGACAGCGAAAACCGTTCCGACTTGATCGGCGGTGCCGGCAACGTCAGCCTCGACGACAAGGACCGCATGCTCGCGGGCGTGCTGCTCGACTTGTCGATGACGGCTTCCCTGACGTCCAGCCTGAACGTCGGCCAGAAGGTTTTGAGCAACATCGGTCGTGTGACCCCCCTGCACAAACAGCGCGTGGAGCAGGCCGGGTTCATGGTGTTGAAGTCGCCGGACATTCCGTCGATCCTGGTGGAAACCGGGTTCATCTCCAACGCCAACGAAGCCTCGAAACTCGCGGCGTCCAGCCACCAGCAAGCGCTGGCTCGCTCGATCAGCAGCGGCGTGCGTCAGTTCTTCCAGCAGAATCCACCGCCGGGCACTTACATTGCCTGGCTGCGTGATTCCGGCAAGATCGCCCAGGGACCACGGGATCACCGGGTCAACCCGGGCGAAACCCTGGCGATGATTGCCGTGCGTTATCAGGTGTCTCCGGCCACCTTGCGCAGCGCCAACAACCTTAAGAGTGACGAGCTGAAAATCGGTCAGACCCTGACCATTCCCGGCACTGAACTGGCGTCCAAAGAATGAACCAGGCCGTGATCAACAGCGCTCGCATCGAGCTGCTCAGCCCACGACTGGCGAACCAGATTGCCGCCGGCGAGGTGGTCGAGCGCCCCGCTTCGGTGATCAAGGAGTTGCTGGAAAACAGCCTCGACTCCGGCGCCAAGCGCATCGATGTCGACGTGGAGCAGGGCGGCGTCAAGCTGCTGCGGGTGCGCGACGACGGTAGCGGCATTTCTGCCGATGACCTGCCGTTGGCCCTGGCGCGACACGCCACCAGCAAGATCCGCAACCTGGAAGATCTCGAACAGGTCATGAGCCTCGGGTTTCGCGGTGAAGCACTCGCTTCGATCAGTTCCGTGGCGCGCCTGACCCTGACGTCCCGCACCCGCGATGCCGACCAGGCCTGGCAGGTTGAAACAGAAGGCCGGGACATGGCGCCTCGCGTGCAACCGGCCGCTCACCCGGTGGGCACTTCGGTGGAAGTGCGCGACCTGTTCTTCAACACCCCGGCGCGGCGTAAATTCCTCAAGACTGAAAAAACCGAATTCGATCACCTGCAAGAAGTGATCAAGCGTCTGGCCCTGGCGCGCTTCGACGTGGCGTTCCATTTGCGCCATAACGGCAAAACCATCCTCAGCCTGCACGAGGCCCGCGATGATGCGGCCCGCGCCCGGCGTGTGGCGGCGATTTGCGGTTCGGGTTTTCTCGAGCAAGCGCTACCGATCGAAATCGAGCGCAATGGCCTGCATTTGTGGGGGTGGGTTGGCCTGCCGACGTTCAACCGCAGCCAGGCGGACTTGCAGTATTTCTTCGTCAACGGCCGTGCCGTGCGCGACAAACTGGTGGCTCACGCGGTGCGCCAGGCGTATCGCGACGTGCTGTTCAATGGCCGGCATCCGACGTTCGTGCTGTTTTTCGAAGTCGATCCCGCGGGCGTCGACGTCAACGTGCACCCGACCAAACACGAAGTACGCTTCCGTGACGGGCGAATGGTTCACGATTTCCTTTATGGCACCCTGCACCGAGCTTTGGGCGATGTGCGGCCGGAAGACCATCTGGCGGCACCGGTGGCGACAGCCATTGTTCGACCGACCGGCATCGATGCGGGTGAATTCGGTCCCCAAGGCGAAATGCGCCTGGCGGCCAATGCGCTGCTGGAACAGCCTCAGGCACAACCGTCGTTCAACACCGCTGCGGGTTCCGGCGCTGGCGCCGGTTATCAGTATCAGTACACGCCGCGCCCTCAGTCGGGTGTACCTGCAGCTGAAGCCCAGGCGGCCTACCGTGAATTTTTTGCGCCGTTGCCTGAAGCCAACGCCGTCGCGCTTCCGGCTGGTCAGGACGATATTCCGCCGCTGGGTTACGCATTGGCGCAGCTCAAAGGCATCTACATTCTTTCGGAAAACGCCCAGGGCCTGGTGCTGGTGGACATGCACGCCGCGCACGAGCGGATCATGTACGAACGCCTGAAGGTCGCCATGGCCAGCGAAGGCCTGAGCGGTCAGCCACTGTTGGTGCCGGAATCCTTGGCCGTGAGCGAGCGCGAAGGTGATTGCGCCGAAGAAAACGCCGCATGGTTCCAGCGTCTGGGCTTTGAATTGCAGCGCCTGGGCCCGGAAACGCTGGCCATCCGGCAGATTCCAGCCTTGCTCAAGCAGGCGGAAGCCAATCGACTGGTCAGCGACGTGTTGTCGGATTTGATGGAATATGGCACCAGCGACCGGATTCAGGCGCACCTGAACGAATTGCTCGGCACCATGGCCTGCCACGGCGCGATTCGAGCGAATCGGCGTCTGGCCCTGCCGGAAATGAATGGTCTGCTGCGTGATATGGAAAACACCGAGCGCAGTGGTCAATGCAACCATGGCCGACCGACCTGGACCCAGTTGGGCCTGGACGATCTGGACAAACTGTTTTTGCGCGGTCGTTGATGAGCCAGCTCCCTCCTGCGATTTTCCTGATGGGCCCGACTGCAGCGGGCAAGACCGACCTGGCCATCGAGCTCACCAAAGTCCTGCCTTGCGAGTTGATCAGCGTCGATTCGGCGCTGGTCTATCGCGGCATGGACATCGGCACCGCCAAGCCCTCGAAAGAGATACTGGCCGAATTTCCCCACCGTCTGATCGACATTCTCGACCCGGCAGAGAGTTATTCCGCTGCGGATTTCCGCCGTGACGCCCTCGAGGCCATGGCTGACATCACCGCGCGCGGCAAAATTCCGCTGCTGGTGGGCGGCACAATGCTCTATTACAAGGCTTTGGTTGAAGGTCTGGCGGATATGCCCGCCGCCGATCCTGAAGTCCGCGCGCAAATCGAAGAAGAAGCCGCTCGCCTTGGCTGGCAAGCCCTGCACGACCAATTGGCGATCATCGATCCGCAATCTGCCGCGCGTATTCACCCGAACGATCCCCAGCGCCTCAGTCGAGCACTGGAAGTTTATCGCGTCAGCGGTCAGAGCATGACCGAGCTGCGACAGCGACAAAGTGCGCAAAGTACTGAAGCAGCCGCTTCGGGACTGCAACAATTGCCCTATACTGTCGCGAACTTGGCCATTGCTCCGGCAAATCGCCAGGTACTGCACGAGCGAATTAAACAAAGATTCACTTTAATGTTGGAACAGGGATTCATTGACGAGGTCGTAGCCCTGCGTGAGCGAAGTGACCTGCATTCAGGGTTGCCGTCTATACGTGCGGTAGGCTACCGACAAGTCTGGGACTACCTGGATGGCAAGCTGACACAAGCCGAGATGCAGGAGCGTGGAATCATTGCCACGCGCCAATTGGCGAAACGTCAGTTCACCTGGCTGCGCAGTTGGGCTGATTTACACTGGCTGGACAGCCTGGATTGCGACAATCTGCCGCGCGCCTTGAAATACCTGGGGACCATCTCCATATTGAGCTGAGTCCTTGCAATTGCCGTCTATCCTTGGGGGTGTGACGGCCACAAGCCATCTGTTTACCTATTTTTATATTGAATCCTTAAAGGAGTGCGGCACATGTCAAAAGGGCATTCGCTACAAGACCCTTACTTGAATACTTTACGTAAAGAGAAAGTTGGGGTGTCCATCTACCTGGTCAACGGGATCAAACTGCAAGGCACGATCGAGTCTTTCGACCAGTTCGTTATCCTGCTGAAGAACACCGTCAGCCAGATGGTTTACAAACACGCTATCTCTACAGTGGTGCCGGTTCGTCCAATTCGTCTGCCTAGCGCAACCGAATCCGAGGCAGGCGACGCTGAGCCAGGTAACGCCTGATAGGAGTCTCCTTTGTTCTTTGAGCGCCACGGTGGTGGTGAGCGAGTAATCCTCGTTCACTTGGATGGACAGGACCCTGAGGCGCGCGAAGATCCGCAGGAGTTTCAGGAGTTGGCTAATTCGGCTGGCGCCGAGACCGTTGCGTTTTTTAACGTGCCGCGTCATCGGCCAACCGCCAAATTCCTGATTGGCAGCGGCAAGGTCGAGGAACTACGCGACCTGGTCCATGCCGAAAAGGCCGATCTGGTGATCTTCAATCACATCCTCACGCCCAGTCAGGAACGTAACCTCGAACGTGTTTTCGAGTGTCGCGTGATCGACCGCACCGGCCTGATTCTCGATATTTTCGCCCAACGTGCCCGTACCCATGAAGGCAAGCTCCAGGTCGAACTGGCCCAGCTTGACCACATGAGCACCCGGCTGGTTCGTGGCTGGACTCACCTTGAGCGTCAAGGTGGCGGTATCGGCATGCGTGGCCCGGGTGAAACCCAGCTCGAGACCGACCGCCGCTTGCTGCGGGTTCGCCTGCGACAGATCAAGGGCCGGCTGGAAAAAGTGCGCAGCCAGCGTGAACAGTCGCGACGTGGCCGTACGCGCGCGGATATCCCTACCGTGTCTTTGGTGGGGTATACCAACGCCGGCAAATCCACGCTCTTCAATAACGTGACGAAATCCGACGTGTACGCGGCTGACCAGTTGTTTGCCACGCTGGACCCGACCTTGCGCCGACTGGAATTGGCCGACCTGGGGCCGATTGTCCTGGCTGATACCGTGGGGTTCATTCGCCACCTGCCCCACAAGCTGGTCGAGGCATTTCGGTCTACGCTCGAAGAATCGAGCAACTCCGACCTGCTGTTGCACGTGATCGATGCGGCCGAACCGGATCGCATGTTGCAGATCGAGCAGGTGATGGTGGTGCTGGGCGAGATTGGTGCCCAGGACTTGCCGATCCTCGAGGTCTATAACAAACTCGATTTGCTTGAAGGCGTTGAGCCACAAATCCAGCGCGACGAAAACGGCAAGCCTCAACGGGTCTGGCTGTCGGCACGTGATGGCAGTGGTCTGGAATTGCTTGAGCAGGCCATTGCCGAGTTGCTGGGCAGTGAGATGTTTATCGGTACCTTGCGCTTGCCGCAACGATTCGCTCGACTGCGTGCGCAGTTCTTCGAACTCGGAGCGGTGCAGAAAGAAGAACACGACGAAGAAGGTGTCAGCTTGCTGGCCGTTCGATTGCCGCGCTCGGAGCTCAATCGGCTGGTCAGCCGTGAAGGCGTTGTGCCGACAGAGTTCATCGAACAACACACTTTGCAATAAAAGCCTGAGAAAGCGGTTGTGCCGCGGTGACAGGCATTCTGTAGCATTGGTCGGCGCGCCGTGGGTGCGTCTTTGCTTTATCAGATGGAGAGCGCTATGGCTTGGAATGAGCCGGGTGGCAACTCGAATAATCAGGATCCTTGGGGTGGCAAACGTCGCAATAACGGCGACCGCAAGGGACCACCGGATCTCGACGAGGCCTTCCGAAAGCTGCAGGAAAGCCTGAATGGGTTGTTCGGTGGTGGTAAAAAACGCGGTGATGACGGCGGTGGTTCGGGCAAGAGTGGCGGCTTCGGCGGCCTGCTCGGCATCGGCCTTGTCGTATTGGCGGCCGTGTGGCTGTACAGCGCGGTCTACGTGGTCGACGAGCAGGAGCAAGCCGTGGTGCTGCGTTTCGGCAAGTACTACGAAACCGTCGGCCCGGGCCTGAACATCTATTTCCCGCCGCTCGATCGCAAGTACCTGGAAAACGTCACGCGTGAGCGTGCCTATACCAAGCAGGGTCAAATGCTGACTGAAGACGAAAACATCGTCGAAGTGCCGCTGACCGTGCAGTACAAGATCAGCAACCTGCAGGACTTCGTGCTGAGCGTTGATCAGCCGGAAATCAGCCTGCAGCACGCGACCGAAAGTGCCTTGCGCCATGTGGTGGGTTCCACCGCGATGGATCAGGTGCTGACTGAAGGTCGTGAGTTGATGGCGAGCGAGATCAAGGAGCGTCTGCAACGCTTCATGGATACTTATCGCACCGGTATCACTGTCACTCAGGTGAACGTACAGAGCGCAGCGGCACCGCGTGAAGTGCAGGAAGCCTTCGATGACGTGATCCGCGCCCGTGAAGACGAGCAACGTTCGCGCAACCAGGCTGAAACCTATGCCAACGGCGTCGTGCCGGAAGCCCGTGGTCAGGCCCAGCGCATCATCGAAGATGCCAACGGTTACCGTGATGAAACCGTCTCGCGCGCCAAGGGTGAGGCCGATCGCTTCACCAAACTGGTCGCCGAGTACCGCAAGGCACCTGAAGTCACCCGCCAGCGTCTGTACCTGGACACCATGCAGGAAGTCTTCAGCAGCACCAGCAAGGTTCTCGTGACCGGCAACAAGAATGGCCAGAGCAATCTGCTGTACTTGCCGCTGGACAAGATGGTCGAAAGTGGTCGCAACACCAGCACAGCAGTGACTGGCGCAGCAGCCACCAGCAATGAAGCGAATGTGCGTGCAGCCGATCTGCAGCAACAGCAAGCACGTACCAGGGAGAGTCGCTGATGAGCAATAAATCGCTGATCGCCCTTATTGTCGGCGTCGTCGTGGCGATCGCAGCCTGGAACTGCTTCTACATCGTGGCTCAGACCGAGCGTGCGGTGTTGCTGCAGTTCGGTCGCGTGGTTCAGGCCGATGTTCAGCCGGGCCTGCATGTGAAAGTGCCTTACGTTAACCAGGTGCGCAAATTCGACGCACGCCTGATGACGCTGGATGCACCGACACAACGCTTCCTGACGCTGGAAAAGAAAGCCGTCATGGTCGATGCCTACGCCAAATGGCGGGTGAAAGATGCCGAGCGCTTCTACACCGCGACCTCCGGCCTCAAGCAGATTGCTGACGAACGTCTTTCCCGTCGTCTGGAATCGGGCCTGCGTGACCAGTTCGGCAAGCGCACGCTGCACGAAGTGGTGTCCGGTGAGCGCGATGCGCTGATGACCGATATCACGGCGTCTCTGAACAAGATGGCGGAAAAAGAACTGGGCATCGAAGTCGTCGATGTTCGGGTCAAGGCCATCGATCTGCCGAAAGAAGTGAACCGCAGCGTTTTCGAACGCATGAGTTCCGAGCGTGAGCGTGAAGCTCGCGAGCACCGCGCCAAGGGTAACGAGCTGGCAGAAGGCATTCGTGCCGACGCTGATCGTCAACGCCGCGTGTTGCTGGCTGAAGCCTATCGTGAATCCGAAGAGGTTCGCGGTGATGGTGATGCCCAGGCCGCTGCGATCTACTCCAAGGCCTACGGCCAGGATCAGGAGTTCTACGGTTTCTACCGTAGCCTGCGCGCCTACCGTGAAAGCTTCGCGAACAAATCCGACGTCATGGTCCTCGACCCAAGCAGCGACTTCTTCCGTTACCTGGAAAAAGCCAAGCCTTGATACGACGTTGACCTGAATCATCCCCCGCCTGGCGGCTAAAGCCTCGGGCGGGGTGATCCTTTGGGAAAACGTGTGTATGATGCGGCAGCCGGGAAATTCCCGGCTTTTTTGCGTCTGCACGTTTGATTGCTGTTGTTTATGCAGGCGCCCGAGTTGAATGACTCGACAGGTTTTTCGAGGAGAGTGATTGGCGAAGCTTATTTTCAGGCTTTTCGCCGCGTTGTTTATGCGTGGCTTGTAAACAAAGCCGATCATTTTCTGCTTCACTCAAGGCTCGCCCAAAGGCTGGCCGCCCGGACCATAGGGGAATGGCGTAATGGCAACGGTAGACCGCTGGCTGCTGCCAGATGGCATCGAAGAAGTACTGCCACCGGAAGCGGCGCGCATTGAAGTCGCGCGTCGTCAGGTGTTGGATCTGTTCCAGAGCTGGGGTTACGAGTTTGTCGTGACTCCCCATATCGAGTACCTGGAATCCCTGCTGACCGGCGCCGGCCAGGACCTCGATCTGCGTACCTTCAAGGTCATCGACCCGCAATCGGGCCGGCAGATGGGCTTCCGTGCCGACATCACGCCGCAAGTGGCGCGCATCGATGCGCACACCCTGCGTCGCGAAGGTCCGAGCCGCCTGTGCTATGCCGGCAGCGTGCTACACGCTCAGCCTCGCGCCTTGTCGTCCTCGCGCAGCCCGATTCAACTGGGTGCCGAGTTGTACGGCGATGCCAGCCCGAGCAGCGACGTGGAAGTGATCAGCCTGATGCTGGCCATGCTGCAACTGGCCGATGTGCCGGATGTGCACATGGACCTCGGTCATGTTGGTATCTATCGCGGCCTGGCCCGCGCGGCCGGTTTGTCCGGTGAAGTTGAACAACAGTTGTTCGATGCGTTGCAACGCAAGGCCATCGACGAGGTCATTACCCTGACCGAAGGTTTGCCTGCCGATCTGTCGGGCATGCTGCGTGCGTTGGTCGATCTGTGTGGCGGCCGTGAGGTGTTGAGCGCTGCTCGCGAGCGTCTGGCGAATGCGCCGGCGCCGGTTTTGGCGGCGCTGGACGATTTGCTGGCGATTGCCGAGCGTTTGTCCACGCGTTTCCCGGAACTGCCGTTGTACTTCGATCTGGGCGAGTTGCGCGGCTATCACTACCACACCGGTGTGGTGTTCGCGGTATTCGTGCCGGGTGTTGGCCAGTCCATTGCCCAGGGCGGTCGTTACGACGACATCGGCGCCGACTTCGGTCGCGCCCGTCCGGCTACCGGCTTCTCTACCGATTTGAAAACCCTGGTGACCCTGGGGCGTGCTGAAATCGAGCTACCGTCTGGCGGTATCTGGATGCCTGACAGTACGGATGCGGCACTCTGGCAGCAGGTTTGCCAGTTGCGCAGTGAGGGTCAGCGTGTCGTTCAGGCCTTGCCTGGACAACCTTTGGCCGCCGCCCGTGAAGCGGACTGCGACCGGCAATTGATTCAGCAGAACGGGCTTTGGCAAGTATCGCCACTGGCTTCTTGAGTTTTCCTGTCGGCCCGTGGCCGACACCAAGTTTGCGCGAATGAGGACAAGTGTTATGGGTAAGAATGTCGTAGTCCTGGGCACCCAATGGGGTGATGAGGGCAAAGGCAAGATCGTTGATCTGCTGACCGAACATGCTGCCGCCGTAGTGCGCTACCAGGGTGGCCACAACGCAGGCCACACCCTGGTGATCGACGGCGAGAAAACCGTCTTGCACCTGATCCCGTCGGGCGTACTGCGCGAAGGCGTGCAGTGCCTGATCGGCAACGGCGTGGTGGTTGCACCGGACGCCTTGCTGCGCGAGATCGTCAAGCTGGAAGAGAAAGGCGTACCGGTGCGTGAGCGCCTGCGTATCAGTCCGTCCTGCCCGCTGATCCTGTCTTTCCACGTTGCACTGGACCAGGCCCGTGAAAAGGCCCGTGGCGAGCTGAAGATCGGTACGACCGGTCGCGGCATCGGCCCGGCCTACGAAGACAAAGTCGCGCGTCGTGGCCTGCGTGTTGGCGACCTGCTCAACATGCCGCGCTTTGAAGACAAGCTGCGTGAACTGGTGGATTACCACAACTTCATGCTGGTGGGTTACTACAAAGAGCCAGCCATCGAATTCGACAAGACCCTGGCTGAGTGCAAAGAATACGCTGAGCTGCTCAAGCCGCTGATGCTGGACGTGACGGCCGAGCTGCACGACCTGCGTCGCGCAGGCAAAGACATCATGTTCGAAGGCGCCCAAGGTTCGTTGCTGGACATCGACCACGGTACCTATCCGTACGTGACCAGCTCTAACACCACCGCTGGCGGCGTAGCTACCGGTTCGGGTGTTGGCCCGATGTTCCTGGACTACATCCTGGGTATCACCAAGGCTTACACCACGCGTGTAGGTTCGGGTCCATTCCCGACTGAACTGTTCGACGAAGTCGGTGCGCACCTGGCCAAACAAGGTCACGAGTTCGGCGCGACTACCGGCCGTGCCCGTCGTTGTGGCTGGTTCGACGCTGTGATCTTGCGTCGCGCCATCGATGTGAACAGCATCTCGGGCATCTGCCTGACCAAGCTGGATGTGCTCGATGGTCTGAAAACCATCAACATCTGCGTCGGCTACAAAGATGCAGAAGGTAAAAATGTCGCCCCGACGGACGCTGACAGCTACGTGGGTCTGCAGCCTGTGTACGAAGAGGTGCCGGGCTGGACCGAGTCGACCGTGGGCGCCAAAACCCTGGAAGAACTGCCAGCCAACGCACGTGCCTACATCAAGCGTATTGAAGCGCTGATCGGTGCGCCGATCGACATTATTTCGACGGGCCCGGATCGCAACGAAACCATCGTTCTGCGTCACCCGTTCGCTTAATAAGTCATTGATGTAAAAAGCAAAGGGCCCTTAATTGGGCCCTTTGTCGTATCTGTCCGCAGGACGGCATGACCTTTGCTGTGAACTTCATTAAGAGCACGTCTTCTGGCGTGCCATCAATTTAATGGCGTCATGGCAGAGGGATATCAAGTGTCGGCGGTTCTCTCATTGTTACAAAGCCGTCTATTGCGGCCGGTGTTCGTTACCCTTGGTATCGCCCTTTTGGTGCAGGTGCTGGTGGCTGTCGCTCTGACTCGGAGCACAGTGACTGCCCTGGAAGCCGATTTGGGTGTGCGCCTTGGTGCGGACAGTCAAAAACTTTCGGGCGAACTGGAGCAGGCGGGGCGTGAAGTCACGTCGAGCCTCGACAACCTCTCCACCAGCACACGTCAGCGCCTCACGGCCGGTTTGTCCTCGCGACTGAAGGACGAACAGGCTCAGCTGCGTGCCACGCTGGAAAAGGACCTGAAGGATTCCGCCAATGATATGGCGCAGCTCCTGGCTTCGGTTGCACCCCGCGCCATGTGGGACAGCGACGTGCCAACCCTCTCCGAATTCGCCCGTCGCGCCCAGCGCAATCCCAACGTGCTGTTCGTGATCTATGACGACGCAACGGGGCAGCACCTGACGCGCTATCTCAACCGCGAAAACCCGATCAACAAGGCCCTTCTGGAGAAAGGCCAGGGCGAGCGGGCGCTGGATAAAGTGCTGGATGCGGCGAAGAGCGATCCATCGGTCTACTACGTTGAAGCCTCGATCAACCCTAACGGCGTGGAAATCGGCAAAGTCTTGATGGGCGTCTCCACCGCCTCGGTGGAAACCGATCTGACGGCGCTGGACAAGCGCTTCTCGGCGCTGATTGCCAGCAGTGATCAACTGGTCGGCGACAGCCTCAAAGGCGCGGCAGCTGACAGTGCCACTGCGATGCGGGCGCGTTTGACCTCCGCTCAGTCGACCGCCTCTGAAATGAAAGCCAACACCACCAGCACCGTGCAGGAAGCCGCGGCGACCCTGCGCTGGCGCATCGGCATGGGCCTGGCGTTGGTCGGTTGCGGCGTGTTGCTGCTGCTGGCCGTGGTCCTGGGGCGTCGCGTGGTCAACCGCCTGAAGATGCTGATTTCGGCGATGGACGACCTGGCGGCGGGCGAGGGTGACCTGACCAAACGCGTGCAGATCAACAGCAAGGACGAGATCGGTGACATGGCCTCGGCGGTCAATCGCTTTGTGGATAAGTTGCAGCCAATCGTGCGTGAAGCAGGCGATGTGGCCCAGCGCACGGGCGTTGAAATCGGCGCTATGACCCTGCGTAACGCCGGTGCCGATGCGGCAGCGGGCATGCAGCGTGACGAGGTTGCCGAGAGCCTGCGCGCATTGTCGCAAATGGCTGACGAAGCCCAATCTGAAAGCCAGGCCATGCAGGCGGCCTTGCAGCAAGTGGTGGATATTCGTTCGGCCACCGATGAAAACACCCGGACCTCGGCGAAAGTCGGCAGCCTGATCGAGGCGTTGGCCGGGCAGGTTGATACCGGCGCGAAAGTCATCGAGCGACTGGCGCAGCAGAGTGAACAGATTGAAGTGGTGTTGACCGTGATTCACGGGATCGCCGAGCAGACCAACCTGCTGGCACTGAATGCGGCCATTGAAGCGGCGCGTGCCGGCGAGACCGGCCGCGGCTTTGCCGTGGTGGCGGACGAGGTGCGAGCGCTGGCGAGCAAGACCCAGAGCTCCACGGGCGACATTCAGGCGCACATCGTGGCGTTGCAGCAAGGTGCGCGTGAGGCGGTGGCAGCGATCGGTCAGGCCGGGCGTCAGGCCAGCGAGGGTCTGCTGGTATTGCGCGACAGTGCTCGGTTGCAGCAATCGGTGCAGGTGTCGGTCGAGCAGGTTCATGCGGCCATTGGCCTGGCGACGCAGGCAGCAGCGCATCAGGCGCAAGGCGCGCAGGCGGTGCGGGGACGGGTTGAAACCATTCATGCACAGGCTGAGAAAGCGGCTCAGGCGGTGGTGGAGACTACGGCGAGCGGCAAGGTGCTGGATGGCTTGGCGGCTCAGTTGAAGGCGAGCCTGGGGCAGTTCAGGGCTTAAAATTCATATTGGCTGGTCTGACGCTTTCGCGAGCAAGCCCGCTCCCACATTGGATCTCTGGAGCTCACCCATTGTGAGTTCACAGCAGATCCAGTGTGGGAGCGGGCTTGCTCGCGAAGGCATTCTCAGCGACTCAGATACATCCGCGTCGTCAGTAGATATACCGGCAACCCCGATACGACTATCAACAGCGCCGCATAAGGCGCCGCCGCTGCAAACTCCACATTCGCCGTATGCGCCCAAACCTCCGTCGCCAGTGTGTTGAGCCCGGTCGGACTCAGCAGCAACGTCGCCGTCAGCTCCTTCATGGCATCCAGAAACACCAACGCAAACGCCGCACCCAATGCCGGGAAAATAATCGGCAGGGTCACCCGGCAGAACGCACTGAAGGATGACGCCCCCAGCGTACGAGCCGCCTCTTCCAGTTGCGGCGCAGCCTTGTTCAGCGCCGTGCGAATCGGCGCCTGAGCCAGCGGCAGAAACAGCAGCGCATAGGCTATCAGCAGCAACGCCGATGTCTGGTACAGCACCGGCACGTAGTGGAGCGCGAAATACACCAGCGTCAGTGCAATCACCAATCCTGGCAGGGCATGCAGCAGATACGGCAAACGCTCCGCCCAGATCGCCAGTTGGCCTTTGTAGCGCACCACCAACAACCCCACCGGCACGGCCAGCACCAGACACAGCGCAGCACCGCCCAGCGACAGTGCCAGGGACGACAGCAATGCCTCGCTGATCGTCGCCACCGGAAACGCCGCCGACGAGCCGACCGCCAGCCAGTACGCCAACATACCCAAGGGAATCCCGCTGCCGATGATCGCCAGCGCCAGGCAGTAGACCTGTCCGGCGACAGCCCAAGGCCCTAATCGAACCTGTTCCGCCTGTCGTGCGGCGCCTTGGCCGGTGCGCACGTGTCGACCTTTGCCGCGTACTCGCAGTTCAAGCCACAGCAGCATCAGACACAGTGCGAGCAAAACAGCGGAAAGCATCGCCGCATTGGCGTTGCTGAATTCCAGTTCGAACTGCTGATAGATCGCCGTGGTGAATGTCTGCAGGCCGATGATCGACAGTGCACCGAATTCCACGAGCATGTGCAGGGCAATCAGCAACGAGCCGGCGAGCAGCGACGGCCAGAGCAGTGGCAGGGTGATTTTGAAGAACACGCCCCAGCGATTCTGTCCAAGGGTCCGTGCGGACTCTTCGAGAGAGGGGTCAAGATTGCGCAGGGTCGCCGCAACCGGCAAAAAAATCAGCGGATACTTCGACAGGGTCATCACCAGGATCGCCCCGCCCAAACCTTCGAAGTGCGCGCTCAACGAAACCCAGGTGAAGCTGCTGACAAACGCCGGCACCGCGAATGGCAAACACAGAATCACGCCCCACAAGCGCCGTCCGGGCAAGTTGCTGCGCTCAAGCAGCCAGGCCAGCGAGAGGCCGATCACGCCACAGGCAACCGTCACGCCCACCATCAATGCCAGCGTATTGCGCAACAGGCCGAACACATAAGGCCGCCACAACAGATGCAGCGCTTCGGCCCAGCCCGCCTGCCAGGTCTTGAGCCCGACATAGGCCAGCGGCAAAAGACTGAGCATCACCAGCAGCAAAACCGGCAACAACAGCCAGATCGAAGGCCGCTTGCGCCGTGGCACATAAGCCCCGCGAGGAGCAGGGGCTGATAACGATGCGCTCATCAGTTCAAGCCAACGTCACGTTCCAGGTCCAGGGCTTCTTCGGCGTTGCCGAGGTCGGCCGGCGTGACTTTCGGCGCTTGCAGTTCGCTGAACGGTTTGAGGCCGCGATCCGATTCCATGCCTTTGTGCAGCGGGTATTCGGCGGTGGTCTGGGTGATCACGCGCTGACCTTCTTCGCTGGCCATGTAGGCGAGGAACTGCTGGGCTTCTTTTGGATGTTTGCTGGATTTCAGTACGGCAGCGCTGGAAACGGTGATCAGCCCGCCGACGTCGCCGCCGGTGAAGTAATGCAGTTTCGAGTCGAGCTGGCCTTTTTCACGCTGCAAGGCGAACCAGTAGTAGTTGTTCACCAGCACGGTGGCGACTTCGCCATTTTCCACGGCTTTCAGCGCCACCATGTTGTTGCTGTAAGTCTTGCCGAATGCGCGCAGGCCGGTCAGCCATTCTTCGGCTGCGTCCATGCCGTGCACCTTGATGATCGCCACGGCTTGTTCCTGGAACGCGCCACTGGTGGGCACAAAGCCGACCTTGCCTTGCCATTTCGGGTCGGAGAATTCCATCACCGATTTCGGCAGGTCTTTTTCATCGATCAGCTTGGGGTTGAACGCAACGACGCGGACTCGCGCGGTGATTCCGATCCAGGTGCCATTGCCGGCGACGTAGTCTTTGGGCAGGACGGCGAGGGTGGCGGCATCGGTTTGTGCCAGCAGGCCCTGTTCGCCGAGTTTGTTCAGCGGCGGGGATTCTTCGGTGTAGATCACGTCGGCGGGAGAGCGATCGCCTTCTTCGACGATCTGGCTGGCGAGCTGGTTGCTGCTGCCTTTGCGCACATTGACGTGAATGCCGGTCTTGGCTTCAAAGGCCTTGGCGACGGCGTCGCCGACTTCTTTGTGTTGGCCGTTATAGAGTGTCAGGGAAACTGTGTCAGCAGCCTGGGTGAGGGGGGTGGCGAGTGCCAGGCCGAGCAGGGTGAAGGTCAGGCCGCGGCGCAGGGTATTTCGAAACATCATTCGCAGGGTTCCTCACTGTCGCATTGCAAAAACTTGCAACAATGATAAACGATATTGTTTCTCAAGTGCGTCTTGCGGGACGCAGAGGGTTTTGCTAGAGGGTTTGGTGCAGGCTCTGTGGCGAAGGGATAAATCCCCTCGCCACAAAAAGCACTTTGATTCGGTAAGGGGTAATGGCTGTTTTTTAGAAAGCCAGAAACGCAAAAACCCGCTTTCGCGGGTTTCTGTGAAATTCAAGATCGTGACCTTGAATTTGAATTGGTGCCCAGAAGAAGACTCGAACTTCCACGACCTTGCGGTCACCAGCACCTGAAGCTGGCGTGTCTACCAATTTCACCATCTGGGCATAATCTTCAGCGTTGCCGCTGTTGATGTGGCGCACTATACGGAGAGCATTTTGATCTGTAAACCCCTGATTTAGTTTTAATAAATCAGATGCTTAGAATGCAAAAAACCCGCTTTCGCGGGTTTTTGTGTGAGCCTTGAAATTGATCTAATCTCAAGCTCGAAATTGGTGCCCAGAAGAAGACTCGAACTTCCACGACCTTGCGGTCACCAGCACCTGAAGCTGGCGTGTCTACCAATTTCACCATCTGGGCAGTATCGGCAGCGCTAGTGCGTCGTCGATGGCGCGCACTATACGGAGCGTCTTTTTAACTGTAAACCCCCGGCATCAAAAAAACCTGAAAAATGTTACCAGTGGCATTCAAGTAAGCTTTTCGGTGTCGATAAAGGGCTTTAGATGGGCTCTCATAGCCTGAAATTTCCCGTTTCATTACGCCTATGCCAAACTAACCCGCATATAGACAAGGTGAAAACTCTCTAATGGCCGATTGGCAGTCCCTCGATCCCGAGGCCGCTCGTGAAGCGGAAAAATATGAAAACCCTATTCCTAGCCGCGAACTGATCCTTCAGCACCTTGCTGATCGGGGTTCGCCTGCTAACCGCGAGCAACTGGTCGAAGAGTTTGGTCTGACCACAGAAGACCAGATCGAAGCCCTGCGCCGCCGCCTGCGCGCCATGGAGCGCGACGCTCAACTCATCTATACCCGTCGCGGCACTTATGCGCCGGTGGACAAGCTCGACCTGATCCTGGGCCGCATCAGCGGTCACCGTGACGGCTTCGGTTTCCTGGTCCCGGACGACGGCAGTGACGATCTGTTCATGAGCCCGGCGCAAATGCGTCTGGTGTTCGATGGCGACCGTGCCCTGGCGCGTGTTTCCGGTCTGGACCGTCGTGGTCGCCGCGAAGGTATGATCGTCGAAGTGGTAACCCGTGCTCACGAGACCATCGTCGGCCGTTACTTCGAAGAAGGCGGTATCGGCTTCGTGGTTGCCGATAACCCGAAGATCCAGCAAGAAGTGCTGGTCACCCCGGGCCGCAACGCCAACGCGCAGATCGGTCAATTCGTCGAAGTGAAGATCACTCACTGGCCAACGCCACGCTTCCAGCCGCAAGGCGACGTGGTCGAAGTCGTGGGCAACTACATGGCGCCGGGCATGGAAATCGATGTCGCCCTGCGCACTTACGATATTCCGCACGTCTGGCCTGAAGCGGTCTTGAAAGAAGCCGCCAAGCTCAAGCCGGAAGTCGAAGAGAAAGACAAAGAGAAGCGCATCGACCTGCGTCATCTGCCGTTCGTGACCATCGACGGTGAAGATGCGCGCGACTTCGATGACGCGGTCTACTGCGAAGCCAAACCGGGCAAGCTGCGTCTGTTCTCCGGCGGCTGGAAGTTGTACGTGGCGATTGCCGACGTTTCCAGTTACGTGAAGATCGGTTCGGCGCTGGATAACGAATCCCAGGTTCGCGGCAACTCCGTTTACTTCCCTGAACGCGTAGTGCCGATGCTGCCCGAGCAGCTGTCCAACGGCCTGTGCTCGCTGAACCCGCACGTCGATCGCCTGGCCATGGTCTGCGAAATGACCATCTCCAAATCCGGCGAGATGACCGACTACTGCTTCTACGAAGCGGTGATTCACTCCCATGCTCGTCTGACCTATAACAAGGTCAGCGCGATGCTGGAAACGCCGAAACTCACCGAGGCGCGTCAGCTTCGTGGCGAGTACAACGACGTTCTGCCGCATCTGAAGCAGCTTTACGCACTGTACAAAGTGCTGCTGGCCGCTCGTCACGAACGTGGCGCGATCGATTTCGAAACGCAGGAAACCCGGATCATCTTCGGGACCGAGCGCAAGATTGCCGAAATCCGTCCGACCGTTCGTAACGACGCGCACAAGCTGATCGAGGAATGCATGCTGGCGGCCAACGTGGCCACGGCGGAATTCCTGAAGAAGCACGAAATTCCTGCGCTGTACCGCGTCCACGATGGTCCTCCACCGGAGCGTCTGGAAAAACTGCGCGCCTTCCTCGGTGAGCTCGGCCTGTCCCTGCACAAAGGCAAGGATGGCCCGTCGCCGAAGGATTACCAGGCCTTGTTGGCGAGCATCAAGGACCGTCCGGACTTCCATCTGATCCAGACCGTCATGCTGCGTTCGTTGAGCCAGGCGGTGTACAGCGCTGATAACCAGGGTCATTTCGGCCTGAATTACGAGGCTTACACCCACTTCACCTCACCGATCCGCCGCTACCCGGATTTGCTCACGCACCGGGCGATCCGCAGCGTCATCCATTCGAAAATGGACACCCCGCACGTTCGCCGTGCCGGCGCGATGACCATTCCGAAAGCGCGCATCTATCCGTACGACGAAGCGACGCTGGAGCAGCTCGGCGAGCAATGCTCGATGAGCGAACGCCGTGCCGACGAAGCGACCCGCGACGTGGTGAACTGGCTCAAGTGCGAGTTCATGAAAGACCGCGTGGGCGAATCGTTCCCGGGTGTGATCACTGCCGTGACCGGTTTTGGCCTGTTCGTCGAACTGACCGATATCTACGTCGAAGGCCTGGTGCACGTCACCGCGCTGCCGGGCGATTACTACCACTTCGATCCTGTGCATCACCGCCTCGCCGGTGAGCGTACCGGTCGCAGCTTCCGCCTTGGCGACACCGTTGAAGTGCGCGTGATGCGCGTCGACCTCGATGAGCGCAAGATCGACTTCGAGATGGCTGAAAAAACCATCAGCGCACCGATCGGCCGCAAGAAGCGCGGGACCGAAACCGCTGCACCTGCGACCAAGACGGCTGCTGAGCCGGCGTCGGCGAAAACCGGTCGTCGTCCTGCCAAGGAAAAGGCGGTCGAAGCCTATCGCCCGAGCGACGCTGCAGCGAAAAACGCTGAGTTGCGCAAAAGCCGCGAACTGAAGCAGGCGTTGCTGTCTGAAGCGAAAAGCGGTGGTAAAGCGGCGTCTGGGGGAAAGACCGGACGGTCGGCGCCTGACAAGGCTCCCGGCAGCAAGCCAAGCAAACATCGTAAAGGCCCGCCGAAAGCGGGTTCGGCTCCAGCCAAAAGCGGCGGGGCGCGTAAACCTAAGGCCAAGTCATGAGTCAGTTGGAAAAAATCTACGGCGTGCATGCGGTAGAAGCATTGCTGCGTCACCACCCGAAACGCGTCAAGCAGATCTGGCTGGCTGAAGGCCGCAGTGATCCGCGGGTTCAGACGCTGATCCAGCTCGCTGCGGAAAATCGCGTAGCCGTCGGCAATGCCGAACGTCGTGAGCTGGATGCGTGGGTTGAAGGCGTGCACCAGGGCGTGGTGGCGGACGTGAGTCCGAGCCAGGTCTGGGGTGAGGCGATGCTCGACGAGCTGCTCGATCGCACTGACGGCGCACCGCTGCTGCTGGTGCTCGACGGCGTGACCGATCCGCACAACCTTGGCGCTTGCCTGCGTTCGGCCGATGCGGCCGGCGCGCTGGCGGTGATCGTTCCGAAAGACAAGTCAGCCACGCTGACCCCGACGGTACGGAAAGTCGCCTGTGGCGCGGCGGAAGTGATTCCGCTGGTCGCCGTGACCAATCTGGCGCGCACCCTGGAAAAACTCAAGCAGCGCGGCTTGTGGGTCGTCGGTACGGCGGGCGAGGCTGAGCAGAGCCTGTATCAGCAAGACATGACCGGCCCGACCATCCTGATCATGGGTGCGGAAGGCAGCGGCATGCGTCGCCTGACTCGTGATCTTTGCGACTATCTGGTGCACCTGCCGATGACTGGCAGCGTCAGCAGTCTCAACGTTTCCGTGGCGACTGGCGTTTGCCTGTTCGAGGCTCAGCGCCAGCGCAGCGTAAAAGCCGCCACTGGCAAGAAGCCCTGACACTCCCTTGTAGGAGCCGGCTTGCTGGCGATCCAGGCGACGCGGTCCATCTGACAGACCGCGTCGCACGGATCGCCAGCAAGCCGGCTCCTACAGAAGCGGGGTTGTTGGTGGTTGTTCAAATAATCACCAATTGCCTTGCACCTCTTCTGTCCCTTCTCTACAATTGCGCCCCTTGCTGTGACGGCAGGCACGCATGTGTCTATCGCAAGCAAGTCCATAAGTGTCATTCACTCCTTGTCTGACCGCTTTTGAGCGGCAGGCTACAACCCGTAAGGAGCATTCATGCGTCATTACGAAATCATCTTTTTGGTCCACCCGGATCAAAGCGAGCAAGTCGGCGGCATGGTTGAGCGTTACACCAAGCTGATCGAAGAAGACGGCGGCAAAATCCACCGTCTGGAAGATTGGGGCCGTCGTCAACTGGCCTACGCAATCAACAATGTTCACAAGGCTCACTACGTGATGCTGAACGTTGAGTGCACTGGCAAGGCCCTGGCCGAGCTGGAAGACAACTTCCGCTACAACGATGCAGTGATCCGTAACCTGGTCATCCGTCGCGAAGAAGCCGTTACCGGCCAATCCGAGATGCTCAAGGCTGAAGAAAACCGCAGTGAGCGCCGTGAGCGTCGCGACCGTCCTGAGCACGAAGGCGCCGATAGCGCTGATAGTGATGACAGCGACAACAGCGATAACGCTGACGAGTAATCCACGGACCTTTTAAGGAGCCTATCAAATGGCACGTTTCTTCCGTCGTCGTAAATTCTGCCGCTTCACCGCTGAAGACGTGAAAGAGATCGATTACAAAGATCTCAACACTCTGAAAGCTTACGTATCCGAGACCGGCAAAATCGTTCCAAGCCGCATCACCGGTACCAAAGCACGTTATCAGCGTCAGCTGGCCACCGCTATCAAGCGCGCCCGCTTCCTGGCCCTGCTGGCCTACACCGACAGCCACGGCCGCTGAGACCGGGCAGTCGACACGTAGCAAAGGATTGAAAGCATGCGTGCCTTAGCTGAGTTCATCATGCGCGGCCGTATGCAGGCCACTCTGGTAGTGGCTGGATGCGCAACATTGCCGTTGTTGTATTGGTTGGGTGCTGCCGCCGGATGCCTTGTGCTCCTGCGGCGCGGATTGAAGGACGCCCTTGGCGTACTTGCTCTGGGACTGCTGCCGGCGTTGATCTGGTGGCTTTACTCCGACGACCCACGGGCACTTCTGGTGCTGCTGGGGTCTTCGAGCCTTGCGTTGGTTTTGCGCGCAAGCGAGTCCTGGAACCGCGTGCTGCTGGTCAGCATAGCGATGGGAGTGGTGTTTGCAGTGGTGCTGGGGACAGCTTTTGCTCCCCAAATCGAGATGCTGGCGCAGGCCTTGATAAAGGTCATGCCGTCGCTACTCGGTGATGTCTACCAGAAGTTGTCGGTAGACGAGCAAGCGCATTTTGCGTCCCTGATTGCACCGGTCCTGACCGGCCTGATTGCGGCCTTGTTGCAAATCGTCAGTGTGCTGAGCCTGATTGTCGGGCGCTACTGGCAGGCGTTGTTGTACAACCCGGGTGGTTTTGGTCGCGAGTTTCGCGCCATCCGATTCCCGCTTTTACCAGCGATGTTGCTGCTGGCGTGCATGCTTCTGGGGCCGAATATCGGTCCACAGATGGCCATGCTGACGCCGTTGTGCAGCGTACCGCTGGTGTTCGCCGGGCTGGCCCTGATTCACGGGCTGGTGGCGCAAAAGCGACTGGCCAGGTTCTGGCTGGTGGGGTTGTACGTCACGCTGTTGCTGTTCATGCAGCTGATCTATCCGTTGCTGGTGGTCCTGGCCATCGTCGACAGCCTGATTGATTTTCGCGGTCGTCTGGTGTCGAAAGACCCCGATAACGCGAACGGTGAAGGTTAAAAGTTAAGAGGATTTTCACATGCAACTGATCCTTCTGGAAAAAGTCACCAACCTGGGCAACCTGGGTGACAAAGTGAACGTTAAGGCTGGTTACGGTCGTAACTACCTGCTGCCATACGGCAAAGCTACCGCTGCGACCCCAGCCAACCTGGCTGCGTTCGAAGAGCGTCGCGCTGAGCTGGAAAAAGCCGCAGCAGACCGTAAAGCATCGGCTGAAAGCCGTGCCGCCCAACTGGCTGAGCTGGAAGTGACTATCACTGCCACCGCTGGTGACGAAGGCAAGCTGTTCGGTTCGATCGGTACTCACGACATCGCTGATGCACTGACCGCCTCTGGCGTTGAAGTTGCTAAAAGCGAAGTTCGTCTGCCGAACGGCACCATCCGCAACGTAGGCGAATTCGACGTAGCCGTGCACCTGCACGCCGAAGTTGAAGCCACCGTACGCGTTGTCGTGGTAGCAGCTTAAGCAGCACTTGTCGGCTGGCACCCTCGGGTGCTTGTCGGTAACATCGGGCACGATCCTGTTTACAGGTCGTGCCCTTTGTCTTTCTGAACCCCCCTGCTTTTCTTGAATAAACCTAGTGGCCATGAACGATATCTCCGCTCCCGAGCAATACGATCTGCAAACCGCTGCCCTGAAGGTGCCGCCGCATTCCATCGAGGCCGAACAGGCCGTGCTCGGTGGTCTGATGCTGGACAACAACGCCTGGGAACGCGTGCTCGATCAAGTCTCCGACGGCGATTTCTATCGGCATGACCACCGCCTGATCTTCCGCGCGATCGCCAAGCTCGCCGACCAGAACTCCCCGATCGACGTCGTGACCCTTGCCGAGCAATTGGACAAGGAAGGTCAGACCTCGCAGGTCGGCGGCCTCGGTTACCTCGGCGAGTTGGCAAAAAACACACCGTCCGTCGCCAACATCAAGGCGTATGCGCAGATCGTTCGCGCGCGCGCGACGTTGCGTCAGTTGATCGGCATCGCCACCGAGATTGCCGACAGCGCCTTCAACCCGGAAGGCCGCACCGCTGAAGAGATTCTCGACGAAGCCGAACGACAGATCTTCCAGATCGCCGAGGCCCGACCTAAAACCGGCGGCCCGGTGAGCGTGAATGACCTGCTGACCAAGGCCATCGACCGCATCGACACCCTGTTCAACACCGACAACGCCATCACTGGCCTGTCGACCGGCTACACCGACCTCGACGAGAAAACCAGCGGCCTGCAGCCAGCCGACCTGATCATCGTCGCCGGCCGTCCGTCCATGGGTAAAACCACCTTTGCGATGAACCTGGTGGAAAACGCCGTGTTGCGCAGCGACAAGTGCGTGCTGGTGTACTCGCTCGAGATGCCAGGCGAATCGCTGATCATGCGTATGCTCTCGTCCCTCGGCCGTATCGACCAGACCAAGGTCCGTGCCGGTCGCCTGGATGACGACGATTGGCCGCGCCTGACGTCGGCAGTCAACCTGCTTAACGATCGCAAGTTGTTCATCGACGATACGGCGGGTATCAGCCCTTCGGAAATGCGCGCGCGCACCCGGCGTCTGGTGCGCGAACACGGCGATGTCGCCCTGATCATGATCGACTACCTGCAGTTGATGCAGATTCCGGGTTCCGGTGGTGACAACCGGACCAACGAGATTTCCGAGATCTCCCGTTCCTTGAAAGCCCTGGCCAAGGAATTCAATTGCCCGGTGGTGGCGCTGTCACAGCTCAACCGCTCCCTGGAGCAACGACCGAACAAACGCCCGATCAACTCCGACCTCCGGGAATCAGGAGCGATCGAGCAGGATGCCGACGTCATCATGTTCGTGTACCGGGACGAGGTGTATCACCCGGAAACCGAGCACAAAGGCATCGCCGAAATCATTATCGGCAAGCAGCGGAACGGCCCGATCGGCACGTCGCGACTGGCGTTCATCGGCAAGTACACCCGCTTCGAAAACCTGGCGCCGGGTAGCTACAACTTCGACGACGAATAATTTATTCGACGTTTGTTCGGGCCTCATCGCCAGCAAGCCGGCTCCTGCAGAGATCGTGTAGGCGCCGGCTTGCTGGCGATGGGGCCTGATAATTTCCGACCATAGCCGTCGGAATTGGTTATTTTTTGTGCTATATTCCGCGCCCGCGATTTTTCATCTCAACACCGGTCATCGTCATGCAAACAGCCAAGCCGTTATTTGACTATCCCAAGTACTGGGCCGAATGTTTCGGTCCAGCGCCATTCCTGCCGATGAGCAGGGAGGAGATGGATCAGCTTGGCTGGGATTCCTGCGACATCATCATCGTCACCGGTGATGCCTACGTTGACCATCCGTCGTTCGGCATGGCGATCATCGGCCGGCTGCTGGAGTCGCAAGGCTTCCGCGTCGGGATCATTGCCCAGCCGAACTGGCAGTCCAAAGACGACTTCATGAAGCTCGGCGAGCCGAACCTGTTCTTCGGCGTCGCGGCCGGCAACATGGACTCGATGATCAACCGCTACACCGCCGACAAGAAAATCCGTTCCGACGATGCCTATACCCCCGGTGGCCTGGCGGGCAAACGTCCGGATCGCGCGAGCCTGGTTTACAGCCAGCGCTGCAAGGAAGCCTACAAGAACGTGCCAATCGTTCTTGGCGGCATCGAAGCTTCCCTGCGCCGTATCGCCCACTACGATTACTGGCAGGACCGGGTGCGCAACTCGATCCTGATCGACGCCTGCGCCGACATCCTGCTTTATGGTAACGCCGAGCGTGCGATCGTCGAAGTTGCCCAGCGTCTGTCCTACGGTCACAAGATCGAAGACATCACCGACGTGCGCGGCACCGCGTTCATCCGTCGCGATACGCCGAAAGACTGGTACGAAGTCGATTCCACGCGTATCGACCGTCCGGGCAAGATCGACAAGATCATCAACCCGTACGTCAACACGCAAGACACCCAGGCCTGTGCCATCGAACAGGAAAAAGGTCCGGTTGAAGACCCGAGCGAAGCCAAGGTCGTGCAGATCCTGGCCAGCCCGAAAATGACCCGTGACAAAACCGTGATTCGTCTGCCGTCGGTGGAAAAAGTCCGTGGCGACGCGGTGCTTTATGCCCACGCCAACCGCGTGCTTCACCTGGAAACCAACCCGGGCAACGCCCGTGCGCTGGTGCAGAAACACGGCGAAGTCGATGTCTGGTTCAACCCGCCGCCGATTCCGATGACCACTGAAGAAATGGACTACGTGTTCGGCATGCCTTACGCACGTATTCCGCACCCGGCGTACGGCAAGGAAAAGATCCCGGCCTACGACATGATTCGCTTCTCGGTGAACATCATGCGTGGCTGCTTCGGTGGCTGCACGTTCTGCTCGATCACCGAGCACGAAGGCCGGATCATCCAGAACCGTTCCGAAGAGTCGATCATTCGCGAAATCGAAGAGATCCGCGACAAGGTCCCAGGCTTCACCGGCGTCATTTCCGACCTTGGCGGCCCGACCGCGAACATGTACCGCATCGCCTGCAAGAGCCCGGAAATCGAATCCGCGTGCCGCAAGCCGTCGTGCGTGTTCCCTGGCATTTGCCCGAATCTGAATACCGACCACTCGTCGCTGATCCAGCTGTACCGCAGCGCCCGTGCGTTGCCGGGTGTGAAGAAGATTTTGATCGCTTCCGGCCTGCGCTACGACCTCGCGGTCGAGTCGCCGGAATACGTCAAGGAGCTGGTGACCCACCACGTCGGTGGTTACCTGAAGATCGCCCCGGAGCACACCGAGGAAGGTCCGCTCAACCAGATGATGAAACCGGGCATCGGCAGCTATGACAAGTTCAAGCGCATGTTCGAGAAGTACTCCAAGGAAGCCGGGAAAGAGCAGTACCTGATTCCGTACTTCATCGCCGCTCACCCGGGCACCACCGACGAAGACATGATGAACCTGGCCTTGTGGCTCAAGGGCAATGGCTTCCGCGCTGACCAGGTGCAGGCGTTCTACCCGTCGCCGATGGCCACCGCCACCGCGATGTACCACTCGGGCAAGAACCCGCTGCGTAAGGTCACTTACAAGAGCGACGCCGTGACCATCGTCAAGAGCGAAGAGCAGCGTCGTCTGCACAAGGCGTTCTTGCGTTATCACGACCCGAAAGGCTGGCCGATGCTGCGTGAAGCGTTGACCCGCATGGGTCGCGCCGACCTGATCGGGCCGGGCAAGAACCAGTTGATTCCGCTGCATCAGCCGGCAACCGACAGCTATCAGAGCGCCCGTCGCAAGAACTCGACGCCGGCCGGCAGCCATAAAGTGGCTGGGGAAAAGACCACCAAGATCCTGACCCAGCACACCGGTCTGCCACCGCGCGCCAGCGATGGCGGCAACCCGTGGGACAAGCGCGAACAGGCCAAGGCTGCGGCGTTTGCCCGTAACCAGCAGGCGGCCAAGGAGCGCAAGGATGCGGCCAAAGGCAAGGGGCCCAAGCCTGCACGCAAGCCGGTTGTACCGCGCTAACGCTCGCTTGAGCTGAACAGAACGCCAACCTTCGGGTTGGCGTTTTGCGTTTCTGCGTCAATCAAAACCTGTGGCGAGGGGGATAAATCCCCTCGCCACAGGTTTTGTGCTCGCAGTCCCTCCATTTATTGACCGTTTTTACTGCTTCGCCACATTTGCGTGCAACGCCCCCAAACCAATTTCCCGCATCGCCCGATTTTGGTGCTGTACTGCCCTAAGCAAATCCATGAAAGCGCCAGCACCACTGGATGGCATAAGTCTTGCGCGCTTTCGAATACGCTAAAGGCTCGCAGGAGGCACGCCGTGTCGATTCATGTCGCATTGCACCACGTCACGCATTACCGCTACGACCGCGCCGTCGAGCTCGGGCCGCAGATTGTTCGCCTGCGCCCGGCCGCCCACAGTCGCACGCGGATACTGTCGTACGCGTTGAAAGTCTCGCCCGAGCAGCATTTCATCAACTGGCAGCAAGACCCCCAGGGCAATTACCTGGCGCGTTTGGTGTTCCCCGAGAAAACCGAGGAACTGCGGATAGAAGTCGATCTGCTGGCCGAAATGGCGGTGTTCAATCCGTTCGACTTCTTCCTCGAGCCTTACGCCGAAAAGATCCCTTTCGCCTACGCCGCGGATGAGCGCAAGGAGCTGGCGCCGTACCTGGAAACCTTGCCCCTGACGCCGAAGTTCAAGGCGTATCTGGACGGCATCGACCGCTCGCCGCTGCCGAGCGTGGATTTCCTGGTGGCACTCAACCAGCGCCTGAGCGAAGACATTGGCTACCTGATCCGCATGGAACCGGGCGTGCAAACGCCCGAACACACCCTCGAACATGCCTCCGGTTCCTGCCGCGACTCGGCGTGGTTGCTGGTGCAATTGCTGCGTAACCTTGGGCTGGCGGCGCGTTTCGTCTCTGGCTACCTGATTCAGCTCACCGCCGATGTCAAAAGTCTCGATGGTCCTTCGGGCACTGAGGTTGATTTCACTGACCTGCACGCCTGGTGTGAAGTCTATTTGCCGGGTGCCGGCTGGATCGGCCTGGACGCGACGTCAGGGCTGTTCGCCGGTGAAGGACACATTCCGTTGGCGTGTAGTCCGGATCCGGGCTCTGCGGCACCCATCAGTGGCCTGGTGGAACCGTGCGAGTGCGAATTCACCCACGAAATGTCCGTGGAGCGGATTTGGGAGGCGCCGCGGGTCACCAAGCCCTACACCGAAGATCAATGGCTGGCGATCCAGGCACTGGGCCGGCAGATCGATGCCGACCTGCTGGAAGGTGACGTCCGCCTGACCATGGGCGGTGAGCCGACCTTCGTCTCCATTGACGATCCGGACGGCGCCGAATGGAACACTGCCGCGCTCGGGCCGGACAAGCGTCGCCTCTCCGCCGAACTGTTTCAGCGTATGCGCAAACGTTACGCGCCCAAGGGCCTGGTGCATTTCGGTCAAGGCAAGTGGTACCCCGGCGAACAACTGCCGCGCTGGTCGCTCAACTGCTACTGGCGCCGTGACGGCGTGCCGATCTGGCACAACGATGCGCTGATTGCCGATGAGCAGGAAGACTACGGCGCTGATGGCGAGTTGGCGGGGCGCTTTCTGGCGAGTGTCGCCGAGCGTCTGAAAATTCCGACACGATTTGTGTTTCCGGCCTACGAAGACAATTTCTATTACCTCTGGCGCGAAGGCATGTTGCCGCAGAACGTCAGCGCCGAAGACTCACGTTTGGAAGAACCGCTGGAGCGTGCGCGTCTGCGCAAAGTTTTCAGTCAGGGGCTGGATAAAGTGATCGGCCAGGTCCTGCCGCTGGCCCGCACTGCCAAGGGCGATCAGTGGCAAAGCGGTCGCTGGTACCTGCGCGACGAGCACTGTCGACTGGTCCCGGGGGATTCGCCGCTGGGCTATCGCTTGCCGCTGGGTTCGCAGCCGTGGGTAAAGGCCGCCGAGTATCCGTTCATCTATCCCAACGACCCCAACCAGGAATTCCCGGCGCTTCCAGACACTCAGCAGTTGAACGGCCACGGAGCACCGGCCGAAGCGGTCGAGCGGGATCTGGAGGTCGACGAATCCGCCGACTGGCTGACGCGCACCGCATTCTGCGCCGAGGCTCGCGAAGGGCGGTTGTACCTGTTCATGCCGCCGCTGGAGCGGGTCGAGGATTATCTGGAACTGGTCACGGCGATTGAGGCCACGGCGCAGGAGTTGCACTGCCCAGTGTTGCTGGAAGGCTATGAGCCACCGAGCGATCCGCGCCTGAGCAACTTCCGCATCACCCCGGACCCGGGCGTGATCGAGGTCAACGTGCAGCCGTCCGCGACCTGGGCCGAACTGGTCGAGCGCACCGAGTTTCTCTACGAAGAAGCGCGCCAGACGCGGCTGACCACCGAGAAATTCATGATCGACGGCCGACACACCGGCACGGGCGGCGGTAACCATTTCGTACTGGGCGGCGCGACACCGGCTGACTCACCGTTTCTGCGCCGTCCGGATTTGCTGCGCAGCCTGATCAGCTACTGGCATAACCACCCGTCGTTGTCCTACCTGTTTTCCGGATTGTTCATCGGTCCGACGTCCCAGGCACCGCGTGTTGATGAGGCGCGCAATGATGCGTTGTACGAACTGGAAATCGCTTTCGCCCAAATGCCCAAGCCTGGTGAGGAATGCGCGCCATGGCTGGTGGATCGGTTGTTGCGCAACCTGCTGATCGACGTGACGGGTAACACCCACCGCGCCGAGTTCTGCATCGACAAGCTTTATTCACCGGATGGCGCCACGGGACGCCTGGGCTTGCTGGAGTTGCGTGCCTTTGAAATGCCACCGCATGCGCGCATGAGCCTGGCGCAACAGTTGTTGCTGCGAGCGCTGGTTGCGCGATTCTGGCGCGAGCCTTATGCGCCGCCGAAACTGGCGCGCTGGGGTACTGAGTTGCATGACCGGTTTTTGTTGCCGCACTTTATCGAGCAGGATTTCGCCGATGTCATCGTGGACCTCAACGCCTCGGGTTATCCGGTGCGGGCCGAGTGGTTTGCTGCACATCTGGAGTTTCGCTTTCCCAAGGTCGGCGATTACGCGGTCAGCGGCATCGAACTGGAGGTCCGTCAGGCGCTCGAGCCGTGGCATGTGCTGGGCGAGGAGGGCGCCGTCGGTGGCACGGTGCGGTATGTGGATTCGTCCCTTGAGCGCTTGCAGGTCAAGCTCACCGGTCTTCCACCGCAACGTTATTTGCTGACGTGCAACGGCGTTCCGGTGCCCTTGCAGCCCACCGGACGGGTTGGCGAGTTCGTGGCCGGCGTACGTTTCCGGGCCTGGCAGCCGGCCAATTGCCTGCAACCGACCATTCCCGTCCACGCGCCGCTGGTGTTCGACCTGCTCGACACCTGGATGCAGCGTTCACTGGGGGGCTGTCAGTACCACGTCGCCCATCCGGGCGGGCGCAATTACGACAGTTTGCCGGTTAACGCCAATGAAGCCGAAAGTCGGAGAATGGCGCGTTTCTTCCGCATCGGACACAGCCCAGGGAAACTTCCTATACCGATTCTGGAAATTAACGACGAGCTGCCGATGACTCTCGATTTGCGACGTTTCTAAACCGTACGCGACGCTCGGATTTTTCGTATATCCGGGCGTCATGAGCCTGCGTTAGTCTGACCGTCCCTTGCTGTCTGCCGAGCTTTCCATGCCTGACCTGCTAGACCGCTACCCGCTGACGGCGGGCACTTATCACGAACTGCTCGACGACAGCGGTGCGGTGCGTGCGCACTGGCGTCGGCTGTTCGACCAGTTGCAACGCAGCACGCCCGCGCAGCTGGTGCAGCGTCAGGCGCTGTTGACCCGGCAGATTCAGGAAAACGGCGTGACCTACAACGTCTACGCCGACCCCAAGGGCGCCGATCGGCCGTGGGAGCTGGACCTGCTGCCACATGTGATCGCCGCTGATGAGTGGGCGTTGTTGTCAGCCGGGATTGCGCAGCGGGCGCGTCTGTTGAATGCCGTGCTGGCGGATTTGTACGGACCGCAGCGGCTGATCGCTGAAGGCCTGCTGCCGGCTGAACTGGTGTTCGGCCACAACAATTTCCTCTGGCCCTGTCAGGGCATTGCGCCGCCCGACGGGGCTTTCCTGCATCTGTATGCCGTGGATCTGGCGCGCACGCCCGACGGGCGCTGGTGGGTCACGGCGGATCGGACTCAGGCACCGTCCGGCGCCGGTTACGCCCTGGAAAACCGCACCATCGTGTCCCGGGCCTTTCCCGAGCTGTACCGTGATTTGAAAGTGCAGCACCTGGCGGGGTTCTTCCGCACGCTGCAGGAAACCCTGGCCCGTCAGGCGCCCAGCAATGATGAAGTGCCGTTGGTGGTACTGCTGACACCGGGGCGTTTCAACGAAAGCTACTTCGAACATCTGTATCTGGCGCGGCAACTCGGTTATCCGTTGGTGGAGGGCGGCGACCTCACGGTGCGCGATGCCACGGTCTATCTGAAAACCTTGAGCGGCCTGCGTCGCGTTCACGCGATCATGCGTCGGCTCGACGACGACTTCTGCGATCCGCTGGAATTGCGCACCGACTCTGCGCTGGGCGTGCCGGGCCTGCTCGAAGCCGTGCGGCAGGGGCGAGTGCTGGTGGCCAACGCGCTGGGCAGCGGTGTTCTCGAGTCGCCGGGGCTGCTGGGCTTTCTGCCGAAGATCAATCAATTCCTGTTCGGCGAAGAGCTGATCCTGCCCTCCATCGCCACATGGTGGTGCGGCGAAGCGCCGGTGCTGGCCCAGGCCTTGGAAAAACTGCCGGAGCTGCTGATCAAACCGGCGTTTCCTTCGCAGAGCTTCGCGCCGGTATTTGGCCGTGATTTGAGCGAAAAACAGCGTCAGGCGCTTGCCGAGCGCATGCAGGCACGACCTTACGCCTATGTCGCGCAAGAACTGGCTCAATTGTCCCAGGCGCCGATCTGGCAGGCTGAGGACGGTCAGTTGCAGCCTCGAGCCATCGGCATGCGCATGTATGCCGTGGCCAGTCGCGATGGCTATCGGGTGCTGCCCGGTGGTTTGACCCGGGTGGCCGCCGAGGCCGATGCCGAAGTGGTGTCGATGCAACGCGGCGGCGCGAGCAAGGACACTTGGGTGCTGGGCGATCGGCCGCCGAGCGGCGAGCAGTGGAAAGCCCAACGCAGCATCGGCGTGCACGACCTGGTGCGGCGCGATCCGTATCTGCCGTCGCGGGTGGTGGAAAACCTGTTCTGGTTCGGCCGTTACTGTGAACGCTGCGATGACAGCGCGCGGTTGTTGCGGATCATGCTGGCGCGCTACGTTGACGGCGACGACCCGCAAGCTCTGGAGGCGGCTGTCGAGCTGGGCGAACGGTTGATGTTGTTGCCTGATGAAGGTGAGTTGCCTGAACGGCTGCTGGCGGCGCTGCTCGGCGACGACTGGCCGTTCAGCCTGCGTTCCAACCTGCAGCGCTTGCAGTGGGCGGCTTCGCAGGTGCGCGGCAAGCTCTCGCGGGAAAACTGGCAGGCGCTGGTGGAGTTGCAACGCGAGGCTATCGAGCTGGAAACCGAAGAACCGGATTTCGGCGAGTTGCTGGATTTCCTCAACCGTCTGGTGATGTCGCTGGCGGCGCTGTCGGGTTTTGCCCTCGATGACATGACCCGTGACGAAGGCTGGCGCTTCCTGATGATCGGCCGGCGGATCGAACGCCTGCAGTTTCTCAGCGGCAGCCTGGCGGCGTTCCTGCGCGGCAGCGGTGCCTTCGATCAGGCCGGACTGGAATGGCTGCTGGAGCTGGGTAACAGCAGCATCACCTACCGCTCGCGGTATCTGGCGGTGGCGCAATTGATCCCGGTGCTGGACCTGTTGCTGCTCGACGAGCAGAACCCGCACGCGGTGTTGTTCCAACTGAAACTGGTGACCCGCACCCTTAAACGTTTGAACGATGACTTTGGTGCGCCGCGCGAAGCGGGGCTGCCGCAATTGGTGGAGCGGCTGGCGCGCTTCGATCTGGGGTGTCTGGAGAATTCGCTGTTCGGCGAAGCCAGCGTTCGTGCCGCCATTGATGGGCTGGCGGATCTGCTGCAAGAAATCGCCGACGCCAGCGGACAAGTGTCGGATCGTCTGGCATTGCGCCACTTCGCCCATGTCGATGATGTCAGCCAGCGTACGGTGTCCGTCTGATGAGTGCCCGTTACCAGATTTTCCACGACACCCATTATCACTACGACAGTCCGGTATCCCTCGCTCAGCAATTGGCGCACCTGTGGCCCCGATCGTGTGCCTGGCAGCGTTGCACCGAACAGCAATTGCAGATCAGCCCCGACCCGACATCGCGCCGGGACGAGCTGGATGTGTTTGGCAACCCGCTGACCCGGCTGGCATTCGAGCGGCCGCACGATGAGCTATTGGTCAACGCCCGGCTCACCGTCGAAGTGCTGTCCCGGCCAACGCTCGATTTCAATCAATCTCCGGCCTGGGAAGAAACCCGTAACGCACTGACCTACAGCAGTCAGCCGCTTTCTCCTGAATTGCTGGAAGCTTGTCGTTACCGGTTCGAATCGCCCTATGTGCATCTGAAGCGCAACTTCGTCGAGTTCTCGGAAAGTTGTTTCCCGGCGGGCCGTCCGCTGTTGCTCGGCGTTCAGGGGCTGATGGAGAAAATCTTCAGCGAGTTCACCTTCGACGCCGAAGCGACCCAGGTGGCAACGCCGCTGGTGGAGGTGCTGAAGCGCCGGCGTGGGGTCTGCCAGGACTTCGCTCACCTGATGCTCGCGTGCGTGCGTTCCCGTGGGTTGGCGGCTCGTTACATCAGCGGCTACCTGTTGACTCAGCCACCGCCAGGCCAGCCGCGGCTGATCGGTGCCGATGCCTCGCATGCCTGGGTTTCGGTTTTTTGCCCGGTGCTGGGCTGGGTGGATTTCGATCCGACCAACAATGTGCAACCGGCACTGGAACACATCACCCTGGCCTGGGGCCGGGATTTCTCCGATGTCTCGCCGTTGCGGGGGGTGATTCTGGGGGGCGGCAATCATGACCCGGAAGTCCGGGTCACCGTGATGCCACTGGACTGATGCAGACCACATGTGGGGGCGGGCTTGCTCGCGAATGCGGTGTGTCAGTCGACGTTAATGTTGGACGATAAACCGCTTTCGCGAGCAAGCCCGCTCCCACAGTGGGAATGTGCAGGAATTTGGGAATGGGGTATTTCGGAGGGGATTGTGAGGGTCAGCAACATCGCTGCTGACCCTGGACACAGATCCGGTGGGCCTGATCAGATCATCGGGCCCTGAGGGTCTCAGGCGTCGGGCGCCTGATCTTTCGGTGCTTCAACATCACTTTCTGCGGCCGCTTCACCGTCTGTTTCCGGGTTCAGTGCGGCGGCTTCTTCTTCAGCTGTAGCTTTCTTGCGCTGAAGCTTTTCCTCTTTCTTCTGCTCCTTGGCCAAGTCTCTCTGACGTTTGGCGAAGGAATAATTAGGTTTAGCCATGGGCGATCCTCTGGGGTCGAAGGTGAGGTTGAGCGGCGCATATTCTGCCCTGTATCGGTACCGAGCCGTTAGCTGGGTTTTTGCTCTGTCCACTTTGGCATCACGGTCGGCTGCCAGGCATCCAGGGCATCGAGCAGGGTTTGCGGCGATTCGCTCACTTGCAGCATGTCACGGTGTGCTTCGCGAACGAAGCCTTCGCCGACGATATGATCAAGAAAACCGGTCAATTTGCTGTAGAAACCGTTCACTTCCAGCAGCCCCAGCGGTTTGCCGTGGTAGCCGAGCTGGCCCCAGGTCCAGACTTCGAACAGTTCTTCCAGAGTGCCCAGGCCGCCGGGCAGGGCGATAAACGCGTCGCTGAGCTCGGCCATCCGCGCCTTTCGCGCATGCATGCCGTCGACCACTTCCAGGCGAGTCAGGCCGCTGTGGCCTATTTCCTTGTCCTTGAGGCTTTGCGGGATGATCCCGATCACCTCGCCGCCGGCCGCCAGCGCGGCATCGGCCACAATCCCCATCAACCCGACGGCGCCGCCGCCATAGACCAGGGTCAACTTGCGCTCGGCCAATGCCCGCCCGAGGGCGACCGCCGCTTCACGATAAGCCGGATTGGTGCCAGTGCTGGCACCGCAAAATACACAAACGGATGCTAAAGACATGCCTTACTCCATGGTCAGGATGGCCACAGAGTAAAGGCAGAGGCGCGGCGCTCCAAGGTCTAGACTTCGCGTTGGGTCGTTTCACAGGTGCCACTGGCGCCACAGGCGTAAGCGGCGAGCAAGCTGCACAAAAAACTATTGATGGACATGACAGGCGCTCCGGATAAGTGATGACGACCTGATGATAGGGCCGCCCTAGACGTCTGGCTGGTAGATTGTTTCGATAGGTGTCATAGCTCTAAAGTTGTATACAATTTTTGATTCAGGTCATAGGAACTTGCGAAGTTTTCAGGCAGTCTTCTGTCCATTCGCATTTTTGTTAACCCTGCCTTGGAGATTCACCATGTTTGCCAAACTTGTTGCGGTATCCCTGCTGACACTGGCCAGCAGTCAATTGATGGCTGCCGAGTGCAAGACGACCATCGACTCCACAGACCAAATGTCCTTCAACACCAAGGCCATTGAAATCGACAAAAGCTGCAAGACCTTCACCGTTGAACTGACCCACTCCGGCAGCCTGCCGAAAAACGTGATGGGCCATAACTGGGTGCTGAGCAAAGAAGCTGACATGCAGCCGATCGCCACCGACGGCCTGGCGGCCGGTATCGACAAGAACTATTTGAAAGAGGGTGATGCGCGCGTTATCGCCCACACCAAAATCATCGGCGCCAAGGAAACCGACTCGGTGACTTTCGATGTGTCGAAGCTTGATGCTGCCGAGAAATACGGCTTCTTCTGCTCCTTCCCGGGCCACATCTCGATGATGAAAGGCACGGTTACGCTGAAGTAAGCGAATCGCACGCGCAAAAAAAGCGTCCACTCGGGACGCTTTTTTTGTGCCTGACGTTTGACCGCGTCATCGTTCATCGCCAGCAAGCCGGCTCCTGCAAGGGTTGTGTCTTTCCGGAATGACGGGAACGACCTCACCTTGCAGGAGCCAGCTTGCTGGCGATGGCGTCGGTTCAGACGCCGACGCCATTACGGTGCAAACGGCATCACCCGTTTGTGATGGGTCTTTTTGTACGTATCGCAAATGATCTTGAACGCTTCCTCGCGCACCGGCTGCCCATGCAGGAACGCGTCGATCTCGGCGTAGGTCACGCCGTGGGACGCTTCGTCCGGTTTGCCCGGCGACAAATCTTCCAGGTCGGCGGTCGGGACTTTTTCTACCAGCGATTCCGGCGCGCCGAAGCTGCGGGCGATGGCCCGGACCTGGTTTTTCACCAGGCCGCTCAACGGTGCCAGGTCGCAGGCGCCGTCACCGAACTTGGTGAAGAAACCCATCACCGCTTCCGCCGCGTGGTCGGTGCCGATCACCAGGCCATGGGCAGCGCCGGCGATGGTGTACTGGGCGACCATGCGCATCCGGGCCTTGGTGTTGCCGAGGACGAAATCCACCGACACCGCGTGCTTGCCCTCGAAGGCTGCCACTTCATTGGCCAGGGATTTGACTGCCGGGCCGATGTTTACGGTGTGACGCTCGTCCGGCTTGATGAAATCCACCGAAGCCTGTGCGTCGTGTTCATCGAACTGGGTTTCGTACGGCAGGCGCACGGCGATGAACTTGTAGTTGTCATCACCGGTGCGAGTGCGCAGTTCACACATGGCACGTTGGGCCAGCAGGCCGGCGGTCAGGGAATCGACGCCGCCGCTGATGCCGAGCACCAGGGTCTTGAGCCCGGAATTGAGCAGGCAATCCTGGATGAACGTGATGCGCCGGGCGATTTCCGCCTCGAGGGCGGCCTTGTCGGCGAATGGTGGTTGAACCTTGAGCTGCTCAGCAATCTCACGCTGTACGGCTTGCATGAATTCACTCCTTGCTTGGTGTGCTGGAAAGGGCGGCAGGAACTTTGAAAACGTGTCGCAAGTAGGCGACGAAATTCGGGTCTTTGCAGTGAGTCTTGCCAGGCTCGTCGGAGATCTTTGCCACCGGTTGGCCGTTGCAGGCCGCCATTTTAAGCACGATGCTCATCGGTTCAACACCTGGAATATCGCACGTCAGGTTGGTGCCGATGCCGAAGCTGACATTGATCCGACCGCGTAATGCGCGAAATATTTCCAGCGCCTTGGGCAGCGTCAGACTGTCGGAGAACGTCAGGGTCTTGCTCATCGGGTCGATGCCCAGCTTTTGATAGTGGGCGATCGCCTTTTCTGCCCAGATCACCGGATCCCCGGAGTCATGACGCAGGCCGTCGAAGAGCTTGGCAAAATACAGGTCGAAGTCGTTGAGGAAGGCGTCCATGGTGATGCAGTCGGTCAGGGCGATCCCCAGCAGGCCGCGGTATTCGCGGACCCAGCAATCAAGGGCTGCAATCTGGCTGTCGATCAGTCGCGGTCCGAGTTGCTGGTGGGCCATGATCCATTCGTGGGCCATGGTGCCCAGCGGTTTCATGTCCAGTTCCCGGGACAAATGCACGTTGCTGGTGCCGACGAAACGTCCGGGGAAATCGTGCTTGAGCACGTTCACCACTTCTTCCTGCACGCGGTAGGAAAAGCGACGGCGGGTGCCGAAATCGGCTACCTGCAATTCGGACAATTCGTCGCTGCTGGCGTTGGCAGTCAACCAGTCGAACTTGCGATAAAGCTGCTCGCGCGCCTGCTCGAGAACGATGTCCCGGTAGCGATAGCGGTTGCGTACTTCGCTGACGATGGACAGCAGCGGCACTTCAAACAGGATTACATGCAGCCACGGCCCGCGCAGGCGGATAAACAGCTCGCCGTTTTCGATGCCGGTGTGGACGTAGCGCAGATTGAAGCGGAACAACCCGAGAAAACGCAGGAAATCCGGCTTCATAAAGCTGATGCGCTCCATGAAACTCAACTGGTCGGCGGTCAGGCTCAACTCGGCGAGGCGCTCGATCTGAAAGCGGATTTCCGCCAGGTACGGGCGCAGGTCTTCACTGTTGCGGCAACGAAACTCCCATTCGACTTCCACGTTCGGGTAGTTGTGCAGCACCGCCTGCATCATCGTCAGTTTGTAGAAGTCGGTGTCGAGCAGGTTCTGCACGATGCGATCGGCAAACACACTCTCGCTCATAAGGGAGGTCTCCACATTGAATACGGATAGTGGCGCATATCGGTGCCGGTTATTACCAGCGATTTTTAGATCACCGCAGATCATTGTGGGAGCGGGCTTGCTCGCGAAGGCGGTGGGTCAGTCAATATTCATATTGGGTGTGCCGACACCTTTGCGAGCAAGCCCGCTCCCACAGGGGATTGAGTGGAATCTTAGAGTTGCGGCATGTCCGGGCTATCAATCTGCTCCAGCATCCACTTCACAAAATCCCGCACCTTGGGCACTTCCGCCGAATGCTCCGGGTACGCCAGGTAATAGGCATCGGAACTGGGCATCGCATGCTGCCAGGGAATGACCAGTTTGCCGTCGGCCAATTCCTCTTCCACCAGAAACCGCGGCAACAGCGCCACGCCGCAGCCGACCTGCGCTGCGCGGATGCACATGTAGAAGGTCTCGAAGCGCGGCCCGTGGTAGCTGTGTTCGGTGTGGTAACCCTGACTGTCGAACCAGTCGTGCCAGGCCTGCGGTCGGGAGGCGTTTTGCAGCAGGACCAGGTCGGTGAGTTGTGTCGGATCGGTGAACGGCGTGGCCGGCAGGCTACTCGGAGCACACACCGGAACAAGCTCTTCGCCGAACAGCTTCAGGCATTCGGTGCGGGGCCGTGAGCCTGGGCCGAAATAGAACGCCAGATCGCTGCGACCTTGCAGCAGGTCATCGGCTTCCTGCTCGCTGCACAGGTCCAGATGGATCGACGGGTGACGCAGGCGCCAACCCTTCAAGCGGGGCACCAGCCAGCGGGCACCGAAGGTCGGAGGGGTAGAGACGCGCAGGACTTCGGTTTCCCCGCCGTAGGAACGCAGGTAGTGGGTCGACATCTCGACTTGCGTGAGGATTTTTCGTACCTCGACCAGGTACAGATCACCGGCAGGGGTCATTTGCAGGCGTCGACGCACCCGGCGGAACAACAGGTGTTGCAACAACTCTTCCAGTTGCGCGACCTGTTTGCTGACGGCGCTCTGGGTCAGGTTCAGCTCTTCGGCGGCCCGTGTGAAGCTCAAATGCCGGGTCACGGCCTCGAAACACTGCAGCGCGGTGATCGACGGCAGGTAACGTTTATTCAGCATGGGTTGTCCTTTTTCTTGTTTCTTTCTGACCAGCAATTCGCAGCATGAATAAACGGAATGATATCTCTCTTAAAGGTCGTTTGTTGGGTAACCTCCGGCGAGCTAAAACTACAGGCCTGATCAGTCGTGATTTTCCGGCTGTACGTTTTGTGTTTTTTGCTCGAGGAGTGACCCATGGTTGCCGCATTGCTTGATCGTCTTGGTGTGAACCCGGCCCTGTACCAGAACGGCAAAGTGCCGGTGCATTCGCCGATCGATGGCAGCAGGATCGCCTCTGTGAACTGGGAAGGCGCTGCTGAAGTCGAGCAGCACATCAGTCGCGCAGATCATGCGTTCGAATTGTGGCGCAAGGTTCCGGCCCCGCGCCGTGGCGAGCTGGTGCGTCAACTGGGCGACATCCTGCGTGAATACAAGGCCGACCTCGGCGAGCTGGTGTCCTGGGAAGCCGGCAAGATCACTCAGGAAGGCCTGGGTGAAGTTCAGGAAATGATCGATATCTGCGACTTCGCCGTTGGTCTGTCGCGCCAGTTGTACGGTTTGACCATCGCTTCCGAGCGTCCTGGCCACCACATGCGCGAAACCTGGCACCCGCTGGGCATCGTTGGCGTGATCAGTGCGTTCAACTTCCCGGTGGCGGTCTGGGCCTGGAACACCACGCTGGCGCTGGTCTGCGGCAACCCGGTGATCTGGAAGCCGTCGGAGAAAACCCCGCTGACCGCACTGGCCTGCCAGGCGCTGTTCGACCGTGTACTGAAAAACTTCAGCGATGCACCTGCGCACCTGAGCCAGGTAATCATTGGTGGCCGCGATGCTGGCGAAGCGCTGGTCGATGACCCGCGTGTCGCGCTGATCAGCGCCACCGGCAGCACCCGCATGGGCCGCGAAGTGGCGCCGAAAATCGCCGCACGATTCGCCCGCAGCATTCTGGAACTGGGTGGCAACAACGCGATGATCCTAGGCCCAAGCGCCGATCTGGACATGGCTGTTCGCGCCATCCTGTTCAGCGCCGTCGGCACCGCCGGTCAGCGTTGCACCACGTTGCGTCGCCTGATCGCACACGAATCGGTGAAAGAAGAAATCGTTACCCGCCTGAAAGCCGCTTACTCCAAAGTGCGCATCGGCAATCCGCTGGAAGGCAACCTGATCGGCCCGCTGATCGACAAACACAGCTTCGACAACATGCAGGACGCGCTGGAGCAGGCCTTGAGCGAAGGCGGTCGGGTCTTCGGCGGCAAGCGCCAGCTGGAAGACAAATACCCGAACGCTTACTACGTCTCGCCGGCCATTGTTGAAATGCCGGAACAAAGTGACGTGGTCTGCCACGAAACCTTCGCGCCGATCCTGTACGTGGTCGGTTACAAGGACTTCGACGAAGCCCTGCGCCTGAACAACGCCGTGCCACAAGGCCTGTCCTCCTGCATCTTCACCACCGACGTGCGTGAAGCCGAGCAGTTCATGTCGGCGGTCGGCAGCGACTGCGGCATCGCCAACGTCAACATCGGCCCGAGCGGTGCGGAAATCGGCGGTGCGTTTGGTGGCGAGAAAGAAACGGGCGGTGGTCGTGAGTCGGGCTCCGATGCATGGCGCGGGTACATGCGCCGTCAGACCAACACGGTGAACTACTCGCTGGAGTTGCCGTTGGCGCAGGGCATTACGTTCGACTGATGAAATAGTGGTGTGCTTGAAAAGATCGCAGCCTTCGGCAGCTCCTACGGGATTGTGCCTGGCTGCGGTTTTGTAGGAGCTGCCGAAGGCTGCGATCTTTTTGGCGGCTTGGTTAGGTTTCTGTTGGAGTCTGGCAATGCCGTTACGCGAAGAGTGTCTGTGGGAAAAACTGACGCCGCAAAGACCTGATAACGCGGCGCTCAAGGGCGAGGTGAAGGTCGATGTCTGCGTCATCGGCGCCGGGTTCACCGGCCTGTCGGCGGCGGTGCATCTGCTGGAACAAGGCAAGACGGTGTGCGTGCTGGAAGCCCATCGCGCGGGTCATGGCGGTTCGGGGCGCAATGTCGGGCTGGTCAATGCCGGCATGTGGATTCCACCGGACGACATCGAAGCCGGGTTCGGTGAAGCGGTCGGCAGTCAGCTCAATCGCATGCTGGGGGCGGCACCTTCGTTGGTGTTCAGCCTGGTCGACAAGTACAACATCGATTGCCAGTTACGCCGCGAAGGCACGCTGCACATGGCGCACAACGCCCGTGGCGAAGCGGACCTGCGCAGTCGTGAAGAACAATGGAAGCGTCGCGGTGCACCGGTCGAACTGCTGACCGGTCAAGCCTGCGAACAGGCAACCGGCACCAAGAAGATCGCCGCCGCGCTGCTTGATCGGCGTGCTGGCACGATCAACCCGATGGCATACACCACGGGGCTGGCCAAAGCGGCCATCGGCCTCGGCGGTCAGCTGTTCGATCATTCTCCCGTGACCCGGCTCGAACGTCAGGGGCAGAAGTGGTCAGTGCAGACCGCACAGGGTTCGGTGCTCGCCGAGCAGGTGGTCATTGCTTCCAACGCTTACACCGAAGGCGACTGGACGGAGCTTCGGCGCAATTTCTTCCCCGGTTACTACTATCAGGTGGCTTCGGTGCCGCTGACTGAAGACGCCGCACAGCAAATCCTGCCCGGTGGCCAGGGTTCCTGGGACACGCGACAGGTACTCAGCAGCATTCGTCGCGATAAAGACGGTCGCCTGTTGCTCGGCAGTCTGGGTAATGGCAATCAGAAACCGACCTGGTTCCTCAAGGCCTGGGCCGATCGGGTTCAGCAGCACTATTTCCCTTACCTAAAACCGGTGGAGTGGGAATGCACCTGGACGGGTTGCATCGCTTTCACTCCCGATCATTTGATGCGCCTGTTCGAGCCGGCGCCCGGTTTAGTGGCAGTCACAGGCTACAACGGTCGAGGCGTGACCACTGGCACTGTAGTGGGCAAAGCCTTTGCCGATTATTTGTGTAACGGAAATCCTCAGGCACTGCCGATTCCCTTCGCGCCCATGCAGCCATTGGCTGGGGTGGGGCTGCGTAGCTGTCTGTATGAAGCGGGATTTTCGCTGTATCACGCGGGCCAGTGCTTGCGGATCGTGATTTGATTGTTGAAATTTGTTGCCGGGAGCGGCGCTTTTCGGAGCAGCGACTAGCCTGTAAAAGGTGCGGGTTGTAGCAGTACCGCACCAGCAGTGTGCACTTCGGTGACGTACGTTGTTACAGGCTGGTTGCACGTCGTTTGGCGTCGCGGTTGCAATGATGGCGCGCGCGGGTTGCGCCTTTAAAAATAAATGGTTTCACCTTCAGCGGTTTAGACGGTTGCACGCCCAATGAAAATGGGCTCGAAACAGTCGAAAAAACAATAAAGCAGCGACTTTTTTCAGAATAAAAAACCGATGGCACGGCCCTTGCTCTGAGCATTCAGAGAAGTCGCAGTGCCAACTAAAAAAAACCTTGGAGCACCACCTCATGTCCCAGACGTTTTACAAGAAAGGCTTTCTGGCCCTCGCAGTGGCAACTGCGCTGGGTGTTTCTGCGTTTGCACAGGCTGACGTAAAAATCGGTGTGGCGGGTCCAATGACGGGCGCCAACGCGGCATTTGGCGAGCAGTACATGAAGGGTGCGCAGGCAGCGGCCGATGCCATCAACGCATCGGGCGGCGTTAACGGGGAAAAAATCGTACTGGTCAAGGGCGATGACGCCTGCGAACCGAAACAGGCTGTGACGGTCGCCAAGGACCTGACCAACCAGAAAGTAGCAGGCGTGGTCGGTCACTTCTGCTCCTCGTCGACCATTCCGGCCTCCGAGATCTACGACGAAGCAGGCATCATCGCAATCACTCCGGGCTCCACCAACCCACAAGTGACCGAGCGCGGCCTGAGCGCCATGTTCCGTATGTGCGGCCGTGACGACCAGCAGGGTATCGTGGCCGGCGACTACATCGTCGACGTGCTCAAGGGCAAGAAAGTCGTGGTTCTGCACGACAAAGACACCTACGGTCAAGGTCTGGCGGATGCCACCAAGGCTCAACTGGCCAAGCGCGGCGTGACGCCGGTGCTGTACGAAGGTCTGACCCGTGGCGAAAAAGACTTCAGCGCCGTGGTGACCAAGATCCGTGCAGCCGGTGCCGATGTCGTCTACTTCGGCGGCCTGCACCCGGAAGCCGGTCCACTGGTTCGCCAACTGCGTGAGCAAGGCCTCAAGGACGTCAAGTTCATGTCCGATGATGGCATCGTGACTGACGAACTCGTGACCACCGCCGGTGGCCCGCAGAACGTTGACGGCGTTTACATGACCTTCGGCGCTGACCCACGCCTGCTGCCAGACAGCAAGACCGTGGTAGACACCTTCCGCAAGGCCGGCACCGAGCCAGAAGGCTACACCCTGTACGCCTACGCTTCGGTTCAGACACTGGCGGCTGCTTTCAACGGCGCCAAGTCCAACAGCGGCGAAAAAGCGGCTGAGTGGCTGAAGAAAAACCCGGTTAAAACCGTGATGGGCGAGAAGACCTGGGACGCCAAGGGCGACCTGAAAGTCTCCGACTACGTGGTTTATCAGTGGGACAAGGATGGCAAATACCACCAACTGGAAAAACAGAAGTGATATGAGCTGCTGATCTACCCGGTGCCTTGTGCACCGGGTAGTCAACCAACATGTCCGTGCAGTACCTGTCTTTTCTCGTAGAGCTGCACACAACCGTGTTGCGCGGGTGGCTGAACCCCGGTCCGTCGCACCCGGCTTCTGTGCAGTCTCTCAAATGCGTGAGATTGCGTTATGGATGGTATTTTCCTGCAGCAACTGGTCAACGGTCTGACCCTCGGGTCGGTCTATGGCCTGATCGCCATCGGCTACACAATGGTCTATGGCATCATCGGCATGATCAACTTCGCCCATGGTGAGGTTTACATGATCTCCGCTTACCTCGCGGCGATCAGTCTGGCTCTGCTGGCATACTTCGGTATTGAATCCTTCCCTCTGCTGATGCTTGGCACACTGGTCTTCACCATCATCGTCACGGCGGTGTATGGCTGGGTCATCGAGCGTGTCGCCTACAAACCCCTGCGAAACTCCACCCGACTGGCACCGCTGATCAGCGCCATCGGTATTTCGCTGATCCTGCAAAACTATGCACAGATCGCACAGGGCGCCCGCCAACAAGGCGTACCGACCCTGCTGACCGGTGCATGGCGAGTGGAAGTCGGAAGCGGCTTCGTCCAGCTCACCTACACCAAGATCTTCATTCTGGTTGCCGCATTCGCCGGCATGGCCCTGCTGACCTACGTCATCAAATACACCAAGCTCGGCCGCATGTGCCGCGCCACCCAGCAAGACCGCAAGATGGCCTCGATCCTGGGCATCAACACCGACCGCGTGATTTCCTACGTGTTCATCATCGGTGCGGCAATGGCGGCCCTGGCCGGCGTGCTGATTACCATGAACTACGGCACGTTCGACTTCTACGCAGGCTTCGTCATCGGCATCAAGGCGTTCACCGCAGCGGTACTCGGCGGGATCGGCTCGCTGCCTGGCGCGATGCTCGGCGGGATCATCCTCGGGATTTCCGAGTCGCTGTTCTCGGGTCTGGTCAACTCGGACTACAAAGACGTTTTCAGCTTCTCGCTGCTCGTTCTCGTTCTGGTCTTTCGGCCCCAAGGCCTGCTCGGCCGTCCTCTTGTGTCGAAGGTGTAAGCGATGTCTTCAACCACTAAAAAAACCATTGATCTCAAAAGAAGCCTGGTTGACGCGATTCTTGCCGGTCTGGTCGCCCTCATTGTGTTCGGCCCGATTGTTGGCGTAGTCCTCGACGGCTACGGCTTCAATCTGGAAACGACCCGAGTGGCGTGGATTGTCGCCATCGTCATGGCCGGCCGCTTTGCCTTGAGCCTGTTCCTGCAAACGCCGAAAGGCCTGAGAATTCTCGAAGGCTTTGAAACTACCGGTTCGGGGGTTCATGTACTGGCGCCCGATTACAAATCCCGGCTGCGCTGGATCATCCCGCTGATGATCGTCATCGCCGTGGTGTTCCCGTTTTTCTCCAACTCCTACCTTCTGGGCGTGGTCATCCTCGGGTTGATCTACGTGCTGCTCGGGCTTGGTCTGAATATCGTGGTCGGCCTGGCCGGCCTGCTCGACCTCGGTTACGTGGCGTTTTACGCCATCGGCGCCTATGGGTTGGCACTCGGTTATCAATACCTGGGGCTGGGTTTCTGGACAGTGCTGCCACTGGCGGCGATTACGGCGGGGCTGGCCGGTTGCATCCTCGGTTTTCCGGTGTTGCGCCTGCACGGTGACTACCTGGCGATCGTGACCCTGGGCTTCGGTGAAATCATCCGCTTGATCCTCAACAACTGGCTGACCCTGACCGGTGGCCCGAACGGCATGCCGGCGCCGCTTCCAACCTTCTTCGGCCTCGAGTTCGGCAAAAGGGCGAAGGACGGTGGCGTTCCGTTCCATGAGTTTTTCGGTATCGCCTACAACCCGGACGTGAAGTACTACTTCATCTACGCGGTGTTGTTCCTCGTGGTGCTGGCCGTGCTGTATATCAAGCATCGTCTGACCCGCATGCCGGTCGGTCGCGCATGGGAAGCCTTGCGTGAAGATGAAATCGCCTGTCGCTCCATGGGTCTGAATCACGTGCTGGTCAAGCTTTCAGCGTTCACCATCGGTGCGTCGACGGCCGGTCTCGCCGGCGTGTTCTTCGCCACCTACCAGGGTTTCGTCAACCCGACCTCGTTCACCTTCTTTGAATCGGCCCTGATCCTCGCCATCGTGGTGCTTGGCGGCATGGGCTCGACCATCGGCGTGGTCATCGCAGCCTTTGTGCTGACCGTGGCCCCGGAACTGCTGCGTGGCTTCGCGGAATACCGCGTGTTGCTGTTCGGCATCCTGATGGTGTTGATGATGATCTGGCGACCGCGCGGCCTGATTCGGATCAGCCGTACCGGTGTGACCCCGCGTAAAGGAGTAGCGCCATGAGCGAAGTCGTACTCTCGGTCGAGAAGCTGATGATGCACTTCGGCGGCATCAAGGCGTTGAACGATGTCAGCCTGAAGGTCAAGCGCAACTCGATCTTCGCCCTGATCGGCCCCAACGGCGCCGGCAAGACCACCGTGTTCAACTGCCTGACCGGTTTCTACAAGGCCTCGGGCGGCAAGATCGAGCTCAACGTGCGTGGCGAACGGACCGATGTCATCAAAATGCTCGGTGAACCGTTCAAGGCGACTGATTTCGTATCGCCGAAAAGCTTCATCAGCCGGCTCCACTACAAGATGTTCGGCGGTACCCACCTAGTGAACCGGGCCGGCCTGGCGCGGACCTTCCAGAACATTCGCCTGTTCAAGGAAATGTCGGTGCTGGAAAACCTGCTGGTGGCCCAGCACATGTGGGTCAACCGCAGCATGCTTGCCGGCATCCTCAACACCAAGGGCTATCGCAAGGCTGAAAGCGATGCACTGGACCACGCCTTCTACTGGCTGGAAGTGGTGGACCTGGTGGACTGCGCCAACCGCCTGGCCGGTGAGCTGTCCTACGGTCAGCAACGCCGCCTGGAAATCGCCCGGGCCATGTGCACCCGTCCGCAGATCATCTGCCTCGACGAACCGGCCGCCGGCCTCAACCCTCAGGAAACCGAAGCGCTGAGCGCGATGATCCGGCTGCTGCGCGACGAGCACGATCTGACCGTGGTGCTGATCGAACACGACATGGGCATGGTTATGAGCATTTCCGACCACATCGTGGTGCTGGACCACGGCGTCGTCATCGCCGAAGGTGGCCCTGAGGCGATTCGCAACGATCCGAAAGTGATTGCAGCCTATCTGGGTGCCGATGAAGAGGAGGTGGCGCTATGAGCAAACCTATCCTCGAACTCAAAGACCTGGACGTATTTTACGGTCCGATCCAGGCCCTGAAAAAAGTCTCGATGCACATCAACGAAGGGGAAACCGTCAGCCTCATCGGCTCCAACGGCGCGGGCAAGTCGACCCTGCTGATGTCGATCTTCGGCCAGCCGCGCGCGGCAGACGGGCAGATCCTCTATCAGGGCGTGGACATCACCCATAAGTCGTCGCACTACATTGCGTCCAACGGCATTGCGCAATCACCGGAAGGCCGGCGCGTGTTCCCCGACATGACCGTCGAGGAAAACCTGCAGATGGGCACCATCCCGATTGGTGACAAGTACGCCAAGGAAGACATGCAACGCATGTTCGAGCTGTTTCCGCGTCTCGAAGAGCGGCGGACCCAGCGGGCCATGACCATGTCCGGCGGCGAACAGCAAATGCTCGCCATCGCCCGTGCGCTGATGAGCCGACCCAAGCTGCTATTGCTCGACGAGCCGAGCCTGGGTCTGGCGCCGATCGTGGTGAAACAGATCTTTGCCACCCTGCGGGAACTGGCCAAGACCGGTATGACCATCTTCCTGGTCGAGCAGAACGCCAACCACGCGCTCAAGCTGTCGGACCGGGCGTATGTCATGGTCAACGGCGAGATCCGTCTGACGGGCACCGGCAAGGAGTTGCTGGTGAACGAAGAGGTGCGTAACGCTTATCTCGGCGGGCATTGAATCCTGTTGAAATACCCAAAGCCCCGACGAGCAATCGTCGGGGCTTTTTTACGCCTCCAATACGCCGCAAATCCCTTGTGGGAGCGGGCGTGCTCGTGAAGGCGATGTTTCAGTCACGTTGATGCCAGATGTGCCACCGCTTTCGCGAGCACGCCCGCTCCCGCAAGGTTGTCGGGGAATTGTGGAGAACAAATTTGCCAAGCTCTCAAAGCGCGACATAAAGCCGCTGCAAATAGTTGTTTTGTCACGGTTTTGACTTGTCCCCGTTTGCTGTGGAGCTGGCTGTGAATAACATGGGAGTAGCTGGCTGAAGGCCTTTAGAAACGTGGCTTGCAGAGATGTGGTTGTTTTTTGATCAGGCCCTTTTGCCGAACCTGCGGTCTACTTTGTCAACCTTTTTATCAGTGCCGAAAATGGTCTGAAAGGGTTGAGGGCAGCCTGTGGATAAGTCTGTGGTTAAACTCTGGAAAGACTCGGCTGAGGGCCGTAGTTACTGGCTCGGCGCCATCGCCGGTTGACCGGGTCAATCGTGCAAAATGCCATGGGCTACACAGTGAGCGCTCCAGGGTCAAGCAAAAAACTTTGTGATCTGCCCGCAAAGCCTTGTGCACAGCGGCTTTCAGCTTTTTTACTTGCCCCCGGAAACTGTGGACCGGCCTGTGGATAACGTGCGCGTATATGGCTGCAGGCCGCGGGGGATATGGCGTCGCCGGCATTGATCGTTTTTCGTACAGCTTTTGTGGTGGTTGCCGCTGTCGGCAAGGCCGGGCATGCTGCCAGCTGATTTTCTATTCCAATGGCTGCCCGTCGGCCGAAGCAAGGAGAACACGATGTCCAACACCCTGTTTATTACCGGCGCGACGTCCGGTTTTGGTGAAGCCTGTGCCCGTCGTTTTGCCGAGGCTGGCTGGAAACTGGTGCTGACAGGTCGTCGTGAAGAACGCCTCAATGCCCTATGCGCCGAGTTGTCGAAGCAGACCGAGGTCCATGGCCTGGTGCTCGACGTGCGTGATCGCAAAGCCATGGAGGAGGCGATTGCCAATCTGCCGCCGTCCTTCGTCAAGCTGCGCGGGCTGATCAACAACGCCGGCCTCGCGCTCGGCGTGGACCCGGCGCCGAAGTGCAACCTTGATGATTGGGACACCATGGTCGACACCAACATCAAGGGCCTGATGTACAGCACTCGTCTGCTGCTGCCGCGCCTGATCGCCCATGGTCGTGGCGCCAGCATCGTCAACCTCGGTTCCATCGCCGGCAACTACCCGTATCCGGGCAGTCACGTGTATGGCGCGAGCAAGGCGTTCGTCAAACAGTTCTCCCTGAACCTGCGCTGTGACCTGCAGGGCACAGGCGTGCGTGTCAGCAACATTGAGCCGGGCCTGTGCGAGAGCGAATTCTCGCTGGTGCGCTTTGCCGGTGATCAGGAGCGGTACAACGCGACCTACGCCGGTGCCGAGCCGATCCAGCCGCAAGACATCGCCGACACCATTTTCTGGGTGCTCAATGCGCCGGCCCACATCAACATCAACAGCCTCGAGCTGATGCCGGTGAGCCAGACGTGGAGCGGGTTTGCGATTGAGCGTAATGGTGGCAAGGCGTAAGACCGCGTTATCGTTCTTCGCGAGCAAGCACGCTCCCACATTTGAATTGTGTCGGTCACAAGATATCGAATGTGGGAGCGGGCTTGCTCGCGAAAGCGGTGGGACAGTCAGCCGAGATAATCAGCCAGTCCGCGATAGCAGGTCGCCAAGTGATAAGGCGTGGTCGAAGGCATGTCCTGACGGCTCACTTCACCGTTCTCATCGCGGCATTCATACCAGCCCTCTGCATGCAGCGAACGCTGTTGCAGCGCCTGCAATTGGCGCAATACCGATGCCCCGCTGTCCGGGCGCAAGGTCAGCGCACGCAAGTATTCAGCCTGAGCCCAGATGCGTTGGGTGCCATCCTTCGATTGCCCGTCCAGCGTGAGCATTGCCCGTACCGCCCCACTCGATTGATCGACACCCAGCTGCTCGGTGTACGCAAAGGCGCGTTCCAGGGATGCGTGCAGTCTGGAGCCACGCAACAAAGGTGAAGATTCCAGCAGGAAATACCACTCGAACTGATGCCCCGGTTCAAACCAGTTATCCACAGCGCCGAGCGGTTTTTCCATCAGCACACCGTGGTGCAGATCGATAAAGCGCTTCTGCATGGCTGTGCATAACTCGACGAGCGCGCGCTGTACGGCGAGGTCTTCGCGCACCGACAGCGTGGCGAGGAATGCTTCGGCCAGGTGCATCAGCGGGTTTTGCAGCGGCCCGGTATTCAGCGACGACCAGTCACGTTCAAGGCACGCTTCGTACAGGCCGTCGCCCGTGACAAAACGCTGCGAAACCACTTCCAGCACGGCGTTGAGCACCGATTCCACCAGCGGCTCCCGAACCTTGTCCCAGTAATGGGCGCAGGCGAAGAGAATGAAGGCGTGGGTGTAGAGATCCTTGCGCTGATCCAGCGGCGCGCCCTGCGGGTCAATGCTGTAGAACCAGCCACCGTGTTCGGCGTCATGGAAATGTTGCTGCAACGAGCGGAACAACGCCGCGGCACGCTCTTCGGCGCCTGGTACCTGGCCGATCAGGCTGGAGAACAGATACAGCTGTCGCGCGCAGGCCATGGCCCGGTAGCGTTGAGGTGGCAAAGGTTGATGCCCGGCGTCCAGCGCCTCGTAGGGCAGTGCCAGCTCGGCATTCCAGCCGGGGCCTTGCCAGAGGGGCACGATCACGTCCTGGAAATGCGCTTGCACAGTGGCAAACAGAGCGGTCAATTCAGGCTGGAGAGCGGAGCGGGAAACAGGCGGCATTGGCTGGCGTCGTCACGGCAGGGTTGATTGCGCGACATGTTATCAGGCCTGAGAGATGTGGTGTCTGTCAGTCCGCCTTCGCGAGCAAGCCCGCTCCCACACTGGAACGGAGTACACCGAACCAATCTGGGAGCGAGCTTGCTCGCGAAGAGGCCATCACCGGCACTGCAAAATCAACCCGCCAACAACCAAACCCCTGCCGCCGCCGAAGCCGCGCCCGCCAGACGAACCAGCGGCGCCGCCACCTGCGGCAACGCTCTAACCACCGCATAACCGGCCGCGTGCAAGGCCGCCGTCGCCGCCACAAATCCTGCGGCATACGCCCATGGACTCGACATGTCCGGCAATTCCAGCCCATGCGCCACACCATGGAACAGTGCAAACAATGCCGTCGCACCCACCGCCAAACCCAATGGCGGACGCACTGCCAATGCCACCGCCAGACCCAGCGCCAGCACCGATGCGGCAATCCCGCTTTCCAGTGCCGGCAGGTTCAGCCCCTCAAACCCAAGCAGTCCGCCGATCAGCATGGTGCCGACAAACGTGAACGGCAGCGCCCAACGCGCAGCGCCTTTCTGCTGTGCCGCCCACAATCCGACCGCAACCATCGCCAGCAAGTGGTCGAGGCCGCCGATCGGGTGGCTGATGCCGGCGATCAATCCATTGTCGCCGTGACCGGGGTGGGCAAAGGCGATGGCCGGGGTCAGCAGCAAGGCCATGGCGCCGAGAATGCGTTTAAGTGACATGGATAAGCTTCCTTGTTGATAAGTGGGGTCGTGATCAGGCTGCGGTCAGCAGGCCCTGGCGTTCGATGAACGCGATGATGTCTTCCAAGCCCAGTCCGGTTTTCTGGTTGCTGAAGACAAACGGTTTGCCGTTGCGCATGCGTTTGGTATCGCTGTCCATCATCTCCAGCGAAGCACCCACCAAGGGGGCGAGGTCGATCTTGTTGATCACCAGCAGATCGGATTTGCAGATCCCCGGCCCGCCCTTGCGCGGCAGCTTGTCGCCGGCCGAGACGTCGATCACATAGATGGTCAGGTCAGACAGTTCCGGGCTGAACGTGGCCGACAGATTGTCGCCACCGGACTCCACCAGGATCAGGTCCAGCCCCGGAAAGCGGCGGTTCAGTTGATCCACGGCTTCGAGGTTGATCGAGGCGTCTTCGCGGATCGCCGTATGTGGGCAGCCGCCGGTTTCCACGCCGATGATCCGCTCCGGCGCCAAGGCTTCGTTGCGCACCAGAAAATCAGCGTCTTCGCGGGTGTAGATGTCATTGGTCACGACGGCCAGGTTGTAGCGATCGCGCAACGCCAGACACAGGGCCAGCGTCAATGCGGTTTTTCCGGAACCGACCGGGCCGCCGATGCCGACGCGCAGGGGTTGTGTGTTCATGTGGTTCTCCAAAATAAAAGGCCCTAGGAACGGAACAGACGGCTGTACTGGCGCTCATGGGCCATGCACGCCAGGGACAGGCCGAAAGCGGCGCTGCCATAGTGTTCGGGGTTGATGCGGGTGGCGTTCTGTTGGGCTTCCTGCAATAGCGGCAGCAATTCGCTGGTCAGGCGTTGCGCGGCTTGCTGGCCCAGCGGCAAGGTTTTCATCAGCACCGCCAGCTGGTTTTCCAGCCAGCTCCACAGCCAGGCCGCCAATGCGTCCTGCGGGCTGATACGCCAGGCGCGCGCAGCCAGCGCCCAGCCGAGGGCCAGGTGCGGTTCGGGACGCTGATCGAGAAAGGCACGGGCCGGCGCATCGAGTTCCGGCAAACCGTTGAGCAGTTGCTGCAAGGAATAACCCATCTGCCGGCTTTCCTGATGCAACTCGCGGGTTTCCCGGCTGGCGCGGTGTTCTTCGCAGCGTTGCAGCAATTCGCCCCAGTTTTCTTCGGCGGCTGCTGTGCAATGGGCGAGCAACAGAGGCGCCTCGAAGCGCGCCAGGTTCAGCAACAACTGATCGCTGATCCAGCGCCGGGCACTGTCGGCGTCGTTCACCCGACCGTTATCCACCGCCATTTCCAGGCCTTGGGAATAGCTGTAGCCGCCAATCGGCAGTTGCGGACTGGCCAGGCGCAGCAGCGCCCAGGCCGGGTTCATGGACGTACGCCGAACTGGTGCAGTTTCGGCGGGTAGTTGAAGTCCTCGTCGCCATGCCGCGAATGGTGATGCCCACCGCCATAGGCGCCGTGCTCCGGCTGGAACGGCGCCTCGATGTTTTCGACCTTGGCATCAAGTTGTTCGAGCATCGCCTTGAGCACGTAATCATCGAGCAGGCGCAACCAGCCGTCGCCGACTTGCAGGGCGACGTGGCGATTGCCCAGGTGATAAGCAGCGCGGGTCAGCTCGAAAGCGTTGGCGCAGGTGACATGCAGCAATTGTTCGGGGCGGGCACAGACGCGGACGATGCGACCGTCTTCAGCCTTTAGGCATTCGCCGTCATACAGCGGCGGCTGACCGCGCTCCAAAAACAACCCGACGTCTTCACCTTCGGCACTGAAACAGCGCAAGCGGCTTTTGCTCCGGGCTTCGAAGGTCAGGTGCAGTTCAGCGGCCCAGACGGGTTGAGGGTCGATTCTGCGATGAATCACCAGCATCGGAAAGCTTCCAGCAATGAACGATAGTCAGGCTAGAGCAAGGGGCTTGCCAATCGGGGGATGTGTAGGAAATGCCTGTCGGAGCGACGGTCGCGTTTCAAATTGTTGCGGTAATTTGGTGCGCGGCATTGTGGGTCGCACCAAATGATGGCGCGAGGTGTGCTCCAGATTAGTCGCGAGTTGCACAACTTTGCAGGACCCGGCTTGCTGGCGATAGCGCCCTCTCAGTCGACCCAAATGTTGCCTGGCCCGCCGCTATCACCAGCAAGCCGGCTCCTACAGGAGATAGGTGTATTTGCCGCGCACAAAAAAGATCGCAGCCTGCGGCAGCTCCTACAGAGAATTGCGATCCGTGTAAGAGCTGCCGCAGGCTGCGATCTTTTCAGGCGTTATTCGGTGCTACCGAGGCCTTGCCAGTGTTTCAGACCGATAAAGATAAACCGCAACTGTTGGGTAATCTTCGCCTGTGGCGTCAAATGCTCGGGCAATGCTTCTGCCGGCGGATCAATAATGTCCGGCAAGGTCGCGAACACACTTTTAACAATCAGGTCTGCCATGACGCTCAGGCCGGCGATGTCGAGATGTTGCAGCTTGGGCATCAGCGACAAGTCGGCCGCCAAGTCCGAGCTGATGTCTTCGCGCAACCGTCCAATGGCCAGACGCACCGGCAGCGAACCGCCGTACTGCTCGCGGGCGAGAAACAGGAATTGCGAACGATTGGCCGCCACCACGTCGAGAAAGATCCGCACGGAGGCATCGATGATGCCGCCCATCACGAATTCGTTGTGGCGCACCAGGCGAATGGTTTCGCGGAAGGTCTGACCGACTTCGCTCACCAGCACCAGGCCCAGTTCATCCATATCGGCAAAATGCCGGTAAAAACCGGTGGGGACGATGCCGGCGGTTTTCGCCACTTCGCGCAGGCTCAGGCTGCCGAATCCTCGGCCGCATTCCATCAAATGGCGGGCAGCGTCCATCAGGGCGTTGCGGGTTTGTTGTTTCTGTTCGGCGCGGGGCAGCATCGCAAGGGTGTTTTTCTGGACAGGACAGCGGCGCACTCTAGCAAATCGGCTTTGCTGGCGTCGAACGACTATCGGGGGGCAACTAATAGCGGGCAGGCGGGGGAAGGGGGGGTCTATAAAATCAAAAGCCCAATCCGGGGATTGGGCTTTTTTTCAGGGCCGCCATGGGCTTAGCTCAAAGCGCTGTTGCGTTCGATCACGCGGTCACCACCACCTTCAGCGAGGGTTTGACCTTGTGGAGTGCGATCGGAGCCGTCAGCAGCCAGGGTTTGACCTTGTGGAGTGCGATCGGAGCCGTCAGCAGCGAGGGTTTGACCTTGTGGAGTGCGATCGGAGCCGTCAGCAGCGAGGGTTTGACCTTGTGGAGTGCGATCGGAACCGTCAGCAGCGAGGGTTTGACCTTGTGGAGTGCGATCGGAACCGTCAGCAGCCAGGGTTTGGCCTTGTGGAGTGCGATCGGAACCGTCAGCTGCCAGGGTTTGACCTTGTGGGGTGCGGTCCGAGCCATCTTGAGTGATCAGGCCTTTTTCTTTCAGGCGATCGTTACCACCTTCGGCAACAGTCTGGCTGAACACCGAGTGGCTCGATTTGACTTGTGGGGTTGCCTGATCTGCAGCTGGCAGAGCGAAAGCGGTGCTGGCCAGCAGTGAGAGGGAAAGGCTAAGCAGTAATTGGCGTTTCATGATCGGGTGCTCCGTAGGAAGGCAATAAAGTGGGTACGAGGGCAATGCTACTCTCGATAAGTCGATATAAAAGTTCATAAACGCAATGGTAATAATCAACGGAATTGATTGTTCCGTGCGAAGGCTCTAGAACGGGCCTTTCCGGCGGTTGTTTTTGCACAGAAGTGGGTATTTTCGACTCACTTGCGCCACGCAAAAGTGCGGGGCGGTAACGCCGGATTGCGAGAGCAGGGTGTCCCCGACCGATTATTTGAGCGTTAAGCGCATTTTTCGGTTAAACCTGCGCGCCGTTTCCCAGTCCTAGCTTCATGGCAGGCCGGTTCGGGCCTAACGTTTCACACGTGCGTCGCAGTCAGGGCGCTCAGTCGTATTCAGGAGCCCTGTGCAATGACGCGCACCCCCAAGATTTTTGCCTGGACCTTTGCCAGCCTCGTTGTTCTGCTGGCGATACTGGTTCTGATCATCGCGTTCTTCGATTGGAACCGGATCAAACCGACCATCAACAACAAAGTTTCCGAAGAACTGCATCGACCGTTCGCCATCAATGGCAACCTCACGGTGGTCTGGCGGCGCGAGCTCGACGAGGGCGGCTGGCGGGCGTGGGTGCCGTGGCCGCATGTGGTGGCGCAGGACCTGAGCTTGGGCAACCCGGACTGGTCGAAGCAGCCGCAGATGGTCACGCTCAAACGCGTCGAGCTGCGCCTGTCGCCGCTGGCCTTGCTGGCTCAACGGGTAACGATCCCGCGCATTGACTTGACCGAACCGAACGCAGACCTCCAGCGTCTGGCCGATGGCCGTGCAAACTGGACGTTCAAGTTCGACCCCAAAGACCCGAACGCCGAGCCTTCCAGCTGGGTGCTCGACATCGGCGCCATTGGCTTCGACAAGGGCCACGTCACCCTTGACGACCAGAGCCTGAAAACGCAGCTCGACCTGATCATCGACCCGTTGGGCAAACCGATTCCGTTCAGCGAAATCGTCGGCGAAAAAGTGGCGAAAACCGCACAAGAGAAAGGCGCTGCACCCCAGGACTACGCGTTTGCGTTGAAGGTCAAAGGCCAATACCACGGGCAGAAACTCGCGGGTGACGGCAAGGTCGGCGGTTTGCTGGCCCTGCAGGATTCGGCCCGACCGTTCCCGCTCCAGGCTCAGGTAAAAATCGCCGATACCAGTGTCGAACTCGCGGGCACGCTGACCGACCCACTCAACCTTGGCGCGTTGGACCTGCGCCTGAAACTGGCCGGCAGCAGCCTGGGTAACCTCTATCCGCTGACCGGCGTGACCCTGCCGGATACACCGCCCTACGCCACCGACGGCCACTTGATCGCCAAACTGCACGAGGCGGGCGGGGCGGTGTTCCGTTATGAAGAGTTCAACGGCAAGATCGGCGAGAGCGACATTCATGGCAGCCTGGCCTACGTCGCCAGCGAGCCACGGCCGAAACTCAGCGGTTCACTGCTCTCCAATCAGCTGTTGTTTGCCGACCTTGCGCCCTTGATCGGCGCTGACTCCAACGCCAAACAAAAGGCCCGTGGCGGCGAAAGCAAGCAACCGGCGGACAAGGCGCTGCCGGTCGAAGAGTTCAAGACCGAGCGCTGGCGTGACATGGACGCCGATGTCGAATTCACCGGTAAACGCATCGTCCACAGTGCAAAACTGCCGTTCAACGACCTTTATACTCACTTGGTATTGACCGACGGCGTGCTCAGCCTCGAGCCCCTGCGATTCGGTGTGGCCGGCGGTAAGCTGGATGCGCAGATTCGCTTGAACGGTCGCACCGAACCGTTGGACGGCAGTGCGAAACTCACCGCGCGCGGGTTCAAGCTCAAGGAGTTGTTCCCGACCTTTGAACCGATGAAAACCAGTTTCGGCGAACTCAATGGCGACGCCGACATCAGCGGTCGTGGCAACTCGGTAGCGAAACTGCTGGGCACTGCCAATGGCAACCTGAAGATGCTGATCAACGATGGCGCAATCAGCCGTGAGTTGATGGAGCTGGCCGGACTCAATGTCGGCAACTATGTGGTCGGCAAGATCTTTGGTGACAAGGAAGTGAAGATCAATTGCGCGGCAGCCGACTTCGACATCAAGACCGGCCTGGCCACCACGCGGCTGTTCGTCTTCGATACGGAGAACGCGATCATCTATATCGATGGCACGGCGAACATGGCGACTGAGCAACTGGACCTTACGATTACCCCGGAATCCAAGGGCTGGCGTTTGATTTCGCTGCGTTCGCCACTGTATGTGCGGGGCAAGTTCATCAAGCCGGATGCCGGCGTCAAGGCGGTGCCGTTGATATTGCGCGGTGCGGGGATGGTGGCGTTGGGTGTAATCGCGGCGCCGGCGGCGGGATTGCTGGCGCTGGTGGCGCCGAGTGGTGGCGAGCCGAATCAGTGTGCATCGTTGTTGCAGCAGATGAAGGCGGGCAAGGCGCCGGTGACCGTTAAGCCCACCAAATAATCGGGTGTCTGTGAGGGCCCCTTCGCGAGCAAGCCCGCTCCCACATTCGGCCGTATTCCCTCTGGAGGAACTCGGTCGAATGTGGGAGCGGGCTTGCTCGCGATGACGATGTGTCAGGCGTTACAGATCCTTCAGAATGTCCGCCATATCATCCGCATGCTCTTCTTCCTGAGCCAGGATGTCTTCGAAGATGCGCCGGGTGGTCGGGTCTTTCTCGCCGATGTACTGAATGATCTCGCGATAGCTGTCGATGGCGATGCGCTCGGCGACCAGGTCTTCGTAGACCATCTCTTTAAGTGAGTTGCCGGCCACGTACTGCGCGTGGGAGTTTTTTGACAAAAGGTCTGGATTGAATTCAGGCTCGCCGCCCAGTTGCACGATGCGCTCGGCCAATCGGTCGGCGTGCGCGGCTTCCTGGTTCGCGTGCTCAAGGAACTCCTCGGCGGCGACGTGGGCTTTCAGGCCGTTGGCCATGAAATAGTGACGCTTGTAGCGCAACACGCAGACCAGTTCGGTGGCCAGCGATTCGTTGAGCAGACGCAGCACTTCGTCGAGGTCGGCGCTGTAGCTTTCGGTCACTGCGCCGTTCTCGACGTTCTGGCGGGCACGTGCGCGAAGGGTCGTTACATCAGACAAATGCATGTCACTCATCTCGTTCTCCTTGGAGGCTAATCCGGGGATTGCGTCACTTTCTGGGGAAGTGATCACTCCTTAGGTGTGAGTGATGAATTTCGCGAAAAGTTTGATGTAATTTTCCATCGAAAAAGATCGCAGGCTACGCCAGCTCCTACAGGGGGAGGCGTTCTCCTGTAGGAGCTGGCGCAGCCTGCGATCTTGGCAATAGGCCAGACAATCGTGCTTCTTCTTGCAACCACGAAAAAAAGGCTCGGACCGGCGGATGGCGCTCGCGCCCCGGAACGCAAAGCGCGCTATAGCCGGCGCCTTCCACCTGAATGTCACTCCGGTAAGCCACCAGCAAACCGCTGGCCACACTTTCCGACACCAGAATGTTGCTCGCCAGCACCAGGCCTTGCCCGGCGATGGCGGCTTGCAGGGCGTAATGTTCTTCATCGTATTCCCGGACGGCCGGTTGCCCCGCCAGCCAGGTTTCGCCGGACTGCGCGCACCACGCTTCCCAGCCATGGGCGTACAGCTTCGAGTTATGCCAGCGCACGCTGATCAGCGTCGGCGTGCGCTTGGCCGCGAGCGCAACCTGTTCGGGTGAGCCATAAACGCCGAACGATTCATCGAACAGGCACTGGCCATAAAGGTTTGGGTAGTCATCGAGGCTGTAGCGCACCACCAGATCGACGCTGGCGTCCTGATGCAAATCGATCACTTCGCAATGGGTGTCCAGGCGCAGGCTGATGTTCGGATGCCGGGCGTAAAAGCGCCCGAGTCGTGGCACCAGCCACAGCGCGGCAAACGCGGCGGTGGTGGAGATCGTCAGGCTCGTGCCGCTGCGTTGCGGGCGCAAGGTGTCGACGCTCTGGGCCACTTCCAGAAAAGCACCGTGCAGGCTGTGGAACAGACGCTCACCGCACTCGGTCAGGCGAACCTGCCGTGGCAGGCGCTGAAACAGCGGCACACCGAGCCAGCTCTCCAGCGAACGAATCTGATGGGAAACCGCCGTTGGCGTGACGGACAGTTCTTCGGCGGCGGCCTTGAAGCTCAACAGGCGCGAGGCCGATTCAAAGGCGCGCAGGGCGGTCAGCGGCAGCGAGGCGAACATTGATGACTCCATGGATGAAATTAACTCATCCAGACTGATTTTTACTCATTTGAGGCGAGACGGTGGCGAGCTCAACCTGCACGCCACACACCGTTTGAGTTTAGTCCTCAGGAGATTCAGATGAACAGAGTTCTTGCCATTCACGCCAGCCCACGGGGCGAACGTTCCCACTCCCGTCGCTTGGCCGAAGTGTTTCTCAGCGCTTGGCAGGCGCGCCATCCGCAATCGCAACTGACCCGACGCGAAGTCGGTCGGGCGCTGATTCCACCGGTCAACGAGGCGTTTGTGGCTGCCGCGTTCTACCCCGAACCCGATGCACGGCCGCTGTCGATGCAGGCCGATCTCGCGTTCAGCGATCAACTGGTGGGTGAATTGCTGGGCCACGATTTGCTGGTGATCTCCACGCCCATGCACAACTTCAGCGTGCCCAGCGGCCTCAAGGCGTGGATCGATCAGATCGTGCGGCTCGGCCTGACTTTCAATCACATGCTGGACAATGGCGTCGCCCAATACGAGCCGCTGGTACGGGGCAAGAAAGCGCTGATCGTCACCAGCCGTGGCGGATTCGGCTTCGGTCCCGGAGGGGAACTCGAAGCCCTGAACCATGCCGATACGTTGCTGCGCACGGCACTGGGTTTCATCGGCATTACCGACGTCACCGTGGTCGCCGCCGAAGGCGAAGAGTCCGCCGAGCGCACCTTTGAAATCTCCGTCGCCGAGGCCGAACAGCGTTTGCTGACGCTGGCCAGGGAGTTCTAGATGGCCTGGGTGTTTTTGCTGATCGCCGCCGGGTTCGAAGTCACGTTCGCCATGGGCATGAAGTATGCCGCAGGTTTCACCCGGCTCTGGCCGTCGCTGATCACGGTTGTTGCGGCGGTGGGCGGGATCTACTTCCTGACCCTGGCCATGCGCGAATTGCCGGTGAGCATCGCCTACCCGATCTGGACCGCCATCGGTTCGCTGGGCACAGTGTTTCTCGGGTTTGCGTTGCTCGGCGAAAGCCTGACGGCGGTCAAACTGGTGTCGGTCGGGCTGATCGTGGCCGGTGTGGCGGGGCTGAAGTAGAGCGGATGTCATAGACTGGTCGTCGAGTTGTCATTTTTGATGACGATGCTTGGCTGATGTCTTGCATTCAGCCTTGCGTCACCTCACCGATCACAAGGATGTCCGCCCATGTCGCAAGGTTCTGCCACGCGTTATCCGTTGGTGCTGGTCCCGGGAATGCTCGGGTTTATCCGTCTGGTGCTGTATCCGTACTGGTACGGGATTGTCGCGGCGTTGCGCCAAGGGGGGGCGACGGTGATTGCGGTGCAGGTTTCGCCGCTGCACTCGACCGAGGTGCGCGGCGAACAATTGCTGGCGCGAATCGACGAGATCCTGCGGGAAACCGGCGCCGAGAAGGTCAACCTGATCGGCCATAGCCAGGGCTCGCTGACCGCCCGTTACGCCGCCGCGAAACGCCCGGATCTCGTGGCGTCCGTCACGTCGGTGGCGGGGCCCAATCACGGCTCGGAACTGGCGGATTACCTGCACAAGCATTACCCGGCGGACAGCGTTAAGGGACGGCTGCTCGCCTTTTTTCTCTGGGTCATCGGCGCGTTGATGAGCCTGCTGGAAACCGGCTATCGCGGGCCGAAGCTGCCGGTGGATATTCACGCCTCCCATGAATCGCTGACGACGGCCGGGGTGACGCTGTTCAATCAGCGTTATCCACAGGGCTTGCCGCAAACCTGGGGTGGGCACGGGCCGGAAGAGGTCAACGGCGTGCGCTATTACTCGTGGTCCGGCACCTTGCAGCCGGGCAAGACCGATCGCGGGCGCAATCTGTTCGACGGGACCAACCGCAGTTGTCGGTTGTTTGCCAAAACCTTCGTGCGCGAAGTCGGGCATTGCGACGGGATGGTCGGGCGTTACAGCTCGCATCTGGGGACGGTGATTGGCGATGAGTATCCGCTGGACCACTTCGACATCGTCAATCAGTCGCTGGGGTTGGTGGGGAAGGGGGCCGAGCCGATTCGGTTGTTTGTCGAGCATGCGGCGCGGTTGAAAGCGGCAGGGGTTTAGGCGTCAGTCCGCGTTATCGTTCTTCGCCAGCAAGCCGTCTCCTACAGGTCTGGGCGTCGTGACCATTACCTGCGCCCGACACCAGACTTGTAGGAGCCGGCTTGCTGGCGATGGCGTCTATTCAGGCGGCGCCAACCTTGCGGCCCAACACCGTGGTCCAGCGCTCCGAAAGAATCACCCCACCCAACGTCAACACCCCGCCCACCAGGTGATACATCGCCAACTGCTCATGCAGCACCAACGCTGCGATCAGCGCCGTCAGCAACGGCAGCAGATTGAAAAACTGCGTGGTCCGACTCGGCCCCAGGCGCACCACGGCCTGCATCCACGCCAGCGGCGCAACCATGGAAGCGAGCAGGCAGGCGTACAGCACCAGCGGAATGTTCTGCAGCGTCGGGCCTATTTTCGGCGACACGGCGAACAGCGGAAACAGCACCACCACCGCCACCCACACCTGCAGGTACAACAACACCAGCGGCGGCAAACGCAGCTGCCACTTTTTCAGCAGCGTGCTGTAGATCGCGTAGGCCAGCGTGGCGATCAGCATCATCGCATCGCCCAGATTCACCCCGTGTTCCAGCAAAGCCCCGAGGCTGCCGGACGACACCACCACCAACACCCCTGCAAACGACAGCACGGCACCGGCCAGGGCTCCCGCCGTCAGGCGCTGGCCGAGGCTGACGATCGCCATGGCCAGCGACATCAACGGCATCAGCGACAGAATGATCCCCATGTTGGTGGCGGATGTCAGCGACGCCGCGAAATACGCCAGGCTCTGATAAACCGCCATTCCGAGCACACCGAGGGTGAAAATCTTCCCCAGGTTCGGGCGGATCTTCGACCAATGGGCGATGACGGGTTTGAGCATGAAGGGCGTGAATAACAAGCCGGCCAGCAGCCAGCGGTAAAAACCGATCTCGGCGGGGAAGATCGCTCCGGCCGACATTTTGGTGATCACGGTGTTGCCGGCCCAAATGAAAATGGCCAGCAGGGGAAAAGCGTATTGCATCGGAAAAAACCAGAAACGTTAATGAGGGGTGATTATCGCCTGTCTGGATGAAAGCCTATACTTCGATCCAGACAACCCGCCCCGGATGACGGACAGCATGACCAGTAAACACATCGACCTGCTGGACTTCAGCGAATTGCCTTCGCCGGTCTACTTCCGTTATGCCGACTTCGATACCCACGAATATGCCTCGGCCCACCGTCACCCCTGGGGCACGCTGGAGTATTCGGCCAACGGTGTCCTGCACATGGAAATCGGCAGCAGCCGGTTCATGTCGCCACCGCAATATGCCGTGTGGGTGCCGCCGCAGATCGAGCACAGTTTTTACAGCAATCAGCCGATCAACTACCGCGCGGTCTGCCTCGCGCCGTCGCTTTGCCAGGAACTGCCACCGCAGGCCTGCACGTTGGCAATCAGCGACATTCTCAAAGCGATCCTCAAGGACTTCGCCGCTCGTGATGTGAAAATTCCCGAACAGGCTGCGGACAAGCGCCTGGCCCAGGTGCTGGTGGATCAGCTGCAACAGGCGCCCGTTCACCAGTGCTACTTGCCCTACGCCAGCAGCCCCGGGCTGCTCGGCATACTGGAAGCCTTGCAGGCCGAGCCCGGGGATAACCGGCCGCTGTCGGCGTGGGCTACGCAGATCCACGTCAGCGAGCGCACGCTGGCGCGGCAGTTTGTGCGCGAATTGGGTATGAGTTTCGGCGAGTGGCGGCAGCGCTTGCGCTTTCTGGCTGCGATCGAGGCACTCGACAGTCACCGCAGCATTCAGGAGATCGCTTTCGACATGGGTTACAGCACCGGTTCGGCGTTCATCGCGATGTTTCAACGTCAGGCCGGGTGCACGCCGGAACAGTATCGACGCAGCCATCTCGAGAACAGGAAGGTGTAACAGGCTTTGTCTACACTCCAGAGCGAGGCCGTGCCCCTCGGTGCGGCAACAAGGAGAAAACTCCATGAAGATGTTGCGTGTCCCTTTGTTGATGATCGGTTTGCTGCTGTGTTCCCAAGGCTTCGCCGCCACTGCCCAACAGAACAAGATGACCACCTGCAATGCCGACGCTACCGCGAAGAGCCTCAAGGGCGATGAGCGCAAAGCCTTCATGAGCACCTGCCTTAAAGCCGCGCCAGCCGCCAATGACGCGAAAGCCTTGACCCCTCAACAAGAGAAGATGAAAACCTGTAATGCCGATGCGGCGACCAAAGCCCTCAAGGGTGATGAGCGCAAGGCGTTCATGAGTGATTGCCTGAAGAAGAAATAAACATTGGGGATAGGTGGCGGCTGTCAGGGCCTCTTCGCGAGTAAGCCCGCTCCCACATTTGTCCAGCGTGCACAGTTCCACTGTGGGAGCGGGCTTGCTCGCGATGAGGTCGGCAAGGGCACTGCAAAAAAAACGCCCGAGCCCCCGACCAAGGTCGCCCCACACAATCCCTAGTGCTGACACCCGAACGCTGGCAGACTGCCAATCCTTTTACGCCGCTCGTTTTGAGGCTGTATGCCAACGTTTTCTCAACGCCAAGTTTTGCTGCTGATCAGTTGGGTCATCATCTTTGGTGGTTTGCTGCTGGTGATTCCGCTGCGCTTGCTGCCGAGCCTGCTCGCCGGTTTGCTGGTGTTCGAACTGGTCAACATGCTTACCCCGCAATTGCAGCGGCTGATCGAAGGTCGGCGTGCGCGCTGGCTGGCGGTGGCGTTGCTGGGGACGCTGGTGGTGAGTGTGCTGGCGCTGGTCTTTGCCGGGGCCATCAGCTTCCTGCTGCATGAAGCGGAAAACCCCGGGGCTTCCCTCGATAAATTCATGGGCGTGGTCGACCGTGCGCGCGGGCAACTGCCGCCGTTCATCGACGCCTACCTGCCCGCCAGCGCCGCCGAGTTCCGCGTGGCCATCGGCGAGTGGGTGAGCAAACACCTCAGCGACTTGCAGCTGGTCGGCAAAGACGCGGCGCACATGTTCGTGACGCTGCTGATCGGTATGGTGCTGGGGGCGATCATTGCCCTGCAACGTGTGCCGGACGTGACCAAGCGCAAGCCGCTGGCCGCCGCACTGTTCGATCGTTTGCACCTGCTGGTGCAGGCCTTCCGCAACATCGTGTTCGCCCAGATCAAGATTTCCCTGCTCAACACCTTCTTCACCGGGATTTTCCTGGCGGTGGTCCTGCCGATGTTCGGCATCAAGCTGCCGCTGACCAAGACCCTGATCGTGCTGACCTTCCTGCTCGGCCTGCTGCCGGTGATCGGCAACCTGATGTCGAATACGCTGATCACCATCGTCGGTTTGTCGCTGTCGATCTGGGTCGCGGTGGCGGCCCTGGGTTATCTGATCGTTATCCACAAGCTCGAATACTTCCTCAACGCGCGCATTGTCGGCGGGCAGATCAGTGCCAAGTCGTGGGAGTTGCTGCTGGCAATGCTGGTGTTCGAGGCCGCGTTCGGCCTGCCGGGAGTGGTGGCGGGGCCGATTTATTACGCGTATCTGAAGAGTGAGTTGAAGCAGGTGGGGATGGTTTGATCCAGGGAATGTGTCGCCTGTTCTGACGCCATCGCTGGCAAGCCAGCTCCGACAAGAGCAACGCATACCCTGTAGGAGCTGGCTTGCCAGCGATGGACGCGACCCGGTTCTGGATCAGTCCATCGGGCCGTAACGCTTGGCCGCTTCGATCGCCAGGCCGCTGCCGATGCTGCCGAAGATGTTCCCTTCCACATGCCGCGCATTCGGCAACATCGCCGACACGCTGTTGCGCAACGCCGGAATCCCGCTCGAGCCGCCAGTGAAGAACACCGTATCCACCTGATCGACCCGCACGTTGGCGTCGTTCAGCAGTTGGGTCACGCTGTTGCGCACGCGCTCCAGCAGGTTGTCGATGGCCGATTCGAACAGCGCCCGGCTCAGCTCCACGCTCAGGCCCGGCTCGATGCGGTCCAGCGGCACATGACGGCTGTCGGCGTGGGTCAGCTGGATCTTGGTTTCTTCCACTTCCATCGCCAGCCAGTGCCCGGCGCGTTGCTCGATCAGCTTGAACAGACGGTCGATACCGCCGGTGTCTTCGATGTCGTAGCGCATGCTGCCCAGGGCCAGGGTCGACTTCTGCGAGTACACCGAGTTGATCGTGTGCCAGGTCGCCAGGTTCATGTGGTGGCTGGTCGGCATGTAGGCGCCACTCTTCATGCGGCTGCCGTAGCCGAACAGCGGCATCAGGCCTTGCAGGCTCAGCTGCTTGTCGAAATCGGTCCCGCCGATGTGCACGCCGCCGGTGGCGAGGATGTCATCGTGACGGTTGTCGTGGTTGCGGCGCTCGGGCGACAGGCGCACCAGCGAGAAGTCCGACGTACCACCGCCGATGTCGACGATCAGTACCAGCTCTTCCTTTTCGATGGTCGACTCATAGTCGAACGCCGCCGCAATCGGCTCGTACTGGAACGACACATCCTTGAAGCCGATGGCGCGGGCCACGTCCACCAAAGTGTTTTCCGCTTCCTGGTCAGCCATTTCGTCGTCATCGACGAAAAACACAGGACGACCCAGCACCACTTCGTCGAATTCGCGACCGGCGGCTGTTTCGGCGCGTTTCTTCAATTGGCCGATGAACAGCCCGAGCAGGTCCTTGAACGGCATCGCCGTGCCGAGCACGCTGGTGTCGTGCTTGATCAGCTTGGAACCCAGCAGGCTCTTGAGCGAGCGCATCAACCGGCCTTCGTAGCCTTCCAGGTACTCGTGCAGCGCCAGCCGGCCGTACACCGGGCGGCGTTCTTCCATGTTGAAGAAAACCACCGAGGGCAGGGTGATCTTGTCGTCCTCCAGCGCAATCAGCGTTTCCATGCCGGGGCGCAGCCAGCCGACGGTGGAGTTGGACGTGCCGAAGTCGATACCACAGGCACGGGCTGGAGATGCGTTTTTCATGTCTTTCAGGTTCCGGTTAAAAAACGGCCGCGCAGTGTATGTCAGTGCGGCGCAGATTCGAAGGCCGACTATCCGCTAAATCTCAGCCAATAGCGCCTTGATAAGCTGGAAAGATGCCCCAAACTTGTCTGCATTGAGCCTGGCAGCCATCGGACGGTCGCAAGAACTGTCTTCTGCTGCCGATAAACTTCTGGTGCGCTGCCCGGTCAACACTTGAGATCGGTCAACCCTCGTGCGGCAAAAAAGAGCATGCTGAGGCAGGTGGCGCGATTTTGATAATGGATGGTGATTCCCACGATGGACTTCAAAGACTATTACAAGATTCTCGGTGTGGAACCGACCGCGGACGATAAGACGATTAAAGCGGCTTATCGCAAGCTGGCGCGCAAATACCACCCGGACGTCAGCAAGGAAAAGGACGCCGAGTCCAAGTTCAAGGACGCCTCGGAAGCCTATGAAGCGCTGAAAAGCGCCGACAAGCGCGCCGAATACGACGACTTGCGCAAATACGGTCAGCACGGCCAACCGTTCCAGGGCCCGCCGGGTTGGCAGGGCCGTGGTGCCGGTGGATTTGGCGGTGGTCAGGACTCGGGCGATTTTTCGGACTTTTTCAGTTCGATCTTCGGTAACCGTGGCCCCGGTTTTGGTGCGGGAGAGTCGCGTCGCAGTGCCGGACGTCGAGGGCAAGACGTGGAAATGGAATTAGGGATTTTTCTGGAAGAAACCCTCTCGAACGAATCGAAGAAGGTCACCTTTCAGGTGCCGCAGTACAACGCGGCGGGCCAGCACGTCAGCAACACCAGCAAAAGCCTGAATGTGAAGATCCCGGCCGGCGTCACCGACGGCGAACGCATCCGCCTCAAGGGGCAGGGCGCGCCGGGCGTCGGCGGCGGGGCCAATGGCGATCTGTACCTGACCATCCGGTTTGCGCCGCACCCGAAATTCGATGTCGAAGGCGAGAACCTGATCATCACTCTGCCGCTGGCGCCATGGGAATTGGCGCTGGGCGCCGAAGTGGCTGTGCCTACACTGACAGGCAAGATCAACCTCAAGGTCCCGGCCGGCAGCCAGAACGGCCAGCGCATGCGCGCCAAGGGCCACGGTTTGCTGAACAAGGCCGGCCATCGGGGTTATCTGTTCGTACAACTCAAGGCTGTCATGCCTAAAGCCTCGGACGATGAAGTGAAGGCGTTGTGGCAGGAGCTGGCCAAAAAAGCGGCTTTCAACCCAAGAGAAAACTTCTGATCCAAGAGAAGGAGTAGCCCATCATGAGCAACCCCCTGATCGTTCAACTGGACATGGCAGAATTCTGTGAGGCGACCGAATTGTCGGACGTCTACGTGATCGAAATCGTCGAGCACGGCATCCTCGAACCTCAGGGCAAGCAGCCCAAGGATTGGCGCTTCACCGATTACGAGCTGGTATTGGCCAAGCGTGCCGCCAAGTTGCGGCACGATCTGGAGCTGGAGTGGGAAGGCGTCGCCCTGGCGCTGGACCTGCTTGAGGAAGTCCGGCAACTGCGGGCCGAGAACCGAATGCTCAGGCAGCGGTTGGGGCGGTTGGTGGTCGAATAGCTGAAGCCAATTCGAATCCTGTAGGAGCCGGCTTGCTGGCGATGAACGATGATGCGGTGAGTCAGACAGACCGCGTTGCCCCCATCGCCAGCAAGCCGGCTCCTACAGTTCATCACCGTGCACGGCGGTCTATCTGGGCAACACCACCGTAAACAACGTCCCGTCAGCTTCATTCGAGCTGACTTCAATCGTTCCACCGTGTGCATTCACCACTTCCTTGACAATAAACAATCCCAGGCCAAGGCTGGTGGAGGGGGCGCCGAGTTCTTCGTCGGCGCTGCGCACCAGGGGATCGAAAATCGTGCCAATCGCGTCCTCTGGAATCGGTATGCCGTAGTTATGCACCGAGAGGCGAACGGCATCGGGTTCGCCGCTCAGGGTGACCGTGACATCCTGTTTGTTCGAGCCATGCTGCAACGCGTTGCCGATCAGGTTTTGCAGCAACTGACTCAGGCGTCCGCCATCCCAGACACCTCGCGTATCACCCTCTATTTTCAGGGTTGGATCGCACTCCGGGTTGCCGGCACAGGCTTCGGCTATCGCCCTGTGCACCGCATCGGCCAGGTCCATCGGTGCCGGTTCGATCGGCAGGTTCTTGCCCAGGCGACTGCGCACCAGCTCCAGCAAATCACTGACCATCACCGCCATGTGCCGCGCGCCACGCTTGATGTTGTTCGCGCAGGCCAGCGCATCGCCTTCAAGCGTTGTTTTGCGCAGCAGCAGTTCGGTGGACATGGTCACGGCCTGCAAAGGCGCGCGCAGGTCATGCCCGAGGATCGCCAGAAACAGATCCCTTGAGTGGTTGACCTGTTCGGCATAAGCCGCGGTGGACTCGGCGAGGGCTTCGTCAATCGCCTCGTTGAAACGAATCATGTCCTGAAAATAAGCCAGGTCCGGCGACTTCAGGCTATCGACCCACAACCGAATCACACAGGCGCGCAAATGGCGAAATTCGCTGGTCATCTGCACCAGGTCAAAGCCCACGGTGTGCCTCAATTCGCCATGGCTGGCACCGGCCTCGTCCAGGCTCGGGGTTTTCTCCGGGCCTTCGCCCTTGGCCTTGGCCTGTTGTTCGCTGGCGGTTTGCGCGGTGGTCATGTCCCGCGCTGCCGCCAACAGAATCTCCGTGGCATGGTCGCGTAACGCCACTCGGTCCATGTGCTCGGCGGCCGGGGTGATCGTTCTGGCGAACTGTTCCCATTCATCGACGATACGGTCCACGTGTTGCCTGATGAATTCGGATAAGCGCATGGCTGTTACCTGGCTGGAAAGTCTTGGCATCTTAGCTCCTTTGCAGACGGGTAAAAACCACCCCTGACAAGCCGGATCAGGCTTGCGAATGTTGCGGGCGGTATTTAATTGTTTTTTAGATTCGCAAGTTTGGAGGGGTTGATTGTTTTATCGCTGTTTTCCAACAGTTATTTAACCTTTTGTTTTTTCAGGTAGTGAATAAGCTAGACGTTCTTCTCAAACGCATAGGGATACATGCGCAATGAATGAATTGTCAGGAGGACCTGTTTCCGATGTTGCTCAAGAGGTAACTGAAAGTACCAATGTTTATTTGAATTACTTTGCAACCAAAGTTCCTGCATCCATAAAAAATCCGTCCATATCAAAGCGTGTGTCAACGCCGGGTCTGAAGCCCGAATTCCCCGAGTGGTACATCAAGGCGAGCGCTATCGATCGTCAATACCTCAACGAACTCATGAGTGAGCGCTGGCGATTGCAAGACCACCTGGATCGAACTCTGGGCGATTTACAAAAGGACATCTCCCGGTTCGCTGAACCCTTGCTGGTTCAGGCGCTGAAAGAAAAGCTGAATCTGGAACTGGATGTTCATGCGACGTCGGTACGGCTTTATATTCCAGCCCTCCTGGGGTTTGGCATCGATAACAATGCCAGCCGGCTCAGGGAGTCATCTCTGCTGGAAGCCGCGCTCCATAACTTCGAGGACTCTGAAACCCGCGCCGGCGCCTTTCGGGATGGCTCCGGCATTTTCATCACTGACACCGAAGGAGCCCCGAAGCGCCATCCGCTGACCATCGAGCGTTTTGCGAGCCTTTGCCGGGATCTGGATCTCGGTGCGCAATATCAGCGACACCTCACAGGGTTGCTGGCCCCTGCGGCGGCAGGTGCAAAGGCCTCACTCGAGCAACACTTCATCGGGACCGAAAAAGCTGCGTTCAATGAGTCGGCGCTGATTGCCTATTTGAAGGGCGATATCACTTCTTATGCGTACGGCAAGTTGCAGCAACTGCGAGACAACCAGACAAACATCACGATGGGCAAACGCCCGTTACAGTCTCATCGACTGTCCCTTATGGGCGTGAAACTGTCGGGTATCGTGTTGTTCAGTGCCGTGGCAGATCCGACGAAAATCAAAAAGATTTACGACGCCCTGGAGCCGGCACATCAACGAGTAATGATGGATTGGGCACGCAAACTGGTCATTTTGCCCGGGCAGGAATTTGACCAGTTCAAGTTTCTCAAAGCCTTTTTTGCCAACGGTCCCAGCGGTGCCGTCGATGAGATGCTGCGCCGCGAAGATATCGATAATCAAAGTCGGCTCGACGGTGCCCTGATCGCTTATGTGCCCGACGATCCCGAACACCCTCTCAAGGAATATAAATCCTTCACCGATTTCATGAAGGAGCTGACGAGCCAGCTGCGCTCTTCGGACTATCAACAGTTTTTCAGCCGCTTCGTGCCGCAAAAAGACAAGGGCAGGTTTTTCGCTCGCGTCAGGGAGCGCTTCACCACGTTTACCTGGCACCAGCGTGAACCGTTGAGCATGAGCCCGTGGTGGCGGGAAACCGCAGTGGAAAACCCTGATGCGGAACCGATCACCAACGTGATTGACGGCGAACTCTGGCCTCTGCTCAGTCGATGGCGCTGTGACAAGGCTATCGCCGATGCGCGGCACATTGCCGTTCCCACGGGTGATGAAGATGCTGACGCTCGCTGGAAGCGACTGACGAGCTACCTGAATACCGGCTGGAACGTGTTTAACTTCGGCGCGATGCTGGTGCCGGGGCTGGGGGAGGCCGTGTTGAGCATCATGGTCGGGCAAATGCTGCTTGAAACCATGGAGGGCATCGAGGACTGGAGCAAGGGCGACAAGGAGGAAGCGGCCGCACACCTCACCGGCGTCTTAATCAATGCAGCACAGCTGGCGATCATGTTTGCAGGCCATGTTTTACCGACGGGAGTGGCAGCTGCGGTCAAGCCCTCGCCTTTTGTCGATCAGTTGAAACCGGTCGTACTCGCTGACGGCAAGACCCGCCTCTGGAACCCGGACTTGAGCCCGTACGAGCATCAAGTCAGTTTGAGTGCCGACTCGACGCCCAACGAGCGAGGCCTTCACGTGCACGGCGATAAGGCGTTGCTGCCGCGCGACGGCAAATATTTCGCGGTGCAGGACGATCCACTGACCGGCGAGCCAAGGATGCAGCATCCGGACCGGCCAACAGCTTACCAGCCAAAGCTTGACCACGATGGCGCCGGAACCTGGCACACCGAACTCGACCGCCCTGTCGAGTGGACCTCGGCCGAGCTCATGCGTGGGCTGGGGACGAAGTCAGAAGCGTTCGATGATGCAATGCTTGAACGCATCCGTATCGCCAGTGGTATCGAAGAAGATGTGTTGCGTCGGCTGCATGTCGAAAACGAAGCGCCGCCCGCGTTGCTGGTCGACACTATCAACCGGTTCAAGGTGTGGGCGGAAATGGGGAAACTGCCTGAGAACGCCCAGTCGAACATTGCCGACGCCAGGACGCTTCAGGACGCCTTTGCACAATTGCCCGCCAACATGGCAGAGGAGTTACTGAGCGCCGCTGATCCGGCTGACTTGCGAGTGCTGGCCGAGCAAAAGCGTATTGGCTTGCACCTCAGGCAACAGGCGCGCGCCGCCTCGCTGGAGGTGCGTCTGTCGCGTGCCTATGAAGGGTTGTTCCTTGATTCTCTGCAGGCGCTGGATACGGAAAGGCTGGCATTGCATAGCCTGGAAAGCTTGCCGAACTGGCCGCAGGAGGTGCGCATCGAGATTCGCGAGCATTCTTTCACTGGCCGTGTGCGCGACAGCATTGGCCCAGAAGAAGCGGATGTGCGCAAAGTCCTGGTCAGCACGGAAAACGGTTATGAAGCGCGGGATGCCGAGGACAACCATCTGCACGGCTCCGATGACCTGTTTTCTTCGGTATTGCATGCCCTGCCTGACGCTGAACGCAAAGCACTGGGTTTTGAAATCAATCAAGGCGCGACACTCAAGCACACCGTTCAAAATGCACCCTTGGCGCGTGACCAGCTTCGCCCGATGCTGGCGGACAGCCCCCTGCGCAAGCCTGCCTATGATCCCGAGACGATGAAGCTGTTCGGTGGAATGCCTCTTCCTCAAGGCATTCGACGGCTCACCGGTCGCCTGACGTTGCAGGAACGCGTCAGGAGCGTGCGGCCGGGCTGGACGGAAGAGCAAGCCCAGGCTTATCTGGACGGTGGCGGCAACGAGGATGACCCGGAGCTGCGGGCCAGTGCGCTGGAAGCGGAATTCAACCGCCTCAATACCAACTTCCAGCGCTGGCTGAATTCGCCGACCGAAGCGTACAGGTTCAGCCCTGCCGGCGTTGCCGAATGGCAGTCCAGAAACTCACTTTACAAGGCCATTCGTCAGTGCTGGCAGCAAACCGGGCCCAGGCATGTGGACTCTTTCGAGACTCTGCAGGGAACAGTGCTTGACCTCAGTAATATGCCCATGGGACGACACTTGGGAACCATGCCCCCTCTGGAAGCCGATTTTCAGCACGTGACCAGCCTGAACTTGCTGGGCACTGAGATGACCGACGCACACATCACCTTTCTTGATCATTTTCCGCGCCTGCGTTCGCTGAATCTCACCCGCAACCGGCTCACGCAATTTCCTCCTTCGGTGGGACGAATGGTAGGGCTGACGGAGTTGTTCCTCGGCGATAACCGGATTGTGCTGGATGCGCAGGGCGCTACGTATTTGAGATGGCTTACCCGGCTTCAAAGTCTGGATCTTCAGGGAAACCCGCTGGGTCGAGTGCCGGATATCGGCGGCATGCGCCTGCTGCATACGGTATTGCTGGGTGAGACGGGTATTGATACCTGGCCGGACGGATTGTTTTCTCAACCCCGATTCCGGCATTTTTACTTGAATCTTCAACGCAATGAACTGACGGTCATCCCTCGGGCTACGCCCGGCTCTGTCGGGGCGGAGATGTTGGCTCGGACGGTAGTGAGCCGGGAACGGCAGTGGATGTCGGCCGATACTCTGAACACGCTCAGAAACTACATCAGGTCCGTGGGCCTGGACCCCGATCGTCCGTATCCGCCTCGTGGTGTGCGCGACAGCCTTGATTGGGAGGAAGGCCTGACGCGATCGGATTGGGTCGCCAAACAGGCGATATGGAACAGTGTCGAGGACGAATTCGGTTCGGTGTCTTTTTTCAATAAGATCAGGAAGCTCACTGAGTCCAGCCATTTCCAAAACGACAACGCATTCAGAGTGGACATGACGAGCAAGGTCTGGCGAATGCTGGAAGCGATGTCCAAGGACAGTGAGTTGCGGCGCAACCTTTTTGTCATGGGCAGGGACGAGGCTACCAACTGTGTGGATGCCGGGGCCCAGTTGTTCAATTCAATGGGTGTGGAAGTGCTGATCCACGAAGCCTATGCGCTGGGGAGTCCAGGCCTGGTGGAGGCTGAACTGGTGCAGCTTGCCAGAGGCAAATCCCGTCTGGATGAGTTGAGCCGGATTGCCCACCAAGTGATCGCCGGTCGACTGGCGGACGGTGAGGATTACATGGTGGTCGATGCCAATGGCCATGTTACGGGGACCATCGATGAGGTCCAGGTACATCTGGGCTACATGACGGACCTGGCCGAGCGACTGGATCTGCCCTGGCAATCCCGTGATCTGCAGTTCCGCACGTACACGGGCGTCACGTCTGAGATGATCGAAGATGCCTATCGGCGGGTACTGGATCTGGAGGCCGGCGATTTGCTGCGTGATTCCATCGTTGAACAGCCATTCTGGGAGTCTTACGTCCAGGGCTCGAATCGTCGCGCGTTCAAGGTGTTCAGGCGTCGAATCGATGCGACGACGGAGTTTTTCATGGCGCTTGACAAGCGCGCGACCGAACAGGATCTTTCGCTTGAGGCAAAGGCCGGCCTGAAAGAGGAGCTGAGGGTACTCGCCGCAGAGCTGGGTAAACCGGAAAGCGAGATTGCCCCAGGACAGATCATGACTCACGAGGCCTATTCCGCCGAGCTGGACTTGATCTATAACGAGATGAAGACACTGCTTAAAACCCTGACCCAACAGGCGATGGATCGGGCGAAGCTGCAAAGGCTGGAGATTCCCTCTACGGTCGAACCTGGCAACTGAGTACATAGACAAACAGCAATCCCGGCACGAAGAATGATGCCCTTCGTGCCGGTTTTTTATGCCTTGGCGAATCTCAAAACAGAAAATACCGCTGGGCCATCGGCAGCACGTCCGCCGGCTCGCACCACAGCAATACGCCGTCGGCCTTGACCTGATAGGTCTGCGGATCGACATCAATGTCCGGCAGGTAGTCGTTGTGGATCAGATCGGTTTTCTGCACCTCGCGGCACCCTTTGACCACCGCGATTTTCTTCTTCAAACCCAGGGCTTCAGGCAGACCGGCCTCCTGCGCAGCCTGGCTGATAAACGTCAGACTGGTGGCATGCAGCGAGCCGCCGTAGCTGGCGAACATCGGACGGTAATGCACCGGCTGCGGTGTCGGAATCGAGGCATTGGCATCGCCCATCAGGCTGGCGGCAATGGCGCCGCCCTTGAGGATCAGCGTTGGTTTGACCCCGAAGAACGCCGGGCGCCAGAGCACCAGATCCGCCCACTTTCCAACTTCGATCGAACCCACCTCATGACTGATGCCGTGGGTGATCGCAGGGTTGATCGTGTACTTGGCGATGTAGCGTTTGGCGCGGAAATTGTCGTTGTTTTCGCCATCTCCCGGCAGTGGGCCGCGTTGCTTTTTCATCTTGTCGGCGGTCTGCCAGGTGCGCGTGATGACTTCACCGACGCGGCCCATGGCCTGGCTGTCGGAGCTGATCATCGAGAACGCGCCGAGGTCGTGGAGGATGTCTTCGGCGGCGATGGTTTCACGACGAATGCGGCTTTCGGCGAAGGCCACGTCTTCGGCAATGCTCGGGTCCAGGTGGTGGCAGACCATCAGCATGTCGAGGTGTTCGTCGATCGTGTTGCGGGTGAACGGCCGGGTCGGATTGGTCGAGCTCGGCAGCACGTTGGCAAACCCGCAGGCCTTGATGATGTCCGGGGCGTGGCCGCCGCCCGCGCCTTCGGTGTGATAGGTGTGGATGGTGCGACCCTTGAAAGCGGCGAGGGTGGTTTCGACGAAACCCGACTCGTTGAGGGTGTCGGTGTGGATCGCCACCTGCACGTCGTACTGATCGGCAACGCTGAGGCAATTGTCGATACTCGCGGGTGTGGTGCCCCAGTCTTCGTGCAACTTGAGACCGATGGCACCGGCCTTGACCTGTTCGATCAACGGCTCCGGCAGGCTGGCGTTGCCCTTGCCCGTCAGGCCGATGTTCATCGGGAAGGCGTCTGCCGCTTGAAGCATCCGCGCCAGGTGCCATGGGCCGGAGGTGCACGTGGTGGCGTTGGTCCCGGTGGCCGGGCCGGTGCCGCCGCCGATCATCGTGGTGACACCGCTCATCAGGGCTTCTTCGATCTGCTGCGGGCAGATGAAGTGGATGTGCGTGTCGATGCCGCCGGCGGTGAGGATCATGCCTTCGCCGGCGATGACTTCAGTGCTGGCGCCGATGGCGATGGTGACGTTGGGCTGCACATCCGGATTGCCCGCCTTGCCGATGCCGGCGATGCGCCCGTCCTTGAGGCCGACGTCGGCTTTGACGATGCCCCAGTGATCGATGATCAGCGCGTTGGTGATCACGGTATCGACGACTTCGGCGGCCAATAGCTGGCTCTGGCCCTGGCCGTCGCGGATGACTTTGCCGCCGCCGAATTTCACTTCTTCGCCATAGGTGGTGAAGTCTTTTTCGACCTCGATCCACAGTTCGGTGTCGGCCAGGCGGACCTTGTCACCGACGGTGGGGCCGAACATGTCGGCGTAGGCTTGTCTTGAGATTTTCATGGGCATGCCTTGGGATTCAATTGATTTTGAGACCGCTCGCGTTGCTCGCTAATCGCCAGCAAGCCGGCTCCTGCAGGGGACGCATTTCACCGGTTTTTCCGCGTTGGAGTTCGATCCTGCAGGAGCCGGCTTGCTGGCGATGGGGCCGGTACTGGCGCTGAATGACTTAAAGGTCACCCATGATCCGCCCGGCAAACCCGAACACCCGGCGATGCCCGGCCAGGTCAACCAACTCGACCTCTCGGCTCTGCCCCGGTTCGAAACGCACGGCGGTGCCGGCGGGGATGTTCAGGCGCATGCCGCGGCTGGCGGCGCGGTCGAAAGTGAGGGCGTCGTTGGTTTCGAAAAAGTGGTAGTGCGAGCCGACCTGGATCGGCCGGTCGCCGCTGTTGGCCACTTTCAGGCTGACGGTGCGACGGCCGACGTTTAGCTCAATGTCGCCGGGCTGGATCTGGAATTCACCTGGAATCATCAATGGGCTCTCTGGAGAATCTTGTAATAGAGGGCGGTCGGCTTGTAGCGGCCGCTCGGGTCGCAGGCGTAGTCGGGAATTTCGCCGGCGCGGGTGTAACCCAGTGCCTTGTAGAAATCCTCGGCGGGGGAGCCGGCTTCGGTGTCGAGGTAGAGCATGCCGCGCTTGTGCTGGAGCGCGGCCTGTTCCAAAGCGCTCATCAACTGTTGGCCCAATCCGCGACGGCGCGCGTGTTCACGCACCAGCAGTTTCTGCACTTCGGCACGGTTCAGCCCGTTGGCTTTCTGACACAGGGTCAGTTGCACGCTGGCCTGCACCTGTTCGTCCTTGACCACCACCCACAGCAGTACGTTGCCCTTGTTCAGGTTGTCCTGGACTTCATCGAAATAGGCGCGGGCTTGAGTGGCATCCAGATCGGCCATGAAGCCGACACTGGCGCCATAGCCCACGGCGTCGAGCAGCAGATCAATCAAACCCTGGCGATAGTGCGCGAAGCTTTCAACATTGACGCGTCGCAGTTGAGCGGCGTTCATCGGGCGTTACTCCTTGCTGACGGGCGGCGGTTCGGCGCCAGGGTTGAGGGTCAGTTGCATGAAGGTCAGGTCCAGCCAGCGGCCGAACTTGGTGCCCACCTGAGGCATTTGCCCGGTGGTCACGAAACCGACGCGTTCATGCAGGCGGATGGAAGCGGCATTGCCGCTTTCGATGGCAGCGACCATCACATGCTTGTCGCAGCCTTTGGCACGTTCGATCAGCACGTCCATCAATTGCGGGCCGAGGCCATTGCCGCGCTGATCGCTGCGCACATAGACCGAGTGCTCGACGGTGTGGCGAAAACCATCGAACGGTCGCCAGTCACCAAATGAAGCGTAGCCGAGTACGCTGTTATCGCCGTCGACGATCACCAGGATCGGATAGTTCTGGGCTTGTCGGGCGCTGAACCAGGCTTGACGGTTACCGAGGTCGACGGCCTGTTCGTTCCAGATCGCCGTGGTGTTGAGCACGGCGTCGTTGTAGATGTCGCGTATCGCCGGCAGGTCGGCGTGCACCGCATCGCGGATGTGATAAGTCATGGCGCGGCCTCAGGCGATGGGTTGGTGGACGGTGACCAGTTTGGTGCCATCGGGGAAGGTGGCCTCGACCTGGATCTCCGGGATCATCTCCGGGATGCCTTCCATCACTTGTTCGCGGCTGAGCAGGGTGGTGCCGAAATGCATCAGCTCGGCCACGGTCTGGCCGTCACGGGCGCCCTCGAGCAGCGCCGCGGAGATGTAGGCCATCGCTTCCGGGTAATTGAGTTTCACGCCGCGCGCCAAACGCCGTTCGGCGACGAGGCCGGCGGTGAAAATCAGCAGCTTGTCTTTTTCGCGTGGGGTCAGGTCCATCGTTTGCAATCCATCCGGGCAGTAAAAAAAATCGGAACTGTAAACACGTACTTGTAGGAGCCGGCTTGCTGGCGATAGCGGTCTGTCAGGCGCCTGATCTGTCGAATGTGCCGACGCTATCGCCAGCAAGCCGGCTCCTACAGGTTGTGGTGTTCAGGTGCTCCATATTCTGGGGGGGGCTGCTTCTCGGCCAAGCAACGCAGGCCGGAGCAATCTCCACAAGTCGATCATCCAGGCGCGCGCCAACAGCGCTTCACTGGCCAGACATCGGGCAATGATCAACCCCGGCAACTGCGTCAAATCCCCGCGCACATCGTGGGGCAGCGAGCGGCATTTCTCCAGCAACTCACTATCAATCTCCCCCGTTACCAGCAACGTCGCAAACACCGGCTGCCCATCCAGGCCAATCGGCGAATCGAGCAAACCGTCATCCCCGACAATGCGCTGGCGTTCGTGCCAGAGCAACTGGCCGTTGCGACGGATATCCAGCTGCGCCTGAAAATGCCCGAGGTCAAAACGCTCGCCACTGGCCGGGCGGCCCAGTGCGACGACGTCCCAGTAGAACAACCGCGCATCGCCTTCAAGATCAATGGACGTACTGAGCTCGGCCTGGGCGGCGCTGAAGATAATCGTCTCTTGCGGCAGCCACTCCAGTGTCGCGCCGCTGGCTACTTTCAGATCAAGTTTCTGATAAGCCGGCCCGGCCGCGCGGTACCACTTGGCCGCGCCGGGGCTGGTAATTTGCGCCCACGCCCCGCGGCCGACGCTGGCGCTGATATCGAGCCGGTCGCCGCCGGCAATCCCGCCGGGCGGATGCACGATGATGTGCTGGCACACTTCGGGCCCTTCGGCATACAGATGCTTCTGCACCCGCAACGGACCTTTGTGCCGGCGCTGAACCGGGCGCGTGCTGTCGCCGAATCGGGCATAGCCCAGCTCCAGCTCTGCATGCCAGCTAGGCGTGAACAGCGTGGTGTGGGCAGGTAAATTCATGGTTTTCAGTTTTCGTCAGGACGCTGCAGATTAGATCGTAACCAGACCGCGTACACCCTCGGCTTCCATATTTTCTCCGCGACCCTGCTGCACGATCTCTCCGCGTGACATCACCAGGTATTGATCGGCCAGTTCGGCGGCGAAATCGTAGAACTGCTCCACCAGCAGAATCGCCATGTCGCCCCGTGCCGCGAGCTTCTTGATCACCGCGCCGATTTCCTTGATCACCGACGGCTGGATGCCTTCGGTGGGTTCGTCGAGGATCAGCAGCCGTGGTCGGCTGGCCAATGCCCGGCCAATCGCCAACTGCTGCTGTTGGCCACCGGACAAGTCACCGCCACGCCGTTGCTTCATTTGCAACAGCACCGGGAACAGCTCGTAGATGAAGGCCGGAACTTCCTTCGCTTCACTGCCAGGAAACCGCGACAGGCCCATCAGCAGGTTTTCTTCCACGGTCAACCGGCCGAAGATCTCCCGGCCCTGAGGCACGTAAGCGATTCCGGCGTGTACCCGCTGGTGTGGCTTGAACGTGGTGATCGGTTTGCCTTCCCAGTTCACCGCGCCTTCTTTGGCCGGCAGTAAACCCATCAGGCATTTGAGCAGGGTGGTCTTGCCCACGCCGTTGCGCCCGAGCAGGCAGGTGACTTCACCGACCTTCACGTCAAACGACAGGCCCCGCAGGATGTGGCTACCGCCGTAGTACTGGTGCAGCTTGTCGACTTGCAACATTCTCAAATTCCTCTCAATCCCCTGTAGGAACCGGCTTGCTGGCGATGGCGGCCTATCAGCCAGCATAAATATCGCTGACCCACCGCTATCGCCAGCAAGCCGGCTCCTACAGGGGAGGCTGTGTTCGCAATCCTACCGACCGAGATACACCTCGATCACCCGCTCGTTTTCCTGCACCTGCTCCAGCGATCCTTCGGCCAGCACGCTGCCCTGATGCAGCACCGTGACATGGTCGGCGATGGAGCCCACAAACCCCATGTCGTGCTCTACCACCATCAACGAATGCTTGCCCGCCAGGCTTTTGAACAGCTCGGCGGTGAACTCGGTTTCGGCGTCGGTCATGCCCGCCACCGGCTCGTCGAGCAGCAGCAATTGCGGGTCTTGCACCAGCAACATGCCGATCTCCAGAAACTGCTTCTGACCGTGGGACAACAAGCCGGCCGGGCGATTGACCGAGGTGGTCAGACGGATGGTCTCCAGCACTTCGCTGATGCGATCCTTCTGTTCGCCACTCAAGCGAGCCCGCAGGCTGGCCCACACCGACTTGTCGGTTTTCTGCGCCAGCTCCAGGTTCTCGAACACGCTCAGCGCTTCGAACACCGTCGGCTTCTGGAACTTGCGGCCGATGCCGGCCTGGGCAATCTGCACTTCGCTCATCTGCGTCAGATCGAGGGTTTCGCCGAACCAGGCCTTGCCGTGACTGGGCCGGGTCTTGCCGGTGATCACGTCCATCAACGTGGTCTTGCCCGCGCCGTTGGGGCCAATGATGCAGCGCAATTCGCCGACGCCGATGTACAGGTTCAGCGCGTTCAGCGCCTTGAAGCCATCGAAGCTGACGCTGATGTCTTCCAGGGTCAGGATGGTGCCGTGGCGGGTATCCAGGCCGGGGCCGACGCGTTGGCCGAGGCCGATGGCGTCGCGGCTGCTGCCGGCGTCCTTGTTCGGATTCGGTGGATAAAACGCCGGTTCGAGCATGAATTCAGCCGTCGCAGTCACTCTCATGATTCACCCCTTTTTTTCAGCAGGCCGATCACACCTTTGGGCAGGTACAAGGTCACGACGATGAACAGCGCGCCAAGGAAGAACAGCCAGTATTCCGGGAACGCCACGGTGAACCAGCTCTTCATGCCGTTGACCACGCCGGCGCCCAGCAGCGGCCCGATCAGCGTTCCGCGTCCGCCGAGCGCAACCCACACCGCGGCCTCGATGGAGTTGGTCGGCGACATTTCACTCGGGTTGATGATGCCGACCTGCGGCACATAGAGCGCGCCGGCCAGACCGCACAACACCGCGCTCAACACCCAGACAAACAGCTTGAAACCGCGAGGGTCGTAACCGCAGAACATCAGGCGGTTTTCCGCATCGCGCAGGGCGGTCAGCACCCGACCGAATTTGCTTTGCGCCAGTCGCCAGCCGATGAACAGGCTCGCCACCAGCAACACCACCGTGGCGAAAAACAGCACCGCGCGGGTGCCCGGTTCGGTGATGCCAAAGCCGAGAATGGTGCGGAAATTGGTGAAGCCGTTGTTGCCACCGAACCCGGTTTCGTTGCGGAAGAACAACAGCATTCCAGCGAACGTCAGGGCCTGGGTCATGATCGAGAAATACACGCCTTTGATCCGCGAGCGGAAGGCAAAGAACCCGAACACCAGCGCCAGCAAACCTGGCGCCAATACCACCAGACACATCGACCAGAGGAAACTGCTGGTGCCGGTCCAGTACCACGGCAATTCGGTCCACGACAGGAACGTCATGAATGCTGGCAAACCATCTCCCGAGGCCTGGCGCATCAGGTACATGCCCATGGCGTAGCCGCCCAGGGCGAAGAATAATCCGTGACCAAGCGACAGCAGGCCGGCGTAACCCCAGACCAGATCCAGCGCCAGGGCGACGATGGCGTAACAAAGAATCTTGCCCACCAGCGTCAACGTGTAGGCCGACACGTGCAACGCACTGTCTGGCGACAACAGTGACAGCAACGGCAACGCCAGCAACAGAACAAGGATCACCGCACCGACGGCGATCGTGACTTTGGGGCCGGCCTTTTGCGTGGCCGTGAGCATCAGGGGCTGGTTCATCAGTCGATCACCCGTCCTTTCAGTGCGAAGAGGCCTTGCGGACGTTTCTGGATGAACAGAATGATCAGCGCGAGGATCAGGATCTTGCCGAGTACGGCGCCGATCTGCGGTTCGAGAATCTTGTTGGCGATGCCCAGCCCGAACGCGGCGAGCACGCTGCCGGCCAACTGGCCGACACCGCCGAGCACCACCACCAGGAACGAGTCGATGATGTAGCTCTGGCCGAGGTCGGGGCCGACGTTGCCGATCTGGCTGAGGGCCACGCCACCAAGGCCGGCAATGCCCGAGCCGAGACCGAAGGCAAGCATGTCGACACGCCCGGTCGGCACGCCGCAGCAGGCGGCCATGTTGCGATTCTGAGTGACGGCGCGCACGTTCAGGCCCAGGCGTGTCTTGTTCAGCAGCAGCCAGGTCAGCACCACCACAAACAGAGCGAAGGCGATGATCACGATGCGGTTGTACGGCAGCACCAGGTTTGGCAACACTTGGATCCCGCCGGACAACCACGCCGGGTTGGCCACTTCAACGTTCTGCGCGCCGAACACCAATCGGACAAGCTGAATCAGCATCAGGCTGATGCCCCACGTCGCGAGCAGGGTTTCCAGCGGACGGCCGTAGAGGTGGCGAATCACCGTGCGTTCCAGGGCCATGCCGATCGCGGCAGTGACGAAAAACGCCACCGGCAATGCGATCAGCGGATAGAACTCGATGGCCTGCGGGGCGAAGCGCTGGAACATCAGTTGCACCACGTACGTCGAGTAGGCGCCGAGCATCAGCATCTCGCCGTGGGCCATGTTGATCACGCCGAGCAGGCCGAACGTGATCGCCAGGCCGAGCGCCGCGAGCAGCAGGATCGAACCGAGGGACATGCCGCTGAAGGCCTGGCCGAGCATTTCGCCGATCAACAGTTTGCGTTTGACTTGCGCCAGGCTGGTTTCGGCGGCAGTGCGCACGGTGGCGTCCGCTTCGACACCTGATTGCAACAGGCTTTCGAGGCGGGTGCGGGCCAGTGGGTCGCCGGTTTCACCGAGCAGACGCACCGCGGCGAGGCGCACGGCCGGGTCGGTGTCCACCAGTTGCAGATTGGCCAGGGCCAGGCTCAGCGCTGCATGAGCGCTTTCGTCCTGTTCGCCCGCCAGTTGCCGGTCGAGGAATTTCAGCTGCGCCGGTTTGGCGCTTTTCTGCAATTGCTGCGCGGCAGCCAGACGGGTTTTGGCGTCGGCGGCGAGCAACTGGTGGCTGGCCAGTGCGGTGTCGATCAGACCCCGCAGGCGATTATTCAGGCGCAGGGTTTTGGGTTGGCCGTCGACGATCAACTCGCCTTGTTGCAGGGCGTTGATCAGTTCGATACGGGCCGGATCGGGCTGCGCGGCCCAGGCTTCCAGAAGTTTGGCTTGCTGCACGGGATTGGCGGCGACGAAGTCTTCGGCGTCGCCAGAATGCGCGGCCATCGGCAATAAAAATGCGATGGCGAGGATGACTCGGTAAAGGGCAGTGGGCATGTTAAATGTCCTGGTCATGCGCGGACCCTGTAGGAGCCGGCTTGCTGGCGATGGCGGTCCATCAGGCAGACCGCGTGATGACAATCGCCAGCAAGCCGGCTCCTACAAAGGAGTTGTGCCAGTGGCTTAGTTGCTCTTCACCGCATACTCCGGCTTCTTGTCGTTACCCGGAATGAACGGGCTCCACGGCTGGGCACGGATCGGCCCTTCGGTCTGCCATACCACGTTGAACTGACCGTCCGCCTGGATCTCGCCGATCATCACCGGTTTGTGCAAGTGGTGGTTGGTCTTGTCCATGGTCAAGGTGTAACCGGACGGCGCGGCAAAGGTCTGGCCGGCGAGGGCCTCGCGGACTTTGTCGACGTCGGTGGATTTGGCTTTTTCGGCCGCTTGCGCCCACATGTGAATGCCGACGTAGGTGGCCTCCATCGGGTCGTTGGTCACCGCTTTGTCGGCGCCCGGCAGGTTGTGTTTCTTCGCGTAGGCTTTCCAGTCGGCGACGAATTTCTTGTTCGTCGGGTTCTCCACCGACTCGAAGTAGTTCCACGCCGCGAGGTTGCCCACCAGCGGTTTGGTGTCGATACCGCGCAATTCTTCTTCGCCGACCGAGAACGCCACGACCGGCACATCGGTGGCTTTCAGGCCCTGGTTGGCCAGCTCTTTATAAAACGGCACGTTGGAGTCGCCGTTGACGGTGGAGATGACCGCTGTCTTGCCACCGGCCGAGAATTTTTTGATGTTGGCCACGATGGTTTGATAGTCGCTGTGGCCGAACGGGGTGTAGACCTCTTCGATGTCCTTGTCTGCCACGCCTTTGGAGTGCAGGAACGAACGCAGGATCTTGTTGGTGGTGCGCGGGTAGACGTAGTCGGTGCCGAGCAGGAAGTAGCGCTTGGCGCTGCCGCCTTCTTCGCTCATGAGGTATTCCACGGCCGGGATCGCCTGCTGGTTCGGCGCGGCGCCGGTGTAGAACACGTTTGGCGACATCTCTTCGCCTTCATATTGCACCGGGTAGAACAGCAGGCCGTTGAGTTCTTCGAACACCGGCAATACCGATTTACGCGACACGGAAGTCCAGCAGCCGAATACCACGGCGACCTTGTCCTGGGTCAGCAACTGCCGGCCTTTTTCTGCGAACAGCGGCCAGTTCGACGCCGGGTCGACCACCACCGGTTCCAGCAGCTTGCCGTTCACACCGCCCTTGGCGTTGATCTCGTCGATGGTCATCAACGCCATGTCCTTGAGCGACGTTTCAGAGATCGCCATGGTGCCGGACAACGAATGCAGAATACCGACCTTGATGGTCTCGGCGGCCTGGACGGTCCAGGTCAAGCCCATCGCGGCAATGCTTGCCGAAAGTGTGAAAGCCTTGATCAAGCTGCGACGCTTCATTGTGCGATCTCCATGAACTTATGAGTTTTCTTGGTTGGCAGATGCGGACTACTGAAGGCTGTTTTGCAAGGGCTGTGCCCAGTCGGAAAAAGGCAGGGAAATGTCGTATTAGAGCGGCTGCGAAGTTCGGGTGGCGCACCATGAAGGATCGCGTCTGGCGAATTGGTGCGAAGGGGTGCGCCACATTGGGGCGCAGGTCTTGCGGGCAACACAGATCAACGGTGGGAGCGGGCTTGCTCGCGAAGAGCGCGTGTCAGTCGCCATTTATGCTGTCTGACACACCCTCTTCGCGAGCAAGCCCGCTCCCACCGTTTTGATCTGTGTGTCAGCGGCGGCGCATGAGGCCGATGAAGAACAAGCCGCCGATGGCAGCGGTGGCGACGCCGATGGGCAGGTCTTCGGGAGCAATGAGCGTGCGAGCGGCGACATCGACCCAGACCAGGAAGATGCTGCCGAGCAACACGCACACCGGCAGCAATCGCCGGTGCTCCGCCCCGACCAATCGGCGTGCAATGTGCGGCACCATCAACCCGACAAACCCGATCGACCCACTGATCGACACCAGCACTCCCGTCATCAACGACGCAATCAAAAACACCCGCAAGCGCACGGTGCGGGCGTTGAGCCCGAGGGTCACGGCTGTCTGTTCACCCGCCATCAACGCATTCAACGGTCGCGCCATGCCCAGCAACAAAACCAACCCAAGCAACACGCTCGCTGCCGGCACCGCGAGCAATTCCCAGCGTGCCAGTCCGAGCCCGCCAAGCATCCAGAACATCACCGCCGAACTGGCACGGTGATCGCCGAGAAACAGCAACAGGTTAGCGATCGCCATCATCACGAATGACACCGCCACGCCGCACAACAGCAGTCGATCACTGTCCAGCCGACCGTTGCGGTTGGCGATCACCAGCACGATCAGCATGCTCAGCAGCGCGCCGATAAACGCAGCGATCGGCAAGGTCAGCAGGCCGACGATTTCACCGATATGCAGCACCACGATTACAGCGCCAAGTGTCGCGCCGGACGTCACCCCGAGCAGATGCGGATCGGCCAGCGGATTGCGCGTTACCGCTTGCAGCACCGCGCCGATCAACGCCAGGCCAGCGCCCACCAACGCGCCGAGCAACATGCGCGGCACGCGGATCAACCACACGATATGTTCCTGCCCGGCCGTCCAGCTCACGTCACCGAAACCGAACGCCTTGTGCAGCACAATCTTCCACACCACCTCCACCGGCACTCGCGCCGGACCAAAGCCCAGCGACACCACGCACGACACCAGCAACAGTGCGCCGAGGGCAATCAGCAACAAAGCGTAGCGACGACTGATCATTCGCCGTGGAAACCCTTGGCCAGGGTTTCGACCGCCAGCACGTTATCGATGCCCGGTGTGGCCTGCACATACGGGATCACAATGAAGCGCTGGTTCTTGATCGCGTCCACTGATTGCAGCGCCTTGTTGCTGAGCAGGAATTGCTCCTTCTGTTCGGCGGTGACCTCGCCGTAGTCGACGATCACGATCACCTGCGGATTGCGCTCGACCACGTTTTCCCAATTCACGCGGGTCCAGCTCGCTTCGGTGTCATCCAGAATATTGCGCCCGCCCGCCGCGTCGATCAGTGCTTGCGGCATGCCGAGGCGGCCGGAGGTCATGGCGCGGTCTTCGCCACTGTCATAGAGGAATACCCGCGGTTTGTTGGCCGGCAGATCCTTGCGCACGTCTGCAACTTGCGCCTGCATCCGGGCGATCAAGGCATTGGCACGATCCTGCACGTCGAAGATTTTGCCGAGGTTGCGCAGGTCGTTGTAAGTGTCCTCCAGCGTGGCGGCCGGGCGCTTCATCACGAAGGCGCAAGACTCGGTCAGCTCGTAGACGTTGATGCCCAGCGGCTGCAGCGTCTGCGGCGTGAGATCACCGCCCACGCGCATGCCGTAGTCCCAACCGGCAAAGAAGAAATCGACGTTGGCGTTGAGCAGGGTTTCCACCGACGGGTACTTCGCTGCCAGCTCCGGCAGGCCGTCGAGGATGGTCTGCATCTGGGGCGTGACCGATTTCCAGCCGGTGACGCCGCTGTAGCCGGCCATGCTCGGCTTGAGGCCGAGGGCGAGCATCATCTGGGTCATGTTGATGTCGTGACTGACCGCGTGTTTTGGTGCTTGCGCGAAGGTTACATCGCGGTTGCAGCTCTGGATCGTCAGCGGATATTTCGTCGCCTCGGCAAACGCTTGGGCACTGCCCAGCATCAGAGCAACGCACAGCAGGGAACGCAAAGTCATGGTTGGGTTATCCAGGTGATTCGTGGGTAGCCGTGCAGAGGGTGTTCATCGATCAGCGCTTCGACGCCGAACACATCACGCAGCAGCGGGGCGGTCAGGACTTCTTTCGGTGTGCCGCTGGCAACGATGCGGCCGTGATTGATCACGTACAGCCGGTCGCAGAAAGCGGCGGCGAGATTGAGGTCGTGGATGCTGGCCAGTGTGCCGATCTTCAGGCGCTTGACCAGCTGCAACAGCTCCAGTTGATAGCGTGGGTCGAGGTGGTTGGTCGGCTCGTCGAGGATCAGCACTTGCGGTTGCTGGGCCAGGGCGCGAGCGAGGATAACCCGCTGTTTTTCACCGCCGGAGAGGGTGGCGAACGCGTGGTCTTCGAAGCCTTTCAATCCAACCGATTCCAATGCTCGAGTCGCAAGGGTCCGGTCCTCCTGCGTGTCGCCGTCGAACAGGCCTTTGTGCGGTGTGCGACCCATGGCGACCACTTCATCGACGGTCAGGCCGAAGGCGTCAGGGAATTCCTGCAACACCACGGCAATGCGTTGCGCGCACCAACGGGAGGACTGCTTCCAGACGTTTTGGTGATCGAGTTTTACCTCACCGCTCTCCGGTTTGCTGAAGCGGTAAGCACACCGCAGCAGGCTGGTCTTGCCGCTGCCGTTGGGGCCGATCAACCCGACGAATTCACCGACGGCCACGTGCAACGAGGCATCACGCAGCTGGAACTGGTGATGACAGTGGCCGTGGCCCAGGGGTGTCCAGGCGAGGTTTGTGAGGTTCAGCGAGGTCATGCGTTAACTCTGAATTGTGCGGTGATGCCTTGAATAAAAAGGTGTAATCAGCTGTGACGAAAAACGACCGCAGCTCCCCCAGAATCCACTGCTGCCCCTCATTGTATTGGCTATGCGCATGTAAACCGCCAGCTCGTTCCGCTAGGCCATGTCGCTCGCCAGTCAGGCTTTCGACACTGGCGGGCGTTTCCAGGGCGGTGAAGTTCGGCGTGAGCCCGCCGTGGTCGGGACTGCGGGTTGGGCGGCGCGCTTGCGTTATACAGTAACACTAAAGATGAGCGTGCGATAAGCGCCCGAAGTCTACAGACCCTTCTAAATCGCGCATCTCGCCTGCTTCATGATGAAGATGAGGGGGATTCAGCTTGGTCTAGTCGACGGGTTTTTAATCGCTAGACGATCTAGTGGACTATCACTTCTGACAGTAGACCGAAAACCCCGGCAGCTTTAGTTTCAAACCCTGTCGACAGTAAAAGGGGGACTGATCATGCGGGTGTCAGGTGTCACCAGAGCGATCGGTTTTTTGCTTTTTTTGAACGGTGCAGCGCTATTGGCAGAGCAAGACTGCCTCAGCATGTGGCAGCAGAATCCGGTCAGCAAAAGCTGCAAGGCCTATGTCCGTGCAGCCGCGCCGGATCAGATTACACCGATGCTGGTCGACCTTGAGAACGGCCAGTGTCGAATCACGCTTACCTGCGAAAACTGGTACGGCGGAGGCATCCCTAATCTTTCCCGGGATATCGAAAAAGCCGAGTTGGCAAACGTCCACAACTGCAATGGCGAGTTGCAGGTTGGGCCCTGTTAAATCGATCAAACTGAACAGGGCCAGCGGGAACGCTGACCCTGAGACAGGTCCTCATTCAAGCCGCTGAATCAGGCTCGGCTTGCCGGTTCAGGCGTGTCAGCAGCACGCGGTCCAGCAACCAGACCACCACCAACGAAGCCCCCACCAACGGAAACGCCACTGCCAGCACCAGCATGATCGCAACTCCGGTTTTCCATTTCGGCAGGTCATGGCGCAACGGCGGAACACCGAACTTGCCTTGTGGCCGACGTTTCCACCAGATCACCACGCCGCTGACGGCGCTGAGCAGAATCATCAGGCAGATCAGTAGCACGATGATCTGGTTGAACACGCCGAACATCTTGCCTTCGTGGAGCATCACGCCGATTTCCGTGGCGCGGGCGACGGTGCCGTAGTGCTCGAAGCGCACATCGGCGAGGACGTTGCCGGTGTATTGATCGACGTGCAGGGTGGCGTCGTTGCGCGGGTCGTCGGCGAATACTGCGATGGTGAATACGCCGGTGGCGGTGGTCGGGAACGTGATGCTGTAACCCGGCTCGACCTTGCGCTGTTCGGCGATGTTCTGCACGTCCTGCAGGCTGATGGTCGGCGCCGCAGGGCCGGCTTGCGCACCACTGTGGGCCATGTGTTCGGCGTGGTCGCCGGACATCGGCATCGGTGTGTTTTCCATCGCCCAAGGCACGGTCTGGCGGGTGGCGGTGTTGAGGCTGCGGGCCTCGACGTCGGACTTGGGCATGTCATTCCACATGGCGTCCGGGAACACGTTCCAGACGCCGGCGTATTGCTTGCCCCAGAACCCGGTCCAGGTCATGCCGCTCAGCAGCATCACCAACAGAAACGCGGCGCCCCAGAAACCGGTGACGGCGTGCAGGTCGCGCCACAGCACGCGACCGCGACTGCTCAAACGCGGCCACAAGATGCCGGCGGCCTGACCTCGCGGCCACCACAGGAACACCCCGGAAACCACGAGCACAATGCCCCAGCCAGCGGCGAGTTCGACCAGCCGATCACCGACCGTGCCGATCATCAATTCACCGTGGATCGCGCGGGCAACGGCTTGCAGATTCTTCTTCGCGTCTTGCTCGCCGAGGATATCGCCGTGATACGGATCGACAAAAACGTTCAACTCACTACCCGCATTGAGCAGGACAAACTGCGCGCTGCGTTCGGCGTTGATCGGCGGCAGATACTGTTTGATCGTCGCGTGTGGATAAGCCTCTTTTACCCGTGTGAGCAGGTCGTCGGCCGGGACGCTGTGGTGGCCGGCCGGGACGTTCATCAGGCTGCCGTACATCAGCGGATCGAGTTGCGGTTTGAACAGGTAAATGACGCCGGTCAGGGCCAGCATCACCATGAAAGGCGCGACGAACAGACCGGCATAGAAATGCCAGCGCCAGGCCAGGTTGTAGAAATTCGGTTTGGGCTGTTTCATCAGTTGTGCTCCGCTTGGCGAATCAATTGTCTTGGAAAAGATCGCAGCCTCGTTTTACTCGACAGCTCCTACGGGTCTACGCGTGCCAATGTAGGAGCTGGCGAAGCCTGCGATCTTTTGACTTTTTGTTAGAAACTCATGTCCACCTTGGTCCAGAGCGTGCGCCCCGGTTCTTTGATGGCCTGCGGGTCATTGGCCGGGTAGCCGAAACCGGCGTTGCCGGCCAGGTTCAAATGCTCGGCGTACGCCTTGCCGAACAGGTTGTCGACGCCGCTGCTGACCTTCCAGTTCTTGTTGATCCGGTACGCACCGTTGAGCGAAAACACGCCGAAACCCGAAGTCTTGTCGAAGTCCTTGCCGACCACGTTGCCCTTGTTCTGATCGATACGATTTTGCGCGGCGACCACTCTCCACAGTGCACCGGCGCTCCAGTTGTCTTCGCTGTAGGTCAGGCCGAAACGCGCATCCAGCGGCGGCATTTGCGGCAACGCGTTGCCGTCGCTGCTGTTTTTGCCCCAGGCGTAGGCGAGGGTCGCATCGGCCTTCCAGTTCGACGTCAGCTTGTAGGCCGCACCGAGTTCACCGCCCATGATCCGCGCGTCGATGTTCTCGGCTTGCGAGGTCATGCCCATCATTCCCGGCGTGTAGTTGAACAGGATGTAATCGCGCACCTGCCCGACATAACCCGAGGCCCAGGCTTCGAGGTCTTCGGTCTTGTACTGCAGGCCGAAGTCGAGCTGAGTGGTTTTCTCGGGCTTGATCGAATCGAAGGCATTCACCGAACCGGCGGGCCCGGAGTTGGGCGAAAACAACTCCCAGTAATCCGGAAAACGCTGGGTGTGACCGAGACCGGCGTACAGCGTGGTCGGGCTGTCGGCCAGATCATGCTCGTAACGGATGAAGCCGCTTGGCAGGGTGTCGGCGCGAGTGTCGTCGGCAGTCGGGTTGCGCCGGGTCATCATTGCGGACCCCGTGGTCTGGCGGAAGTCTTTAGCCGAAGCGCGGTCCAGTCGCGCACCGGTAATCAGTCGGTCGCGGTCGGCGGCGTACCAGGTCAGTTCGCTGAAAACGCCGTAGTTGTGGAAGTCGGCGTCCTTGTTGCGTGGCAGATCCTTGTAGGTATCGATGCCCATGGCGCTGCGCTTGCGGTGTTCGCTGGTCTGCGCGTCGATGCCGCTGATCAATTGCACATCGGCCCAGCGCCAGGTGCCTTTGATCCGCGCACCGAGGGTTCGACGATCGACACTGGACGCCATCGGTCCAGCCATCATCCCGGTGCCGGACGGGGTACGCAGGGTGTAGTTGTCCATCACGTGGTCGGCGTAGTTGTAGTAGATCTGTGCTTCGACCTTGTCGAGCACGTCGCCGATATCGGATTTCTCGAAACGCAAGCCGAGGCTTTCGCGCTTGAATTGCGCGCCATCCATACCGCGTCCGGCGTAACGGGCTTCGCCGTCGCCCTTGCCCGCGGTGAGTTCCAGAAGCGTGTCGGCGTCCGGGGTCCAGCCAACGGCGACGTCACCGTTCCACTTGTCGTAGCGCGATGCCACGGTGTCGTTGTTGCCGTCGCGGTAGTCGTCGGAATGCGCGGTGTTGCCGATCACTCGCACGTAACCCAGCGGGCCGCCGGCGGCAGCATCCACCACTTTGTCGAAGCGGCCGTTGGAACCGGCCAATACGCTGGCATTCACTCGGGTACCGAGTTCGCCGAAGCTTTCCGGCTCCCGGTCGAACAGGATGGTGCCGGCCGACGCGCCCGGCCCCCACAGTACGGTTTGCGGGCCTTTGATGACGGTGAGTTTGTCGTAGGTTTCCGGTGAGATGTAGGAGGTTGGCGCGTCCATCCGGCCGGGGCAGGCGCCGAGCATCTGGCCGCCATTGGTGAGGATGTTCAGGCGCGAGCCGAACATGCCGCGCAGCACCGGGTCACCGTTGGTGCCGCCATTGCGCACCAGGGCGAAGCCGGGGATGGTCTTCAAGTAGTCACCACCGTCGCTGGCCGGAACCGGTTGGCGTGGGTCTTTGGGGTTGGTGACGATGGTCAGCGGTGAACTCGGTGCGATGGCGGTGATCACCGTCGGGCTCAGTTCTTCATTGTGGCCGGCGTGATCATCGGCCAGCACCATCGGTGTCAGCAGTGCGCCGCAAAGAACGGCGGTGGCGTGCCTGAAACGAACGCGTGTTTCGTTCAGGGCAAAAGAAGCTTGGGCGGCGCTCAAGCGTGTGTCAGCAGAAAACCTGGACATGACAATTTCCATCGAACAGTCGTAAACGACACGGCCGGCAGCCTTCGCAATTCCCTGTGGGAGCGAACCTGTCTTGCGGACCGTGTGAAATTGGGGAGGTGTTTACGCGACGATGGGCGGTGCGCGGGTACGGGCGCCGGGGAAGAAGGTTTGCCGGGCGTGGCCCAGGCGAGTGGCAGGGGTGGTGAAGGTAGTGGCTGTGGGTGTATCGAATGCAATGAAGGACTGGCCACCCGTCAGTGCCGGGCAATTGAACAGCAGGCTGCAATAGCCGCACTTTTCCCAGACAGCGTGATGAGACGTCTTGGGCAGGCAATGCTCGGCGGCGGCTTGCGCGCCGTGGTCGCCGTGTTCCATTGCCGGCATGTCCATCGACATGTTCATGGATGCTTCCATCAGAGCGGAGGCGCGCTGATTCATCGGCATCGACTGAGAAATCAGCGGGCCGATGAAGATCATCAACATGGCGAACAGGCTGATCCAGCTGCCGTGGGTCAGGCTCAGGGGCTGACGGCGGGAAGCGGATGACCTGGCGCTAAGCGCGCGCATGGGCGTATTCAGCTCTGGCGATTACGGGTTGTGCGCGTGCACTTGCATGCCGTCCGGCGCTTTTTTCTGCACCGTGACCTCGACGGTCACATCACCGGATTTCTCGAAATGCATCGTCAGCGGGAAACGCTTGCCGTCGCTCAGCAGGCTGCGGTCTTTCAGTTCCAGCAGCATGACGTGATACGCCATCGGTGCAAACGTGACGTCGCCACCGCCTGGAATCTCGACGCTCGGCACCTGCTGCATTTTCATCAGATCGTTCTGCATCACGTGCTCGTGCAACTGGGCGATCCCTGCAATCGGCGAGTCGACGCTGAGCAATTTGTCCGCGGTTTTACCGTGGTTCTGAATCACGAAATAAGCCGCAACGGTCGGCGCATTCGGTGGCAATTCCTGAGACCACGGATGAGCGATCTCCAGTTCTCCAGTCTTGTATTCATGGGCATTGGCAAAGCAGGCAGGCAGCAGCAACGCAGCCAGAACGATGAGTTTGTTCAACATGGCAGTTCTCCAGAGCGATTCAAGACGCAGGTCAATTGCGAGAAGGAATCACACCAGAGGGGAGGCGCGGGGGTTGAGACTCGGCCAATGCTGGCGTGGTGTAGGTGTATCGAGAGAGTCGGCGGGCAGGCTTCGATTGGCATCGAAACGCGCGAAGTACAACGGCGGTACATGCCCGGGCAACGCCACCAGCGGCGCTGAGCCGGAGCAGCACCAGCAATGCTGCATGTTGGAATGATCGTCGTTCTGCGGCGCTTTCTGCTCAAGCGTCCCCAGGGAAATCGCCACCATCTTCGTGCCAGTGGACGAACAGAAACTACCCCACAACACCTGCTCGGCGGGCGATTTCGCCGTCTGCGTCATCGCTCCGGTCATCGGCATGGCGAGCATGTTGAACAGCACTGCGAAGCAGGCTATCCAGGCAAATGCGAGCCGTTGTCGGGACATGGGGACAGATCCGGTTGGGTGGGCGATCAGGCGCGGCTATTTAGCCTGATCAGTGCCGATAAGTAAAAAAGCGGCGTGCGGTTTGGTGTCGCAGCGCAGTCAGATCACAGTGGCATGCAGACGCAGACCCAAAGCTTTCATAACCTTCATGATAGTCGCGAACTCCGGATTGCCAGTGCTGCTCAATGCTTTGTACAAGCTTTCACGACCAAGGCCTGCATCACGTGCAACCTGTGTCATGCCCTGTGCTCTGGCTATATCGTTGAGTGCCGCGCGTATCAGTACTCCATCGCCGGTATCTTCTTCAAAGCATGCATCCAGATAAGCCGCCATTTCTTCTGGCGATTTGAGAAATTCGGCGGCATCGAAGCGGGTGAATTGCTCGGCCATGATCTACTCCTCATTACCGATGTTTTGCGCCATTTGAATGGCGCGATTGATATCGCGTTTTTGAGTCGACTTGTCGCCCCCCACCAAAAGCAGGTAAACCACTTCGCCTCGACGAGTGAAGTACATCCTGTAGCCCGGACCATGATGAATACGCATTTCATAGACAGATTCGCCTACAGGTTCGCAATCGCCAAAATTTCAATGTTCGGCAGCTCGGAGCCTGGCGATGATCCGGGCTTATCCAATGGTGTCTCTGAGTGAGTCGAGCCAATCGGCAAATGCGCTGGATCGTTTGAAGTCGATCATGCTGGATCGTATTCCTTGGGATACATATTGGCAAGCAGCCCTTTCTCGAGTCGTGGTGGGTCGTTCCTCAAGAATCGAGTCGTTGTGCTTGGTAGAATCAAAAGAATGGGAATATAGGATTGAAGCTATTGGAGATACAGTCGGCTCTTTCCTGAAGTGTTGCGGGCAAAGTCACAAGGAGCTACAGGTCTCAGGAAACGTCCGACACAGATAAGGCAATTAGCAGGTCATCCACGCTTCCAAACTCCCGATCCACCCCCGGCAACACCGGCCGCTTCAACACCAACACCGGCACCCCCCGTTCCCGCGCCACTTCCAGTTTCGGCTCGGTGGCGGTGCTGCCGCTGTTCTTGCTGATCAGCACATCAATCTGCCGACGTTCAAACAGCTCACGTTCATCGTCGATCAGGAACGGTCCGCGTGCGCCTATCACTTCGCAGCGCTCGTTGCCCGGATAAACATCCAGTGCGCGCAACGTCCAGAATTGCTCTGGCGGGATTTCCTGCAGATGCTGCAAGGGTTCACGGCCGAGGGTGAACAGCGGTCGCCGGAACGGTTTGAGCGCGTCGATCAACCCGGCCCAGTCGCTGACTTCGCGCCAGTCGTCCCCGGCTTGCGGCTGCCAGGCCGGACGCCTGAATGCCCAGCAGGGAATGCCGGTCAGCTGTGCGGCGGTCGCAGCGTTCTGGCTGATTTGTGCTGCGTACGGATGCGTCGCGTCCAGCAGCAGATCAATCCCTTCGTCGCGGATGAACTGCGCCAGTCCCTCTGCACCGCCATAGCCGCCGACGCGCACCTGGCAATTCAGATCGGTCGGCACTCGACCGACGCCGGCCAGGCTGTAGAGGTGCTCCGGTCCAAGCGTACGGGCGATCGCCAGCGCTTCCGTCACGCCACCGAGCAGCAAAATGCGCTTCATTGAAAAACTCCCGCATGGCCAACAATCCCGCCCTGGCGATCGATGGCAAATACTTCAACCTGAACCTGCGCCGGCACCACGCTGCGCGCAAACGCCAGCGCGTGCCGGCACACCGCATCGCCGAGTGCGATGCCGGCCGCGTTGGCCATCGCCAGCGCTTGCTGACTGGTATTGGCCTCGCGGATCGCTTGCTGCAACGCTTGATCTGCCCCGACCGTTGCCGCCCATTCAGCCAGTTGCGGCAGGTCGATGCTCGAATGCCGACTGTGCAGGTCCATGTGCCCGGCTGCCAGTTTGCTGATCTTGCCGAAGCCGCCGCACAGGCTGAGTTTATCCACAGGCACTTTGCGCAGATGCTTGAGTACGGCGCCGACGAAATCGCCCATTTCGATCAAGGCGATTTCCGGCAAGTCGTAGACGCGGCGCATGGTGTCTTCGCTGGCGTTGCCGGTGCACGCGGCGATGTGCAGGTAACCATTGGTTTTCGCCACATCGATGCCCTGATGGATCGAGGCAATGTAAGCCGCGCAGGAAAACGGCCGGACGATGCCGCTGGTGCCCAGGATCGACAAGCCGCCGAGAATGCCCAGCCGTGGATTCATGGTTTTCAACGCCAGCGCCTCGCCGCCCTCGACGTTCACCGTAACCTCGAAACCGCCGCGATAACCGAGTTCCTCAGCGAGCAAGGTCAGGTGGTCGGTGATCATCTTGCGCGGGACCGGGTTGATCGCCGGTTCGCCGACCGCCAACACCAGGCCTGGCCGGGTGACCGTGCCCACACCAAGGCCGGCACTGAAACGAATGCCCGGTTCGGCGTTCAATCGCACTTGGGAGAACAGCAGTGCGCCGTGGGTCACGTCCGGATCGTCGCCGGCATCCTTGATCGTGCCGGCCTCGGCGCCGTCATCCAGGAGTCGACAGAACTCCAGACGCATTTGCACCTGCTTGCCTTTGGGTAAGATGATGTTCACGGCGTCCGCGCACTCGCCGCCGAGTAGCAGGCGAGCAGCCGCGAGGCTGGTCGCGGTGGCGCAACTGCCCGTCGTGAGGCCGCTGCGCAGCGGTGCGGGTTGTTCGGCGGTTTCGTCACGCATCGAAAGGTTTGACCACGTCCAGCAAGGTAATCGGCAGCGCCTGGCGCCAGGTGTCGAAGTCGCCCAACGGTTGCGCCTGGGCGATGTGGATGCGCGTCAGCTCGCCGCCGTGCTGCTCGCGCCAGGCCATCAGGGCCATTTCACTTTGCAGCGTGACGGCGTTGGCGATCAGTCGACCACCGGGTTTCAGCTGAGCCCAGCAAGTGTCCAGCACACCCTCGCGAGTGACTCCGCCACCGATGAAGATCGCATCCGGGCGCTCGAGTCCGGCGAGGGCTTGTGGCGCCTTGCCGCGTATCAGTTGCAGGCCGGGTACGCCCAGCGCGTCGCGGTTTTGCTCGATCAGCAGTTGCCGTCCTTCATCGGCCTCGATGGCCAGAGCCCGGCAACTCGGGTGGGCACGCATCCATTCGATGCCGATCGAGCCGCTGCCGGCACCGACGTCCCACAGCAGTTCACCGGGCACCGGGGCCAGGCGCGCTAGGGTGATTGCGCGCACGTCGCGTTTGGTCAATTGGCCGTCGTGCTTGAACGCCGAGTCCGGCAAGCCAGCCAATCGTGACAGGCGCGGCGCACCGGGTTCAGCGATGCATTCGATGGCGACCAGATTCAGATCGGCGATCACCGGATCGGCCCAATCGCGGGCGACGCCGTCGACGCGCCGTTCGGCTTCACCGCCCATATGTTCCAGCACACTGAGGCGGCTCGGCCCGAAGCCACGCTCGCGCAACAACGCGGCAATCGCGGCGGGGCTTTGGCCGTCGTTGCACAGCACCAGCAAGCGGATGCCGCTGAACAACTGCGCGTTGAGCGCCGCGATCGGGCGGGCAACCATGGACAACGTCACCACGTCCTGCAACGGCCAGCCCATGCGCGCGGCAGCCAGAGAGCAGGAAGAGGGCGCCGGCAGAATCTGCATTTCATCGCTGGGCAATAGCCGGGCAAGGCTGGCGCCGACGCCGAAGAACATCGGGTCACCGCTGGCCAGCACGCAAACCGGTTCGCCACGTCGGGCCAGCACCGCATCGAGGGAAAACGGACTGGGCCAGAGTTCGCGTTCGCCGCGAATGCAGGGCGACAGCAGATCCAGCTGGCGTTGGGCGCCGACGATCCTGGAGGCGCGGAGCAAGGCGTGACGGGCGTTTTTACCCAGGCCCTTGAAGCCGTCTTCTCCGATACCTACCACTGTCAGCCACGGGGTCATGCTGTTCCTCTTCGATCAACCGATGCCAAATCATCGCAGCGTTCAGGTCTGTCTTGACCTGCGCCGCTGCGCATCATAGCGCGGTGTCGATTGCATTCGCCTGCTGGCAGTCGGTGAAATTGCTGTTGAATGCACTCGAGCTTTTTTAAGCGAAGGGAATTCAACCTGTTTACCTATCGTTTGTTCTTCCACAGGTCGAACCGCTTTGCTTTGATCTCGCTGCGCTTTTTCTCAATGAGCGCTCTTTTAGTCTCGAGTATGTTTTTATCCAGTTTGAGGTACGCACCTTGCTGGATGATTTTGGCGGCGTGGCCCTCCCGCCCCAAGAACAGGAAGTTACTTTTCTTAGTGTCAGCCACCAGTTCAAGATTAAAGACAGCGATCTGAAGAACGCCCTTTGAGTCGTACCGTGCCGGAATGACCTGAAAGTGATTCCCCAGCAGGCTTTCTTCATCCAGAGACACGACTGCCGGCTTGTCGGGTTTCAGTGCGTCGAGCGTGTCGATCATCGCGTTCCCTTGCCTGTGGTCCGGCATGGCTTGGGCACGCTGGATCAGGAAATCAGCGACGCTTTTCGAGACGTCGTGACGGGTACGGGTAAAAATGGTGTCCTGGAACACCGACCAGCCTAAGAAATTCAGAGTGGTTACATACTCATCCAGCCACTTTGTGGAGTCGACAAAGCGGCTACAGGCCATGTCGGCGGAGTGCGTGGCGATCTGTGTGCAGTGAGTCAAGTCGTCGTGATCCTGCAATGAAAGTTCGTCAATACAGGAGAGCAAGTTTGGTCCGGTCAATATGCCGGAGGGCTTTTCATTGTTCATGGGGGGCTCCTTATATAAGCGCGGCGTTGATGAACGTGGTTAATGGTTTGTTTATGCAAGGTACGAGGGTGGGTGCATAGTTGAAAATAGCGATGGCATGCAGAATTGATTCTTACTGTTTAGTCATGTTTGAAAGTTGATTTAAAACGACCTTTTGGACTTCATGCGAAACAACGGGTGCCCCCCCTGTGGAGCACGTTTCGTCGTCAATCCCTTTGAGCTTTTTCATCCGGCCGGGCAAAGCAGGCATAATGCTGCCCTTCGTCCTGTAACCGGCCATTCCGTGAATCCACGTCAGACATTCAGTCCTCTGCGACCTTCGGCTTGTCCCGGATTGTTACGTGTCGTCCAGGCGCTGGATGGCGGCATTTGCCGGATCAAGCTTGGCGGCGGTTCTATCCGCGCGGATCAGGCCGTCGCCGTGGCTGATGCGGCAGCGCGATATGCCGGTGGCGTGATAGAGGCGACCAACCGGGCAAATCTGCAGATTCGCGGTATTGGTGAGCAGGCAGCAGCATTGATCGAGAGTCTGTTGGCCGCCGGCCTGGGACCCACCACCGCCGCAGGCGACGATGTGCGCAATCTGATGTTGAGCCCCAGTGCCGGCATTGATCGACACATGCTGATCGACAGTCGGCCCTTGGCCGGGCAGATTCTCGACAGCTTGCAAACCCGTGCGCGCTTCCACGACTTGTCGGCCAAGTTCGCCGTGCAGCTGGATGGCGGCGAAGCACTGGCGATGCTCGAGCATCCTCACGATGTGTGGTTATCGGCTGTCGAACAGAACGGCGAATCGTTACTGGCTTTCGGTCTGGCGGGATGTCCGGTCGATGAGCCTTTGGGCGCGGTGCCAGAGGCATTGGGGCACGAGTTGGTGATCAAGGTGCTGGAGCTGTTTCTGGATCTCGCTCGTCCCGACCAGACTCGAATGCGTCATTTGCTGGCCGAATTGCCGGTCTCGGATTTCATGGCGCAATTGGTCCAGCGCTTGAGTCAGCCACCGGTCGACGTCACAGGTTGGGACCGATCTGCATCTTCAATTGCGCTGCACATTGGCACTTATCCACAACGCCAAAACGGGCTCGTCTACATTGGCGCGGGCGTGCCATTGGGGCGACTGGATTCGGCCATGCTCAGAGGCGTTTCGCAGCTGGCCGGTGCCTACGGTGATGGCAGCTTGCGTTTCACGCCGTGGCAAAGCCTGCTTGTTCCCGGCGTTCAGTTCAAGGATGCGCCGGCGGTGACTGACGCATTGAACCGGCTCGGTTTTATATGCTCAGCCGATCAGTCGCTGGCTCACGTAATTGCCTGTACCGGTTCCACGGGGTGCGCCAAAGGCCTGGCCGACACCAAGGACGATGCCCTGCAACTGGCAGCGCTGTTGCCACACCATGGTCAGCGCTTGAGCGTTCATCTGAGCGGTTGTTCGCGTTCCTGTGCGGCTGCGCATGTTGCGCCGGTCACGCTGCTGGCGATCTCCCCCGGTCACTACGACCTCTATTTTCGCGATGCGGGGCAGCCGGGTTTCGGCGCCCTGCACGCACGCAACCTTACTATTGAAGCGGTCGCAGCCTTGCTCGACGCCCGCTCACGGAGCCCCCTTGATGCTTGATTACATCCGCGACGGTCAGGAGATCTATCGCAACTCCTTCGCGATCATTCGCGCGGAGGCCAACCTCGAACGAATCCCGGCCGATCTGGAAAAACTCGCGGTGCGGGTGATCCACGCCTGCGGCATGGTCGATGCGATTGACGGTCTGCAATTTTCCAAAGGCGCGGGCAAGGCCGGGCGCGATGCACTGGCCGCCGGTGCGCCGATTCTGTGTGATGCGCGGATGGTCTCCGAGGGCGTGACCCGCACGCGTTTGCCGGCGAACAACGAGGTCATTTGCACCCTGCGCGATGATAGCGTTCCTGAACTGGCCCGCGAATTGGGCAACACCCGTTCCGCCGCCGCGCTCGAGTTGTGGCGCCCGCACCTGGAAGGCAGCGTGGTGGTGATCGGCAACGCGCCGACCGCACTGTTTTATCTACTGGAAATGCTCGACGCCGGCGCCCCGAAACCGGCGCTGATCCTCGGTTTCCCGGTGGGTTTCGTCGGCGCCGCCGAATCCAAGGCAGCGCTCGCGGCGGACAGCCGTGGCGTGCCGTTTGTCATCATGCAAGGCCGGCTGGGCGGTAGCGCCATGGCCGCCGCCGCCGTCAATGCCCTCGCCACGGAGATCGAATGATGCAGCAACCTGGACGCTTGATCGGCCTGGGCGTCGGCCCCGGTGATCCGGAACTGATTACCGTCAAGGCCCTGCGCCTGCTGCGCGAATCACCGGTGGTGGCGTACTTCGTCGCCAAGGGGAAAAAGGGCAATGCGTTCGGCATCATCGAAGCGCATTTGCAGGACGCACAAACCTTGCTGCCGCTGGTGTATCCCGTGACGACTGAAGCGTTGCCGGCGCCGCTTTCCTATGAGCAAGTGATCAGCGATTTCTACGATGCGGCCGGCGAAGAACTTGCCGCTCATCTCGATGCCGGACGTGATGTCGCGGTGATCTGCGAGGGCGATCCGTTCTTCTACGGTTCCTACATGTACCTGCACGATCGTCTGTCCGAGCGTTACGAGGCTGAAGTCGTGCCGGGTGTCTGTTCGATGCTCGGCGGTGCTTCGGTGCTCGGTGCGCCGCTGGTGTATCGCAATCAGAGCCTGTCGGTTCTGTCCGGCGTGCTGCCTCACGATGATCTCAAGCGCCGCCTGGCCGACGCCGATGCGGCGGTGATCATGAAACTGGGGCGTAACTTCCCGAAGGTTCGTCAGGTACTGGAAGAGCTCGGCCTCGCCGAACGTGCGCTGTACGTCGAACGCGCAACCATGGCCAATCAGAAAATCGTGCCGCTGGATCAGGTCGAACCGATGTCCTCGCCGTACTTCTCGTTGATCATCGTTCCAGGTGAAAGGTGGCAAGGCTGATGACTCGTCCAGCTCCGGCGATTGTCATTCTCGGCAATGGCAGCCTCGCGACCGCGCGCAAGATTCAGCAGGTATACCCCGGCGCCCTGATCCACGGCCTGGCCGAACGGGTCGATGGCGCGGACCGCGTCTATCACGAATTCGGCGCTACCCTGCGCGAACTCTATCAGCAGGACACACCGATCATTGCCCTGTGCGCCGCCGGCATCGTGATCCGCACGCTGGCGCCGTTGCTGCTGGAGAAAGGCGCCGAGCCGCCGGTACTGGCCGTGGCCGAGGACGGCAGTGCGGTGGTGCCGTTGCTAGGCGGGTTGGGCGGGGTGAACGTGCTGGCGCGGGAAATTGCCGTTGCTCTGGATGTGGCGCCGGCGATCACCACCAGCGGTGAACTGCGCTTTGGCACCTGCCTGCTCAATCCACCCAGCGGTTATGTCCTGGGTGATCTGGAGCTGGGCAAGCGTTTCGTCTCCGATTTGCTTGCCGGTGAAACGCTGCGTATCGAAGGCTCGGCGCCGTGGTTGGGGCAGGCTCAACTGCCGGAGAACCCGCAAGCGCGGCTGGCCGTTCATGTCGGTCATGCCGAGCGAACGCCCGCGGCCAATGAGCTGTTGATCTATCCGCGCAACGTGTTGGTGGCGGTCAGTGCTGACGTGGGCAATTTGCCGAGTGCCGTTCGTGAGGTGCTGCATCAGGCAAAAATCGCGGTGCAATCGGTGGCTTGTCTGCTGGCAGCCGACGGCGACATGGCGAGCGCGGCGCTGCGTGAAGCGGCGCTTGAACTGGGTGTGCCGCTACGTTTTGCCAACGACGTCGGCTCAGTCAGTGAGCTGGCGCGCACCGCCATCGACCAGCCGGTTTCGAACTTTGGTGATGAGCAGGTGGCCGTCGTGGTTGCCGCGCAACCTCTGGACCCTATGTCGATTGGCCGCTCTCGCGGTCGTCTGGCGGTGATCGGTCTCGGCCCTGGCGCTGCCGAACTGATGGTGCCGGCGGTCAAGGCTGAGCTGGCGCGCGCCAATGACGTGCTTGGTTACGAAACATATGTGCGCATGGCCGGGCCATTCCGGGCCGACCAAGTGATGCATTGCACCGACAATCGCGAAGAAATGCAGCGCGCGCGTCACGCGTTCGAGCTCGCGGCGCAGGGGCGTTCGGTGGTGGTGGTTTCATCCGGTGATCCGGGTGTTTTCGCCATGGCTGCGGCAGTGCTGGAAGCGCTGCATGAGTCCTCCGATGCTGCGTGGCACAACGTTGATCTGGAAATTCTGCCTGGAGTTTCTGCATCGCTAGCGACGGCTGCACAGGCGGGCGCGCCGCTGGGGCATGACTTCTGCGTGCTGTCGCTGTCGGATAACCTCAAGCCTTGGGGCATTATCGAGAAGCGCCTGGACCTGGCGGCTCAAGCCGATCTGGCACTGGCTTTCTACAACCCGATTTCACGTTCGCGTCCATGGCAACTGGGCCAGGCGCTGGAGATCGTCGCTCGGCATCGTACGCCCGACACGCCTGTGGTGCTGGGGCGCGATATCGGCCGTCCGGGCCAGACATTGCGAGTGACAACACTCGGTCTGCTGACGCCTGATCAGGTGGACATGCGCACGATGGTACTTGTCGGCTCTTCCACGACGCGCGTTATTCCGCGTCCGGACGGTCGGGTCTGGGTGTACACGCCGCGTAGTTACGGCGATAAGCTTGTGCCTGTTCAATAACAGGTTTCTTTTTCGCCTCTTTTAATTGCCCGATCATCCGCGCCTTAGGCTAAAGATGATCGAGGTGATTTTCTTGTTTACATATGTAGTATCCAATTGAATTTGTAGGGTCGATGTTCTTTGGTTAGTTTGGTTGGCGCCCATGAGGGTAATAACTAACAATGGAATGTACATATGAGTATTGAAAAAAGTCGCGTTACCGTCGCTGAAAGTGTTGATTTTGTACGCGCGTGTATTAAGAAGCGCCAACTGGCTGGCATGATTCGCGCACGCTCGAGTGCCCCCACGATTACTTCGAGCCCGACAAAGGAGCTGGATGCGTTGGTGTTGGGGGATAGCCTTATCGGCTATGGCGGCAATATCAGTCTGGGTAATATGAGGGTTATCGAAGACATTATTACTATGTCGAAAATTGAGGCCAAGTATCAGGTTCCTGATCATAAGGATGCGAAGGGTCGTTATATCGAGTTTATTAATTGCATGGAGGCCTTGGGTTGCTTTGTGCCGGATTCGGGTTATTCCAAATACCGCTCAAGTTCGCTAAGCGTCACTATGGATAATGTGATGGTTGATATTATCCAGGCGGCAGTGGAAGCAGCAAAAGCTGCAATTCCAGGCGCTACGGTGCTTAGCGCTGTCACGAACTCCACGCTGACTGCGCTGAAAAAAGACCCTGAAGCGATCAATCTGTTGAACCTCGAATCGAAAGATGCCGAGGGCGTACGTTTATCCACAATCCCCTGTGAGCAGCTGCCTAACGGCCTGATTGTCGTTGCATTGGCGGCGGTGGATCATCGGGGCGGCAGTGACAATGGCGGTGTTCTTTTTGTTGACTGGAAGACCTCGGCGCTCGATGTATTCCAGGGCAAAGCGTGTTTGACCTTCAATCCTGCTCGCTATGCGGAAGTGAAGGACCTGGTTGAAGAGTATCTTGCCGGCCATCGAAAAACGCTGCTGTCCAAGCGGTTCAGCAGACGTCCATAAGGTTGGCTATCGCCAGAGGCGCAATGTCTCTGGCGTTCTTGAATGCACCTTGCGCAGGCCAATTCCCTAAGGCACCAGATAACCCTTCACGCCGGTAAAAATAATCTGCGCCGCCAACGCACACACGAACAGGCCCATCAACCGGCTGACAATCTGCAAACCCTGGTCACCAAGAATCCGCTCGATACGGTTCGACAGATAGAGCACCACGCCGACGGTGAAACTGGCCAGGGCGATGCTGAGGATGGCGGTGAGTTTGTCGTCCCAGTGCGGCTGGCTCACACCCATGACCAGCAATGCGCCGATGGTGCCGGGGCCGACGGTCAGAGGGATGGTCAGCGGTACGATGGTGACGTCCTGCTGCACGTTGTCGGTCTGCACTGCCGACTTGCCCTGGGCCATGCCCAGCGCCGAGATGAACAGCACGCTGCCGGCACCGATGCGGAACGCGTCCACGGTGATGCCGAAGACACTGAAAATCACTCGCCCGAACAGGTACAGCAAGACGCTGGACACCAGCGTGGCCGTCGCCACTTTCCACGCCAGCCGACGTTGTTCCTTGCGTGAATAACCGCGGGTCAGGCTGATGAAGCAGGACAACACGAAGAACGGGCTATAGAGCACCAGCATCTTCAGGTAAACGCTGAACAACACATGGAGCATGGGGCAAGCTCACTGGCGAGGGAAGTCGTGGGGGAGTCTATCAGGCGTGGTCGGGTCTGTCGGCTCAGGACGTTTGAGCCGTTGCCCGGTTCTGCTGATCGCGCTGGGCTACCCAATGCTCGATCAGTTCGCGCAACTGCGACAGTTCGACCGGCTTTGCCATGTGCCCGTCCATGCCAGCCTGGCGCGCACGCTCTTTATGTTCGGCAAGGATGTGCGCGGTCAACGCCACGACAGGGGTGCGAATCCGCTGGTTGCCGACTTCCCAGGCACGCAATTGCTGGGTGGCCGAGAAACCGTCGAGAATCGGCATTTCGCAATCCATCAGTACCAGGTCGTAACGCTGGGCCTTCATTGCCTGCAAGGCTTCTTCGCCATTGCTGGCGGTGTCCGGTTGCAGGTTGAGTTTGCCCAGCATGCCGCGAATGACCTTGGTCGAAATGCTGTTGTCTTCAGCAACCAGAATGCGGAAGTCGCTGGGCACTTTGACCGGCAGGGTCGGGCCCGCGGGCAGGTGCGGCGAAACGGCGAGGCCCTTGTTGCGCTGGTTCAGTTCATCCGCCAGCGTGGTCTTGAGGGTATAGCCGGCCACTGGTTTGGCGAGGATGCGCTTGATCCCGGAGTTGCGCGCGATGATCTTGCTCGGCGCATTGCTGATGCCTGTGAGCATGATCAGCAGGATGTCGTGGTTGAGGCTCGGGTCTTCCTTGATCTTGGCCGCCAGCTGCATGCCGGTCATGCCGGGCATGTTCTGGTCGAGCAGGACCACGTCGAAATAATCGCGCAGGTGTGCCTTGGTACGCAGCAGTGCCAACGCTTCCTTGCCGGACGGGACTGCACTGACATTCAGCCCCCAGGCGCTGCATTGTTGTACCAGCACTTTGCGACAGGTGTCGTTGTCGTCCACCACCAGTACCCGAGCGCCCTGCAGCGGGCCGTCGAGGTCGTTGGTCGGGTGTTCGAGGCGGTCAGGGTCCAGGGGCAGGGTCAGCCACAAGGTGCTGCCCTGGCTGGCGCCGCTCTTGACGCCGAATTCGCCTTGCATCAAACGAATCAACTGGCGGGCAATCACCAGTCCGAGGTTGCCGCCCAGTCGGGTGGTCGAGAGGAAGTTCTTGCTGTGCAGTTCGGCGTGCATCAGCGCGTCGCGCTCTTCGGCGTCCATCGGCTCGCCGCTGTCCTGCACGGCAATGCGCAGGCGTGGTTTGGCGCTGCGCTCGTCGAGGGCGACAACGATCAGGATCTCGCCTTCGTCGGTTTTCTTCAGGGCATTTTCCAGCAGGCTCAGCAAGGTCTGGCGCAGGCGCGTAGGGTCACCGCTGATGACCCGCGGTACTTGCGGCTGGATAAAGCTGATCAGTTCGACGTTCTGCTGTTCGGCCTTGGCGCGGAAGATGCTCAGGCAATCTTCGATCAGCGCATTGAGATCGAACTGCACATCGTCCAGCTCGATCTGCCCGGATTCGAGTTTGGATATGTCGAGAATCTCGTTGATCAGGGTCAGCAGTTCGTTGCCGGCACTGTGGATGGTTTGCACGTAGTCGCGCTGCTTGACCGACAGTGGTGTACCCAGCAACAGTTCGGTCATGCCCAGCACGCCATTCATCGGGGTGCGGATTTCGTGGCTGATCTTCGCCAGGAATTCGGCCTTGGCGTTGATCTCTGCGTTGCTGGCGGCGAGATCGCGGCTGATGCTGAAACGGTCTTCGGTGATGCTGCGCTGGCGTTCACTCAGGGCAATACTCATCAACAGGCCGCTGATGCAGATGAAAACCAGGAGGGCGATGATCAAGCCTTGCGGTTCAATCAGCGTCAGCCCCAGCAGGGCCGGCAGGATAATCAGCGTGCCGGCGTTGAACACCACCATGGCTGCCACGAATAGCCGCGCCGGGCGATAGCCTTTTTGCCAGTGCCAGGCGCTGACGAACAACATCGTCAGGCCCGCCAGGGCGACCAGCGTATAGGTGATGATGTTCAGCGGCAGCGTATTGACGAACAGTAACAGCAGGCCGCAGACGGTGATGAGCAGGATTTCGCCGAGCAGCAGTTTGTTCAACGGATGCGGGCCGAGCGGGGCGAAGAAGCGGTAGGCAAGCATCAGCCCGCACGGTGCGGTGAGCAGCAAGGCGAGGTAGGCGCCGGGTGTCTGCACTGAATGCCAGTCCGGTAACCATGGCCCCGCGAGGTTCAGCAGCAGCGCCAGGCTGAGCATCAACAATGCTTCACAACCTGCCAGCCACAGGCTGCTGCGTGATCGGGTGTAGGCGTACCGAATCAGGTTGTGCAGGACCAGCATGCCGATGCAGCCGAACAGCAGGCCATAAATCAACGTCTGACTCTGATTGGCGGCGGTCATGATTGCTGATTGCAGGGTGATGTAGGGGCGCATCTGGTGTTCGGAAACCAGGCGCAGGTAAACATCGAGGGGTTTTTCGCTTTGCGGCAACGGAAACATGAAGTCGCTGTTGGGTAATGGCCGTTCACCCTGAGGCTGTTCGGTGCCGGTGTTCAACTGATCAATCAGCTTGTCGCCGTCGAGCACATACAGATTGAGGTGCGACAGGTCGGGTGCAAATACCCGCAGTAATTGCTCGTGCTTGCCAGGTGAAAGCCTGAAGCGCAGCCAGAGCGCACCGCCGGGCTCGGCCGCGGTGAGGCGTTCGAGTTCGGTGGGGCTGAATTGGTTGGTGTAGCGCGCGGAGCGGATGTCGCTCAGTTGCAGGTCGCCCTGTTCGTCGAGCAATACCGCCCAACCACTGCCTTGCGCGGCCTGGGCCGGGAGCATGCAGAGCAAAGTCAGCAACGTGACAGTGAAACCTATGGCAATCCTGAGCCAGCGCACGGCGAAATCCCTTCGTAGGTTGATGCCAGAATATAACTATGCGCGGCGCCGGAATAGTCCGGCAAGGGGCTGAAACCCTTGCCCGACCGAATGGATCGATTATTCCTGATTTTCGCCACGCTCGCGGGCAATGGCGCGGTAGCCAATGTCCTTGCGATAGAAACAGCCTTCCCAGTCAATCTTCGCCGCCAGCTTGTAAGCCTGCTGCTGAGCAGCATCAACGCTGGCGCCCATGGCGGTAGCGCAAAGCACACGACCACCGGCCGTCACCACTTGACCGTCTTTCAGTGCCGTACCGGCGTGGAAGACTTTGCCTTCCAGCGCGGCGGCTGCATCCAGACCGTTGATGGCCACGCCTTTAGCGTAGTCGCCAGGATAGCCGCCTGCCGCCAGCACGATGCCGACGCTCGGACGCGGATCCCACTGGGCTTCGACCTTGTCCAGAGCTTGCGCCAGGGCGGCCTCGACCAGCAACACCAGGCTCGACTGCAAACGCAGCATAACCGGTTGGGTCTCAGGGTCGCCGAAACGGCAGTTGAATTCGATGACTTTTGGGTTACCAGCCTTGTCGATCATCAAGCCAGCATAGAGGAAGCCGGTGTAAACGTTGCCTTCTTCGGCCATGCCGCGCACGGTTGGCCAGATCACCAGGTCCATGACGCGCTTGTGCACTTCGCTGGTCACAACCGGTGCCGGGGAGTAAGCACCCATGCCGCCGGTGTTCGGACCGGTGTCGCCGTCGCCGACGCGTTTGTGGTCCTGGCTGGTGGCCATTGGCAATACGTTCTTGCCGTCGACCATGACGATGAAGCTGGCTTCTTCGCCGTCCAGGAACTCTTCGATGACCACGCGCGAACCGGCGTCGCCGAACGCATTGCCGGCGAGCATGTCGCGTACGGCGTCTTCCGCTTCGGCCAGGGTCATGGCAACGATCACGCCTTTACCGGCGGCCAGGCCGTCGGCCTTGATCACGATCGGTGCGCCTTTCTCACGCAGATAAGCCAGGGCTGGCTCGATCTCGGTGAAGTTCTGATAGTCGGCAGTCGGGATCTTGTGGCGTGCCAGGAAGTCCTTGGTGAACGCTTTCGAGCCTTCCAGCTGGGCAGCGCCCGCGGTCGGACCGAAGCAATCCAGGCCGCGGGAGCGGAACAGATCAACGACGCCAGCCACCAGTGGCACTTCCGGGCCGACGATGGTCAGGGAAACGTTCTTCTCGGCGAAGTCAGCCAGTTGCTCAAGGGCCAGCACGTCGATGGCGACGTTCTCGCACTTGGCTTCAATGGCGGTGCCGGCGTTGCCCGGGGCAACGAAAACTTTCTGCACGCGCGGATCCTGAGCCACTTTCCAGGCCAGGGCGTGTTCACGGCCACCGCTGCCAATGATCAAAACATTCATTTCAAAAACCTCGGATGACGCTAATTCTGGAGGCAGCACTAAGACTGCTTTTCTGTGGGAGCGGGCTTGCTCGCGAAAGCGGAGCGTCAGTCGAAACAAATGTCGCTGACAGATTGCATTCGCGAGCAAGCCCGCTCCCACATTTGAATCGGTTTATCAGTGACGGAAATGACGCATGCCTGTAAAGACCATAGCGATACCGGCTTCGTCGGCAGCAGCAATCACCTCGGCATCACGCATCGAGCCACCTGGCTGGATCACCGCCGTAATACCGACCTTGGCCGCATTGTCCAGACCGTCGCGGAACGGGAAGAACGCGTCCGACGCCATCACCGAACCAGCCACTTGCAGACCGGCATGCTCAGCCTTGATCGCGGCGATACGCGCCGAGTTCACGCGGCTCATCTGACCGGCGCCGACACCGATGGTCTGACGGTTCTTGGCGTAGACGATGGCGTTGGACTTGACGTACTTGGCGACTTTCCAGGCGAAGATCAGGTCGTTGATTTCCTGTTCGGTCGGTGCACGCTTGGTCACGACTTTCAGGTCGTCGGCGCTGATCATGCCGATGTCGCGGCTCTGCACCAGCAGGCCACCGTTGACGCGTTTGTAGTCCCAGGCAGCGGCGCGGTCAGCCGACCACTCGCCGCAGGCCAGCAGGCGCACGTTGGCTTTTGCCGCGACGATCGCGCGGGCTTCTGCGCTGACACTTGGGGCGATGATCACTTCGACGAACTGACGCTCGACGATGGCCTTGGCGGTCTCGGCATCCAGCTCGCGGTTGAAGGCGATGATGCCGCCGAACGCGGATTCGGTATCGGTGGCGTAGGCCAGTTCGTAGGCCTGACGGATGCCGCCTTCGGCGTCCGGGCTCACGGCAACGCCGCACGGGTTGGCGTGCTTGACGATCACGCAGGCCGGCTTGACGAAGCTCTTCACGCATTCCAGTGCGGCGTCGGTGTCGGCCACGTTGTTGTACGACAGCTCTTTGCCTTGCAGTTGGGTCGCGGTGGCGATGCCGACTTCGGCAGGCTTGGCTTCAACGTAGAACGCCGCGCTCTGGTGCGGGTTCTCGCCGTAGCGCATTTCCTGAGCCTTGATGAACTGGCTGTTGAAGGTGCGCGGGAACTCGCTGCGACCTTCAGTGCTGAGGGTGTCAGCGGCCTGGTTCACGGTGCCCATGTAGTTGGCGATCATGCCGTCGTAGGCGGCGGTGTGTTCGAACGCCTTGAGCATCAGGTCGAAACGCTGTGCGTAGGTCAGGCCGCCGGCCTTGAGGCCTTCGAGGACGCTGGCGTAGTCGCTGGTATTCACCACGATGGCCACGTCTTTATGATTTTTTGCTGCCGAACGGACCATGGTCGGGCCGCCGATGTCGATGTTTTCGATCGCGGTCGGCAGGTCGCAGCCTGGCTTGTTGATGGTGGCTTCGAACGGGTACAGGTTGACTGCAACCAGATCGATCGGCTTGATGCCGTGCTCGTTCATGATGGCGTCGTCAATACCGCGACGACCGAGGATCCCGCCGTGGATTTTCGGGTGCAGGGTTTTCACCCGACCGTCCATCATTTCTGCGAAACCGGTGTAATCCGCGACTTCCACTGCGGCAACACCGTTGTCGCGCAGCAGCTTGAACGTTCCGCCGGTGGAGAGGATCTCGACGCCCAGGGCTTCAAGCTCTTTGGCGAATTCGAGGATCCCGGTCTTGTCGGAGACGCTGATCAAGGCGCGGCGGATCGGCAGGCGGGTAGTCTGGTCGGTCATTTCAATTTCCATCAAAAGCAAAGGAGTCAGCAAAAAAGGCGACCGTTTTTACGCGGGCGCCTTTCTGGTTTGATTGAATGCTTACAGCAAATCGTACTGCTTGAGTTTCTTGCGCAGGGTGCCTCGGTTCAGTCCGAGCAGCTCGCTGGCCTTGGTCTGGTTGCCCTTGACGTAGTTCATCACGCACTCGAGCAGGGGCGCCTCGACTTCGGAGAGCACCAGGTTGTACACATCCGTGACGGCAGCGCCCTCAAGGTGGGCGAAATAATTGTGCAGCGCCTTCTCGACACTCCCGCGAAGGGTCTGACCTTCTTCGCTCGGCGTGTTGAGGTGCTGTTTCAAATTCACGTTGTCGCTCACGGGTGTTGTTCCACTCACTAAAGTCTCGGTCATCATCGTCATGCGGCCACCTCTTCTCCGTCCCCTGTCAGGCTCTTGTAACGTTCGGCGAAGAAGCCCTGAACGTTGGCGCATTGTGCTTCCGTATCTTCCAAACGATTGAAGTGGGCGCGAAACTCCCTGGCGCCCGGCAAGGTTGCGAGATACCAGCCCACATGCTTTCGAGCAATGCGTACGCCCATGACATCTCCATAGAAGACGTGCAGCGCAGCCAGATGCTCTAGCAGAATGCGTTCCACCTCGATCAGTTCCAGCGCCGGGAGTTTCTCGCCGGTACGCAGGAAGTGGTCGATCTCGCGAAAAATCCATGGCCGCCCCTGGGCAGCCCGTCCAACCAGCAATCCATCGGCCCCGGTTGCGTCGAGCACGTATCGGGCCTTCTCCGGTGAATCGATGTCGCCATTGGCGAAGACCGGAATCGACACCGCCTGCTTGATCGCGGCAATGGTGTCGTACTCGGCTTCACCGGTGTACAGATCGGCACGGGTGCGGCCATGAACCGCCAGCGCCGTAATGCCTGCCTGCTCGGCGATCTTCGCCACCGTCAGGCCATTCTTGTTGTCCCGGTCCCAGCCGGTACGGATCTTCAAGGTCACCGGCACATCAACCGCAGCCACCACAGCCTGCAGGATCTCGGTCACCAGTGCTTCGTCCTTCAACAGTGCAGAACCGGCAGCCTTGTTGCAGACCTTCTTCGCCGGACAACCCATGTTGATATCAATAATCTGTGCGCCCAGTTCGACGTTGGCCCGGGCCGCATCCGCCAGCATCTGTGCATCTCCACCGGCGATCTGTACCGAGCGTGGCTCGGGATCGCCTTCGTGGATCATGCGCATGCGCGATTTGCGGGTGTTCCACAAACTCATGTCGCTGGTGACCATTTCCGAAACTACAAGTCCTGCGCCCAGTCGCTTGCACAGCTGACGAAAGGGTTGGTCGGTGACACCCGCCATGGGGGCGAGAATCAAGCCGTTGTGCAATGTGTATGGACCGATGCGTACCGCCGACATAGGACTTTCCAGTTGTGGGGCCGGATCATGAGAGTTCGAAAAAGGGTTGGCATGATACCCGCTCTCGATGACTGGATAAAGGCTGAATTGAACAAAATCTGAACAGTTATTCTGTTATCGCCAGCAGTTTGGTCTGAGCGGTCGCTGCCAGAAATGTGCCGTCAAACCCGTAACACTGAACCGTTTCACTCGGGTGAATGAAAGCTCAGGCTGTAGTTCACGGCTTTGGCGCCTGGGTCGAGGATATCCAGGGCGATGTGGATCGGCGTTTGCGGGGGCATTTCCGCCATGCCTTCGAGATCGCCGTTGAGGTACTCGCCGGGCTTGAAGCGACGGCTGGCGATCAGGTGGCCGTTGAGGTCGGCAAAGCGCAACTCCAGCAGCGGGAACGGCTGGGAGAACGGCGCGCGGTTGTAGATGATCGCGTCGACCACCAGCGCACCATTGAAATCCGGGTGGCTGCGCACCACCAGGTTGCTGCTCTTGATTTTCGCGATGTCGACCTTGGACGGCACGGTGCAGCCGATTTGTGGGCACACCTGCTGGAACCACGGACGGTACTGATCCTGGCGCGCCAGTTCGTCGAAGTGGTAGGCGATGTACTGGCCGACGAGCGCGCCGGCACCGAGCAGAATCAGCAGCAACCAGAGAAAGCGTCGACCCCAGGGGGATCGGCGTTTCTGCCAATCGAGTTGCAGCGGGTCGTCGGTCAGGTCTTGCAGAACCTCGGCACGCATCGCCGGCTCGCTGCGTTCGCGACGCTTGCGCAAGGGTTCGATCGAGGGCAGGTCATCGTCGAACTCGTCGACGGTGTCGGCCGCTGACAGGCGTTCGTGATGAAGCGGGGCGTCGAGTGGGTCGTTCAGGCGCAGTTGCGGCGGCAGCGTCTCGTCGTCCAGTTCCAACGGTTCCAGGGACAGCGAGGGTTCGGTGCGCGAGGGGGTGTTCGGCTCGACGGTCGGTTCTGGCGTGGTCGTGGCTTCGGCCGCTTCGGCGCGATCGGCAGCCGATTCGCTGAACAGGCTGTCGGACCAAGGCTCTTCGTCGGGTTCGGTGGTATCCCGACGGGCGCTCAGGCTGTCTTCGCGGTGGCGACCGAACTCGGTGGTCGGCTGGATTTCCCGCTGTTCGAGCCGGGCAAGTTCTTCGTCCAGGTCCAGGCTGTCCAGGTCGAGTTCAGCGGCAGACCACTGCTTCTGACTGATGGCCCGCTGTTGCGGCTCGGCTGTCTCGACGACGGCGGGAGCCGCCGGGGGGATCACGTCCTTTCCTGCCTGCTCAAGCAGCTGCTTGGCGGCGTTGAACACTTGCAGGCACGAGCCGCAACGAACCACCCCACGGGCCACGCTCAATTGAGCATGGCTGACGCGGAAGCTGGTTTGGCAATGCGGGCACTGAGTGACGAAGCTGTCGGTCATGCGGCGATCCGGATTATGCAGGCGCTCATTCTAGCGCCGACGGCCAGTGATGCGCACCCAGCCATCGCGATTGGCGATCGGGTCCAGATCGAAGTCCTGGGCGTAGACGCTGGCAACCTCTTCGCCTTGTTCGGCGAGAATGCCCGACAGCGCCAGACGGCCACCCGGCTTGACCAGGCTGGACAGTTGCGGTGCCAGGGACACCAGCGGGCCGGCGAGAATGTTGGCCACCAGCACGTCGGCCTGAACCTGCGGCAGGTCCTCGGGCAGATACAGCGGGAACAGTTCTTCGGCGATGTTGTTGCGACCGGCGTTGTCGCGAGAGGCTTCCAGCGCTTGTACGTCGATGTCGGTGCCGACGGCTTGTTTGGCACCCAGCAACAGGGCGGCAATCGCCAGGATCCCCGAGCCGCAACCGAAGTCCAGCACGTTGCAGTCTTTCAGGTCCTGACCGTCGAGCCATTCCAGGCACAGCGCGGTGGTCGGGTGTGTGCCGGTGCCGAATGCGAGGCCCGGGTCCAGCAGAATGTTCACGGCGTCGGGTTCAGGGGCGGCGTGCCAGCTTGGAACGATCCACAGGCGTTGACCGAAGCGCATTGGCTGGAAATCGTCCATCCAGGTGCGTTCCCAGTCCTGGTCTTCGATGACTTCGCTGTGATGCTCGGGCAGCGGGCTGCCGGTCAACAGCTCCAGGTGCGCCAGTACGCTGGCCGCTTCGGTGCCACCTTCGAACAGGGCCAGCAGATGGGTGTGCGACCACAACGGCGTGGTGTTGAGTTCCGGTTCGAAGATCGGCTGATCTTCGGCGTCCATGAAGGTCACCGACACGGCGCCCACTTCAAGGAAAGCGTCTTCGTAGGTTTCGGCTTGTTCTGGGCTGATGGCGAGACGGACTTGCAGCCAAGGCATGGCGGGCACCTTTGAAAAATATTGATTGCAGCCTAGCGGGCTGCGAGAAGCGCGCAAGTTTACGCGAGCGCGACGCAGAAGACGACCGGGTAGGCAGGGATCCGGGGTGAACAAATTACCTGTAGCGAGGGGGCTTGCCCCCGTTGGACTGCTAAGCGGTCCCAAAACAGTCGTTCCGGATTTTCCTGATGCGGCTCTGTTGAATGGTTTTGCGTCTGCTACGCAGCCGAACGGGGGCAAGCCCCTCGCCACAGGGATTGTGTGTGGCAATCTCCAGAAACAACAAAGCCGCCCGAAGGCGGCTTTGTTGATCAGGCTAAAGCTTAGTGCTTGTCGCCAGCCAGCTTGTGTTCCAGGTAGTGGATGTTGATCCCACCTTTACAGAAGCCTTCATCGCGGACCAGGTCGCGGTGCAGCGGGATATTGGTCTTGATCCCGTCGACAACGATTTCGTCCAGCGCATTGCGCATGCGCGCCAGCGCTTCGTCACGGGTTGCGCCGTAGGTGATCAGCTTGCCGATCAACGAATCGTAGTTCGGCGGAACCGCATAACCGCTGTACAGGTGCGAATCGACGCGAACGCCGTTACCGCCTGGAGCGTGGAAGTGCTTGACCGTGCCTGGGCTTGGCATGAAGGTTTTCGGGTCTTCGGCGTTGATCCGGCATTCCAGCGCGTGACCGCGGATGACGACGTCATCCTGGGTGTACGACAGCTTGTTGCCGGCGGCGATGCTGAGCATCTCCTTGACGATGTCGATGCCGGTGACCATTTCCGAAACCGGGTGCTCAACCTGAACGCGGGTGTTCATTTCGATGAAATAGAACGCGCCGTTCTCGTACAGGAACTCGAAAGTGCCCGCGCCACGGTAGTTGATGTCGATGCAGGCTTTGACGCAGCGTGCGAGGACTTCAGCCCGTGCTTTCTCGTCGATGCCCGGTGCCGGTGCTTCTTCGAGAACCTTCTGGTGACGACGTTGCAGCGAGCAATCGCGGTCGCCCAGATGGATGGCGTGGCCCTGGCCGTCGGAAAGTACCTGGACTTCCACGTGACGTGGGTTGGTCAGGAATTTTTCCAGGTAGACCATCGGGTTGCCGAACGCCGCGCCGGCTTCGGAGCGGGTCAGTTTTGCCGAGGAGATCAGGTCTTCTTCTTTATGCACGACGCGCATGCCGCGACCACCACCGCCGCCAGCGGCTTTGATGATCACCGGGTAACCGACTTCGCGACCGATGCGCAGTGCGGTTTCTTCGTCTTCCGGCAGCGGGCCGTCGGAACCCGGAACGGTTGGAACACCGGCAGCGATCATGGCGTGCTTGGCCGAAACCTTGTCGCCCATCAGACGAATGGTGTCGGCTTTCGGACCAATGAAGGCGAAGCCGGAGTTCTCGACCTGCTCAGCGAAATCAGCGTTTTCCGCAAGGAAACCGTAGCCTGGGTGAATGGCGGTAGCGCCGGTCACTTCAGCCGCGGCGATGATTGCCGGGATGTGCAGGTAAGAGTGGGCGGCCGAGGCCGGACCGATGCAGACGGATTCGTCTGCCAGGCCCAGGTGCATCAGCTCTTTGTCAGCCTTGGAGTAAACGGCGACGGTCTTGATGCCCATCTCTTTGCAGGCACGCAGAATCCGCAGTGCGATCTCACCGCGGTTGGCGATCAGAACTTTTTCCAACTTCGCAGTCATCAAAGTTTCTCCGCGGTTCAAACGATGGTGAACAGCGGTTGGTCGTACTCAACCGGCTGGCCGTCTTCGACGAGGATGGATTCGATCACACCGCTGGTTTCAGCTTCGATGTGGTTCATCATCTTCATGGCTTCGACGATGCACAGGGTGTCGCCTTTCTTCACGGTCTGGCCGACTTCAACGAAGGACGGCGAGCTTGGCGAAGATTTGCGATAGAAGGTGCCGACCATCGGCGAACGGGCAACGTTGCCGTTCAGGGCAGGGGCGGACGGAGCAGCAGGCGCGGCAGCGGCGGCAACCGGAGCGGCAGCGACAGGTGCCGGAGCCGGAGCGTGCATTGGCGCCGGAGCGTAGTACTGCTGAGCCGGGGTCTTGCTGTGGCGGCTGATGCGTACGGACTCTTCGCCTTCCTTGATCTCGAGCTCGTCGATGCCGGACTCTTCCAGCAATTCGATCAGTTTCTTAACTTTACGGATATCCATGAATCATCAACTCCCAAGGGTCGGTCAGGGGCGTAACGCTTGTTGTTCAAGCTGTTGCCGGTCTTTCAAGCTGCTCTAGGGCGGCCTCCAGGGCCAGTCGATAACCGCTGGCGCCAAGGCCGCAGATCACTCCCACCGCAACGTCGGAGAAGTAAGAGTGATGGCGGAAAGGTTCGCGTTTGTGCACGTTAGACAAATGCACTTCGATGAATGGGATGCTCACCGCCAGCAGCGCGTCACGTAATGCGACACTTGTGTGCGTAAAAGCTGCTGGGTTGATCAGAATGAAGTCCACACCTTCGCTGCGGGCAGCGTGGATGCGGTCGATCAATTCGTACTCGGCATTGCTTTGCAGGTGCAGCAGATGATGGCCGGCTTCACGAGCACGGCGTTCCAGGTCCTGGTTGATCTGCGCCAGTGTCGTAGCGCCATAGGTGCCCGGTTCACGGGTGCCGAGCATGTTCAGGTTGGGGCCGTGCAGAACCAATAGGGTCGCCATCTGCTGTTCCTTGTTATCCGTGTGCATTTGTCAGAACCCGGCGACTATGCCGCAAAGCCTTTGTGACTGTCCAGTTCTATGCAATAGCCAGCACGATGGCCGATGTTTGCGCGAAATATGTGACCGGGTGATTAAATCCGGTCATTTGCTTTGGCGACCCGTTCGGCAAAGTCCTCGGCATTGATCTCGCCGATCACTCGCACATCGGTGCGTTCGACGCCGTCCTTGCCGAAAAACATCAGCGCCGGTGGGCCGAACAGTTTGTAGCGGTCGAGCAGCGCACGTTGTTCAGCGTTGCTGTCGGTGATGTCGAAGCGGATCAGCCGATAGCCCTTGAGGCGTTCGACGACGCGGGTGTCGTTGAGTACTTCATGCTCGATGACTTTGCAGCTGATGCACCAGTCGGCGTACCAGTCGAGCAGCAGTGGGGTGCTGGACGATCTGGCCTCGGCGAGGACGCGATCAAGGTCGGCCGGGGTGGTGACGGTTTGCCAGTCGCTGGTGTATTGCGGCTGCTCGTTGCTGCTGACGATGCGTGGCTGGCCGATGGGGTTGAGCGGATCGGTCTGGCCACTGAAAGCGCCGTACCAACACGCCAGCGCATAAAACAGAAGGAACATGCCGAGCAACTGACCGACACGTTTTCGCGGCGGTTTATAGACGAATTCCAGCGCGCCCATGAACAATCCGACGCCACCGGCCAGCAAGCCGATCAGTAGCAGGGTGATCTGCCCCGGCAAAACCCGACTGAGCAGACCGATCGCCAGGCCCAGCAACAAAACGCCAATCGCGTTTTTCACGTAGACCAGCCATGGACCGCTTTTCGGCAACCAGGCTGCACCGCCCGTGGCCACCAACAATAGCGGCGCGCCCATGCCGAGGCCGAGCATGAACAGCTTCAATCCGCCGCCCAGCGCATCGCCACTGGCGCTGATGTACAGCAGCGCGCCGGCCAGCGGTGCCGAAACGCAGGGCGAAACCAACAGACTGGAAACCACGCCCAGCACCGCCGCCCCCCACAATGAGCCGCCTTCGGTGCGACCCGCGATGCGGTCCAGTCGGCTGCTGATTGCCTGCGGCAACTTGAGTTCGAATACGCCGAACATCGCCAGCGCGAACACGGCAAAAAACATCGCGAACGGCACCAGCACCCACGCCGACTGCAGCCGCGCCTGAAGATTGAGCTGTGCGCCGAACATCCCCATCAGCGCGCCAAGCAATGCAAAGCAGGCGGCCATCGGCAGCACGTAGGCGAGAGACAGATTGAAGCCGCGCAAACCACCGACCTGGCCGCGCAACACCACACCGGACAGGATCGGCAACATGGGCAGCACGCACGGGGTGAACGTCAGGCCGAGGCCGGCGAGGAAGAACAGCGCCAGCTCCCGCCAGTTCCAGCTCGTGATTGCACCGCTGCTGCCCTCGATACTCAGGCGTTCGGTTTCAGGCGGATAGCACAGGCCTTTGTCGGCACAGCCCTGATAGGTCACGGCCAGCGTAAAGGCGCGTTGATCGGTGCGTGGCAGTTCTACATCGAGAATGCCGTGGTAAACCTCGACATCGCCAAAGTATTCATCGTGCTTTTGTTCGCCCTTGGGCAATTGTGCCGTGCCGAGCGCGACATCGGCCGGATCGGCGCGAAACTGAAAGCGATGGCGGTAGAGGTAGTACCCCTCGGTGGCGACAAAGCGCAGTTTGATCGATTGCGGCGTGCTTTCTACCAGACTGAGCTGAAAGGCTTCGCGCACCGGCAGGAAATCGGCGCTGTTGTTGATCGAGCCCAGCGTGGCGCTTGGTCGACTCTCCAGCAACCCGGCGGCGTTGGCCGGCAGGGCGAGGACAAAAAGCAGCAGGCAAAGCAAACGGCGCATGACAATCTCGCGTATCGGAGGTGCGGGAATGATAGCGGAGTCGTCGCGGATGCGTATGTAGGAGCTGTCGAGTGAAACGAGGCTGCGATCTTTTGACGTTGATCCAAAAACCAAAATCAAAGATCGCAGCCTCGTTTCGCTCGACAGCTCCTACAGGGAGTTTGGTCAGACGCGGAAGGCCTGGACGGCAGTATGTAACCGCCCGCCCAGCACCAACAAATGTTCCCCTTGTTCACGCCCCTCACCGATGCGCAGCAGGTTATCCCCACCCAATTGGTGAATCCTCTCGCTGTGATCACGGATCTCGCTGACAGCGCCGCTTTGCTGAGCCGTGACATCGGCGATGCGCACGGCGGTGTCGGAAATGGTCTGGATGGCCCCGACGATTTTATCCAGCGCACCGTCAGCGGCCTGGGCCTGACTGGCCGTTGCTTCTGCATGCTCAACCTGAGCGCGCATGCCTTCCACCGATTGTTGCGCTGCCGTTTGCAGCCCGGCGATCAAGGTCTGAATCTCGGCCGTGGCGCCCGCGGTGCGTTGCGCCAGTGAGCGAACCTCCTCAGCCACGACGGCAAAACCGCGGCCCATTTCCCCGGCGCGGGCCGCTTCAATGGCGGCGTTCAGCGCCAGCAGATTGGTCTGGTCAGCAATCGAGCGAATCACCGTCAGCACGCCGCCGATAGTGGCCGACTCCGAGGCCAGGTGTTCGATCATCTGTGCATTGCCTTGCACTTCATCGACCAGTGCGTGTAGCCCGGTGAGGCTCAGGCCGATGACTTTTTGCCCATGTTCCACCGCCAGCCCGGCATGGCGGCTGGCGTCGGCAGCCTGGCTGGCATCACCGGCCACTTGTTGAATGGTCGCTTCCAGTTCGCCGAGAGAATCACGGATGAGCGCTGTGTCACCCGCCTGATGCTCGGCGCCGCTGTGCAGGTCATTGCTCAATTCGGCCAAGGTACGACTGCTGCCGGCGACCTGTTCGGCGTTAAGGCGAATGGTCCCCACCAGATCGACGAGGTAGGCGCGCAGACGGTTGAGCGAGGCTTGAATGTCATGCAACTCGCGATTGGTCTTGCCCAATTCAATGTCCCGGCTGAAGTCGCCCTCGGCCCAGGTCGAAAGCGCCGGTGCGAGGTTGGTCAGCGTCCGGGCGAGGCGTCGTTGCAGGGTATCGATGAGTAATGCGATCAGCAGGATCAGGCCGATCATTACGCCTTGCATCAGACGCACCTCGCTCTGGATCTGCCCGTGCTGGGCGCGGACCACTGGTTCCAGCCCGGCGATGGCCTGTTGCACATCGGCGATTTTCAAATGCGTGGCGGTGCTGAGGTCGGTGCGTTTCTGGATCTGGTCACGCGTGCGTGAAAGCTCGGCGGGATAGCGCGTCAGCAGGCTGTTGAGTTCGCGTTTGAGCCCGACGCCGGCATCTTCGGTCACGGCTTTTTCGGTGTTCTCCAGGCCCATCATCGCGGCGAAATCGTCGGTGCCTGATTCACTTTTACTGGCAACGCCGAGTAGCGGCAGGGCATTCAGACGTTCTGCTTGAGCGCGGATGTTGGTGACTTCTCGTTCAACATCCGCCGCCAGTTCGCTGCGACCGCTGCTGACCAGTTTGTCCCGGGCCAGCGACAGTTTGCCCAAGTGTTGGGATGCAGTGAGCAGAGGCGTCAGATAGGTTGCGTTATCGCTGGCGTACTGACTGAGCTGATCGAGGCTGGCACCGAGTTCGCGTTCGGCCTGCAACAATAGCGCTTGCGGGTCGCCCGCGAGTTTGCCGGCGGCCAGCAGGTCGGTTTTGCTGAACTCATCGAGGTTCGTCAGGCTGGGGCGCAAGGTGTCGGCCAATGCCGGCGGCAACTCCCCGAGCTCCTTTTGCAATGCGTCGATGGCCTGGCTGGCGCTGCTCAGGCGCAAGGCATCACCGCTGGCGAGGTAATCCTCAACGTTGCGCGCCACTTCATTCTGAAATTGTTGGGACAATCCCAGATAGCGCTCCATCAATAGATAGGGGCGTTCCAGGGCTTTTTGCGACCACCAGAGCGTAGCGCCGAGGGCCACGCACACGGCGACTAAAAGGAGGGTGTTGAGATTGGTCAGCAGCTTCAGGCGCATCGCGGGTCTACCAACGGCAGAATGGTAAGCGTCTGAAGTTATTGCGTTTCTGTTACAGGGTTATGACCGATTGGGTCGATTCCGATGAAAAGGTGGCACTTTGCTGTGACGCCCGCGCCGCCTGCACGCGATTGCGCCCGGCATGCTTGGCACGGTACAGCGCCTCGTCCGCCTGGCTGGCCATCATCAGGCCGTCGGAGTCTGCACCCAGCTCGACCACCCCGGCGCTGAAGGTGCACCAGAGATCCTTCGGCTGCGCGGGGTAATGAATTTCCGCAAAGCGCTGACGGATTTCATCGAGGACGTTGTAGGCCGCTTCGATATCGGTGTCGGGCATGACGATGGCGAACTCTTCGCCGCCGTAACGGCCAATGAAGTCAGTCTTGCGCAGGCGTTGCTTGAGAAACAGCGCCAGGCTCTTGATCACGCGATCGCCCATGGGGTGGCCGTGACCGTCGTTGACTCGTTTGAAATGGTCGATGTCGAGCATCGCGAAGCTCAATGGCTTGCTCTCGCGACGGGCGCGGAACGAGCAGTCTTCGAGCAATTGCAGAATGTGCGTGTGGTTGTACAACCCAGTGAGGCTGTCGCGAACCATGCGCGCTTTGAGATTGCGAGCCCGCGCAGCGCGGTTGCGCACGGTGGTGATCAGGTGGCGCGGCTTGATCGGTTTGGTCAGGAAGTCGTCGCCGCCCTCGCTCATGGCGTCGAGCTGCTTGTCCAGATCGTCTTCGGCGGACAGGTAAATGATCGGCACGCTGACATAGCGGTCGTTGTGGCGAATCACCTTGGCCAGTTCAGTGCCGGTGCAGGTCGGCATGTACATGTCGAGGATGATCAGGTCGGGCTGGAAGTCCGCCAGTTCAGCCATGGCCTGGATCGGCTCGATCAAGGTCCGCGTGACGATCCCGGCGCTATTGAGCAGGCGCTCGGTGTGCAAGGCCTGGGCGCGGGAGTCGTCGATGATCAGTACTTTATAAGGTTCGTATTGCGCAACGCAGGTCAGGACCTCGATCTTTTCCAGCAGGCTCGAGGCTTCCAGTGTGCCGGTCAGGAATTCCTGGCCGCCGGCACGCACTGCCGCGAGGCGGGTCGGTGTGTCGGTTTCGAGCAGGCTGAAGAACAGCAGCGGCAGCGGTTCATCCAGACCGACCTGGGCTTCGGCAGCCAGTTTCAGGCCGATGCCGGGACCGCTGAAGTCCACATCCATGACGATTGCGGCAGGCAAGCGTTCGACCATTGACGAGCGAAAGGCCGCCACGCTGTCGAGGGATTGGGCGCTGAGCCCAAAGAATTCAAGCTGCTTGGCCAGGCGCTCGGCACGGTCGTGATCTTGCAGCATCACGTAGATCGGCTTGCGCAGCGGCGGCAGAAAGGTTTGTTCGAGTTGATCGCCATGGCGCAGGCCGGTGCGCGACAAGCGCTGCATCAGGCGATTGAGGTCAGTGATCAATCCGCTGCTCAGGCGTCCGCGATTGGCATCGACGGCTTCCAGCGACTGACCGATGTGGCGCGCCAGCTGGATGTGTTCCGGTTGTTCGAAACGCTCGGCGAAACGCAGCAGGCGCAGGTTGGCCTCGCTCAGTTCCGATAAATCGGTGGTGGACCACTCACTGCGTTGCAGGCGCTGCCAGATCTCAAGAATTTGACGTGCCTGATGAATTACCCGCTGGGCAAAGTGGTGCTTGAGGCGCTCACGGCTGGGGTCTTCTGGCTCGGTCATATCCTGACTACTAGTTAGGGTGCATGCTGAGATCGACTGGTGGCTCTATGCTAGCACCTCTTTTCGTTTGGATGAGTGTCGTACGTCAATAATCTGCAAAGCGACGTCATTCAGTTTCTGACTGGCGGGTCTGAAAATGCCGGAAGGTTATTTGGAAAGGCCCGTGGGGTGGGTGTATCAGGGGCTTTTTGTGTTTTTGTGCGAAGCGTCTGTAGGCTCAGCGAGAGATATTTGTCAGGGGGTTCTGGTTTTTAGCTTGCTGGATTCGAGCCGGCTTTTCGGCGTGTAGGGTGTCAGGGAAACCCTTAGATGCCATCCGCGAATCATGACCCAGTGTTTCAAAGACCAACCCAGCGATCAGCAGCGCCTCAACCACAACAGCACACCTGTCGCTGAATGTGAATGCAAAGAGGAGCTGCTTTACGGCAGCAAGTCGCTCATTACCGACGTGCCGATTCTGACTTGCGCCTGCCTATGGCGACACTACCAGCGCGAGGCGGAAGAGATTGTCGCGCCCGATGGTGTACTGATTGCCGACCCGGTAGAGCGCAACCGCGTGATCAACGCAGCCTACGCTCGCCTGTGGCTGCACGATTCAAGGTTTCAGTGGGCCGGGCTGGCGGCATTTGCCTCCAAGCAGGTCGGCTGCGGATTACTGCATGCGGCGGACAGTATCGACCTCATTCGCAAGGAGTACGAGGCGCGGCAGCGTGTGCGCGATAGCCGCAGCGAGTTCGGGTTGCTGACGCCGGACAAGATGGCCGAGCAGGCGGATGAGTTGCGTGGCTATAAGGAAGCGGATGCGCGTAATCCTGTGCCCTCTGTGGATTTTCGTTCAACGGGTGAGGACTTGTCGCTGGTGCAGCAGCAGTTCCGACATGTGCACGACATGATGGCGCTGGGGAATACCACGCTGTTTCTGGATGTTTTTCCGTTGCATGAGTTTTATGCGAAACGTGGGTTCCGAGAGTTGAAAAAGTGTTTGGGAGCACGTGCGGGAATATTTGGGCATCCGAAGTTTCCGGTGCTGTGGCCAGTGGGGAAGGAAAAGCTCGAATTCGGGCTGGATTACCCCGAGACTTTGCTGGGTTTTGAGGCAATAGAGGACGGAGATATTGTCGCAAGTGTTAAGCATTTGGCGTGGCATGAGCAGAAGAATATCCTCCAGCCAACGATTTACCAGGACCGCCAACTGGTGTCTTTGCTGCGTGCCAATCACGCATCCTACGTCACGGGGTTTCCTTCAGGCGTTGCCCAGGCGATTGAGTTGACCCTTACCAGCCAGTGCCAGCGTATCGGGGACGGGCGCACCATCGATTTTGGCGGCAGCCCGTTGGCGGACTTGTCCGACATCAAGCAGCGAATGGCATTCGTGCTGCAGGCCGCCGCACGTTTTGACCAGATGCTCGGTGACCACAACCGTAATGCATTGGAGCAGTCGATCAACGAGATCGCAGCAAGCGGTAGTAGTCAATGACTCTTCGATCACATTGGTTCGGCTGGCGCTGCGGCGCCTATCTTCTTGTCCTGGCTGGCCTGACGTGGGCCGTCATACACCGCCTGACGCAACCTCTCTGGGATGAACCCGAAATCGTCGTGGAAATGGGGGGGACGTATGAAAACCTGCTCAGAAACTCTTCAGCTCCCTTTAGTCCGGAGATCCGTGACCGTATCTGGTTCGGCATTCCCATGACCGACGCACGATTGCGATTTGTTGATCCACAGTTCGGATTCACCACGCCGGAGGCGCGCTTTTTCACTGTCAATTTTGACGACTATGTCATTTCCGGTATCCGCATGTCCCCGCAGGTCGAACCGCTGCTAATCGATGATGCCCTCAACGTAGTTCTCGATCTGCAAGACCAATGGCGCGAAAAAGGCTGGGTGGCAAAGGGGCTACGAAACAATCCCACGATCGCGGATACCCCTGAGTGGCGCGAATGGCTTCGCAAAGGAATTCTTTCCGGACGGTCCTATTGGCTGGCGGGGGATAAGTATCAGGCCATGCTGATATTGGGACGTTTCGAGGATTACCGAAATCCTGCAGAAGAGCGCTACCTCATCACTCTCGCACTCGCCAAACCCTGGACGCCCTTCGACGAAATCGAAGACATGTCCGACGAACCCAGTCACTTCCCCGCCCCACAACCCAAATAAAAAAGGAGCCCCACCATGCCAACCCCCGCCTTCATGACCCTGCGCGGCGAACGCCAAGGCCTGATCAGCGAAGGTGCATTCACCGAGGCATCGGTGGGTAACACTTATCAAAAGGGACGCGAGGACCAGATCATGATCCAGGCCCTGAGCCACGGCATTTTCGTGCCGAAAGGGGCGGATGGAGGTCGTCGGATGCACAAGCCCCTGATCATCACCAAGACCATCGACAAAGCGACACCGCTGATCAACAACGCTTTATGTTCGGGAGAGTTACTCAAAGAGTGTCGCGTCGAGTGGTATCGCACCTCGGCTCAAGGAACTCAGGAGCATTTCTACACGATGGAGCTGGAAGACGCGGTCATCATCGGTGCAGAAGTGCTCATGCCCCATTGCCAGGATCCCGGCACTGCGCATCTCACTCAGTTGGAGAAGGTCCACTTCAGTTACCGGCGAATTAATTGGCGGCATGAAATCAGCCGAACCATGGGTTCCGATGAGTGGAACACCGAGGTGCAGGGATGAGGTTGGTCAATGACATTCATCTGTCCGAATGGGAGCATCAACATGCCTGGCCCACTGAGAAGGCGCGGGAGCTTGTTCACCAGGCCCTGCTGGATCGGCAACCCATTGATGGCCTGGACCAGTTGCGCGCCGGCCTGTCGATCGATCTCGACACCGAGGTGCTTGACCAGATCGAGCGGGGAGAATGGCGATTGGTCAGGCCTGAAGCCGACTACGCTGACTGGAAAATGCCCGATCGCACCTTTGATCCAAGAGTGATCGAGCTCATGCAAAACCCGCCCGTCCAGCCCTCAAGATCCCAAAGACTCTTTCGCCTCGTAGACAGCGTAACGGGTGAGCCGCTGGCTCAGCGTCACTACATCGCGACGGTGGATGGGGGCACCGCTCCACGCAGAACCGACGGCAGGGGCATTGCGCATCTATTTACATCAACTGAGGTGCGGCAAATTTCAATGACGCTGATGGGCGTTTAATCCGGGCAGGGCGACTGAGTTCATGCGTACACGGTGATCACAAATCCCGGAGGTAATTTATCCGGATAACCCGACGACGGGTGCCGGGCAAAGGCACGTTGTTGTATGGTTGTGGTCGAACCGATGAACTCAAGTGATTGAAAGGATATCGCCATGCTGGACTGGAAGAACCGCGCGGGCAGCGCGCCTGAACGTGCCGCTGAACCGAAATCGGCCACCCGCAGTTACATCGGTGGCCTGTTGTTCAGCCGGGCGCTGGCCACGTTGATCGGCCTCTACCTGATTGTGGCCATCGCGCTTGGCTGGTACTGGAGCCAGGAGCCGGCACTGTTCCCGGTTCAACAGAATGCTCAGGTGGCTGCCGAGAAAGAAGGCAAGCAGATGGTCATCGGCTACACCACGGTGGAAACCCTCAAGACCGTCGCCGACACCTTGCTGACCAAACCGGGCGGCTACATTTCCAACGACCGTTTTCCGCCGGGCCTGTGGATGGATAACACGCCAAGCTGGGAATACGGCGTGCTGGTCCAGGTCCGTGACCTGACGCGTGCCTTGCGTAAAGACTTTGCCCGCTCGCAATCGCAGTCGGCCGAAGATTCCGATCTGGCGAAAGCCGAGCCGCGTTTCAACTTCGACAATAAAAGCTGGGTGCTGCCGTCCAGTGAGTCCGAGTACCTGGAAGGCATCAATTCCCTGAGCCGCTATCAGGCACGCCTGTCCGACCCCTTGCAGAAAAATGCACTGTTTTATGCTCGCGCCGACAACCTGAACAACTGGCTGGGCGATGTGGGCACCCGCTTGGGGTCGCTGTCGCAACGTCTGTCGGCCAGCGTTGGCCGGGTCAAACTGAACACTGCGTTGAAAACCGAAGTAGTCGTTCCGGGTCAAGTGCCACAGGTGGACGAAGAAGTTGTCGAAACCCCGTGGATGCAGATCGACAACGTGTTCTACGAAGCTCGCGGTCAGGCCTGGGCGCTGTCCCACCTGCTGCGCGCCATCGAGGTCGACTTCGCCGATGTGCTGGCGAAGAAGAACGCGACGGTCAGCGTGCGTCAGATCATTCGTGAGCTGGAAGCCTCGCAAGAACCGGTCTGGAGCCCGATGATCCTTAACGGCAGCGGCTTCGGCGTGCTGGCCAACCACTCGCTGGTCATGGCCAACTACATCTCCCGCGCCAACGCAGCGGTGATCGATCTCCGTCAACTGCTCAATCAGGGCTGAGTCATGGTCGATAGCGCCAAAGAGGCCGCCCATCGCGCGGCCTCGGATGCCGAACAGATCGCCTGGGTCGACGAGCAGGACAACCTGCTCGGCGCTCTGGTCCGTTCCGACCTGCGTGAACGCGGGCTGATCGGCCGCGGCACGTACATCATGCTGTTCAATTCCGCCGGTGAACTCTGTGTGCATCGGCGCACCTTGAGCAAGGCGATTTATCCCGGTTATTGGGACGTGGCGGCAGGCGGGATGGTGCTGGCCACCGAAACCTACGCCGAATCGGCCGCCCGTGAACTGGAAGAGGAACTGGGCGTGAGCGGCGTAGAACTGACCGCCCATGACCATTTTTTCTTCGAAGACACCGGTAATCGCCTCTGGTGTTCGGCGTTTTCCGCGGTGTGGGACGGCCCGTTGATCCTGCAACCGGAGGAAGTGCTCGAAGCGCGCTTTATTCCCATCGAACAGGTCATGCTGGAAATCCAGCAAAAGCCTTACTGCCCGGACTCTTTGGCCGCCTTGAAGCGCTATCTGCGGGCCCGTGGGGAAGACGTCGCAAAAGAGGCATAAATTGGCGCCGATTGGCTCTTAGCAATCGGCGTTTTTGCCGTTACACTGCGCGACCTTTTCAAACTGAACCGGCATGGCCTGTTGTAGGAGCTGCCGCAGGCTGCGATCTTTTGATTTTGCTTTTGAGTCGACATCAAAAGATCGCAGCCTCGTTGCACTCGACAGCTCCTACACGTGATTATTCAGGTTCAGTAGCGCTGCCCCTGCCTGAGTGGGGCTTCGCGGTCGATGGCACTTGCCCAAGTGCCGCGACCAGTCTTTGTCCTCCCAAGAGGATTGCCGGTGGCCAAAAAAGCCGCATCCTTCGCCGCCCTTGGTGGCCTGGTATTTTCCACCGACGCAGGTCGTCATTGCCCGGATTGCAGTAAACCGGTGGACGCCTGCATCTGCAAACAGACCGTTATCCCGGCCGGCGACGGCATCGCTCGCGTGCGTCGCGAAAGCAAGGGGCGTGGCGGCAAGACGGTGACCACCATCACCGGCGTGCCGCTGGCCGAAGACGCGCTCAAGGACCTGGCCACCACGTTGAAGAAACGCTGTGGCACCGGTGGAGCGTTGAAAGACGGAGTCATTGAAATCCAGGGCGATCATGTCGAGCTGCTGTTGGGCGAGCTGATCAAACTCGGTTTCAAGGCGAAGAAGTCCGGCGGCTAGCAGCCTCTGTGAAAACCACCCCCGGCTTGATCCGGGCCTGATTCAACCCGGGTCCGGCGTCGCCTACATGGTTTTCACAGAGCCTGTTCTGACCGGTTTCTAAACTCACTGCGGTCAACGAGGTCTATCCCCTCGTTGACGAACCGTCATTTTCATCCTTTAGACTGCGCCGGCCTGAACTCAGGCGACGCTCTATGACTTCTTTATAGGGGACTTCAATGTCCGTACGACGCACACGCAAAGACGATGGCAGCCAATGGACAGTTGCGGACAGCCGCAGTGTTTACGGGATTCGCCATTGGGGGGCCGGGTATTTCGCGATCAATGACGCCGGTCGCGTCGAGGTTCGTCCAAACGGTCCGGCCAGTTCGCCTATCGACCTGTTCGAACAAGTCGACCAGCTGCGCAAGAGCGGCCTGTCCTTGCCGTTGCTGGTACGTTTCCCGGACATTCTGCAAGACCGCGTGCGTCAGCTGACCGGCGCGTTCGACGCCAACATCGAGCGCCTGGAATACCAGAGCAAATACACCGCGCTTTACCCTATCAAGGTCAACCAGCAAGAAGCGGTGATCGAAAACATCATCGCCACCCAGAACGTGTCCATCGGCCTGGAAGCCGGCTCCAAGCCTGAGCTGCTGGCCGTGCTGGCACTGGCGCCGAAGGGCGGCACCATCGTGTGCAACGGATACAAGGACCGCGAGTTCATCCGTCTGGCGCTGATGGGCCAGAAACTTGGCCACAACGTGTTCATCGTGATCGAGAAAGAATCCGAAGTCGGCCTTGTGATCGAAGAAGCCGCTTCCCTGAAGGTCAAGCCTCAGGTCGGTCTGCGCGTACGTCTGTCGTCCCTGGCCTCGAGCAAATGGGCGGACACCGGCGGTGAGAAATCCAAGTTCGGCCTGTCTGCGGCGCAACTGCTGTCGGTGGTCGAGCGTTTCCGCGCGGCCGGTCTGGACCAGGGCATTCGCCTGCTGCACTTCCACATGGGTTCGCAGATCGCCAACCTGGCGGACTACCAGCATGGCTTCAAGGAAGCGATTCGTTACTACGGCGAGCTGCGCAACCTCGGCCTGCCGGTTGATCACATCGACGTCGGTGGCGGTCTGGGCGTCGACTACGACGGCACGCACTCGCGCAACGCCAGCTCGATCAACTACGACATGGACGATTACGCCGGTGTCGTGGTCGGGATGCTCAAGGAATTCTGCGACGCGCAGAGTTTGCCGCACCCGAACATCTTCTCCGAAAGCGGCCGTTCCCTGACCGCTCACCACGCCATGCTGGTGGTGCAGGTCACCGACGTCGAGAAACACAACGACGACGTGCCGCAGATCGAAAACAAGGAAACGCTGCCGGAAACCGTGCAGTGGCTGGTTGACCTGCTCGGCCCGACCGACATCGAAATGGTCACCGAAACCTACTGGCGCGCCACGCACTACATGAGCGACGTGGCCACCCAGTACGCCGATGGCAAGCTGACCCTGGCTGAAAAAGCCCTGGCCGAGCAATGCTACTTCGCGGTCTGCCGTCGCCTGCACAACTCGTTGAAAGCGCGTCAGCGTTCCCACCGTCAGGTACTCGACGAACTCAACGACAAGCTGGCCGACAAGTACATCTGCAACTTCTCGGTGTTCCAGAGCCTGCCGGACACCTGGGCCATTGGCCAGGTCCTGCCGATCCTGCCGCTGCACCGTCTCGACGAAGAACCGCTGCGTCGCGCCGTATTGCAGGATCTGACCTGCGACTCCGACGGCAAGATCAAGCAATACGTCGACGAGCAGAGCATCGAAACCAGCCTGCCGGTGCACGCACTGAACGAAGGTGAAGACTACTTGCTGGGCATCTTCCTGGTTGGCGCCTATCAGGAAATTCTGGGCGACATGCACAACCTGTTCGGTGACACCGACTCGGTGAACATCTACCAGAATGCCGACGGCAGCGTGTACCACGCGGGTATCGAAACCCACGACACCATCGAAGACATGCTGCGCTACGTGCATTTGTCGCCGGAAGAGCTGATGACTCACTACCGCGACAAGTGCGCCAGTGCGCGCATCACCGCCGCCGAACGTACCCAGTTCCTCGACGCATTGCGCCTGGGCCTGACCCGTTCGTCTTACCTGTCTTCTTGAGGTAAGTCGCCGCGCTCATCAGGTTGTCTGAAAATGTTCCGCTCATTGCGGAAATTTCAGATGACCTGGTGCGACGGTTCTCTTTTTTTCCGCGAAATTGCCCACACTCCCGGCTATCCAAGCCATATGGTCTTCTTTTCGCGTAGGCCATTTCCTAAGTTGTACTTCGGCACTCTACTCAGCCATGGCTCTCGGCGAGAATCCCCGGCCGCCCCTCCTGTAGAGAATCGCCGATGTTCGATCCAGTCAACGAGCCTTCATTTCGTCTGGACGTAGCCGGTCTGCCCGACCCTTTCGAAGTCCTGGCCTTTACCGGTAGAGAAGCGATCAGCGAGCCCTTTGTGTTCGACGTGGACCTGCTGATCGATGACCCGACGCTCGACCTTGCGAGCTTGCTGTACCGCCCGGCCGTTTTACATTTCGGGCCCGAGGGCAGCACATTGCATGGACTGTTGCATGAACTCGTCCAGCGTGACCATGGCTCGACGGTCAGGCTTTGCCATGTGCGTCTGGGGCCCAGGCTGGCTTGCCTTTCCCAGCGTTTCAGTCGGCGCATTTTCAGCAATGTCTCGGTGCCGGAGATTCTCGGCCAGATGCTCAAGGAACACGGCATCACGGGCAAGGATCGACGCTTTGAACTGAGTGGCGATTACCCGCCCCGTGATTTCTGCACGCAGTATCGAGAGTCGGATTTGCAGTTTCTCCAGCGCCTGTGCGCCCAGGAATGCCTGCATTACCACTTCGAGCACCATGCGCGCGGGCACTGTGTGGTGTTTGGTGATGGTCGCGGCCGTTTCCAGCTCGGCGCGTGTGCGCAGTATCAGGTCGATGGCGAGCCACCGGCGGTGCGGCAGTTTCAGCTTCAGGCGGGTCAGCGTACTGCGCCAGGTGCCGAAGGTCGGACCGACTTGCCGACGTTGCGCAGTGGTCAGTTGATGCCGTTGTCCGGTCATCCGGTCGCCGACTGGAATCAGCTATGGCTGCTGACCCATGTCGAACATCAGGGCAGTCAGGATCCACTGGCCCCCTACAGCAATCAGATCCGTGCGATTCATGGGGAGGCCTTCTTCGTCCCGCCCACTTGCCTGGTGAAACCGCGGATGCACAGCCTGCAACGAGCCTGGGTGGTCGATGTCGATGAACCTCGGCCGGACCCCTCCCGACCGGTGGCTGTGCAGTTTGACTGGCTCTATCAGGGCGAAGGCGCGACCCCCAGCCATTGTTGGCTACCGTTGGCCGCTGAGCTGGAAGATCCGAGCGTCTGGCCATTGAGCGAGGGTACAGAGGTGGTGGTGAGCTTCATTGAGGGCGATCCGGATCAGCCGTTGATCTGCGGATTTTTGCCTACGCTGTCGACAGTCGAAGATACCGAGGTGGCCGGCCCGACAGAAAACAGCTCGCCCGAGGAAGGGTTGCTGGAACTCCTGCGCTCGGGCGAGCCTTTGGTGCTGTTGTGTCTGTTGCCCGGCGGCGGCAGTTTCAGCCACTGCGTGCAGGCGTTGTGTACCTGTCGGGCGGCGACGGGGTTTGGCCAGAGCGGTGCGGCATGATCGGCGCGACCCCGCAATGGCTGTTGCTGGATGCACCGAGTGCGCCTCAGTCGAGGGGATTGCTGCAACAGGCATTCGCGCAGGCCCGATGGTTCTGGTTATTCGAGGGCACGGAATTGCATGCGTTGCGCAAGGACGGACCGATCCTGATCGACCTTCGGAGCTGCCCGGTACTGGCGGAATCGTGCTACAGCCAAACACAGGTCTGGCGTGGTTTGCTGGTGGTCAGCGAAGCGTCGTCGTCACAGCTGCTGGAACATTTGCGGCGCATGCTCACCGTCACCATCGGGCTGCATCACCGGGCCTTGTTGAGTTATTACAATCCCAACACGGCCAGTTACTTTTTCGATGCCTGCGATGCCCTGGAACTGAGTCGCTGGCTGGGCCCGATCAGTCAGTTGCATTGGTTCGGCGGGACCTGGGCAGACCGCGCAATCGGCAGCCAGGGCTGGCAGCAGTTGCTCAATCCAGAGCTCGCCGTCAGCCCGTTGGCGGTCGAGGAAAGCCTCAGTGCTCGTCAGCGGGAAAAGCTGCAGACCTGCCTGCTGGAGCAGCATGCCTGGCACTGGAGCCAATCCACCGGAACCGATTACCACCGCTTGTGGGCTCATGTGCAGGAAGGGCTGATGCTGGGCTTCAGCGAACGGCCGGTACTCGATGGCTGGTTATGGCTGCGCTTGCAGAACCCCCGGGCTTTGCTGGTACAGCCGTTGTCGGGGCTCACGCAGCAGGAGCGTCTCGATAGCCTGCGCAAACGCTGGCAGAACGATCAGCCTCAGTGAGCCCTGCCCGCGAACCAGCCATCGTTGCTGCGCAGCGCCCAGGCGATTGCGCCGAGGGTCGCACTGCGCAGCACCATGAACAGCAGGAAGGTTATCCACAGTCCGTGGTTGCCCAGACTTTGCAACGCCCAGCCAAACGGCAGTAGCAGAATCACGGTCAACAGCATGCCGTTGCGCATTTCACGGGCGCGGGTCGCGCCGATGAACAGCCCGTCGAGCAAGTAGCTCCAGACCGCGATCAAGGGCAGGGCGGCGAGGTAGGGCAGGTAGATGAACGCCGTGTCGCGCACGCTCTGAATGTCGGTCTGCATCTCGATGAACAAGTGTCCGGCGAACAGGAACAGCACGGCAAACCCCAGGCTCGCCAGCAACGACCAGCCACAGGCAACGACCAGTGAGCGGCGCAGGGCATCACGGTCGCGAGCGCCAATCGCATGCCCGCACAAGGCTTCCACCGCGTGGGCCAGGCCATCGAGCGCATGGGCGGTCAGCAGCAATCCGTTGAGCAGCAAGGCGTTGGCAGCGACGGTGGCGTCGCCCAGACGTGCGCCTTGTACGGTGATCAGGAAAAACACCGATTGCAGCAACAGACTGCGGATGAAGATGTCGCGGTTGACCGCCAGCAACGGTCGCCAACTCTGCCACAGCGCCAGTGCGGCCCAGGTGATGTGGCCGGGGTAGGCGCGCAAGGCTTTGCGGGTCATCAGCAGACCGATCAGCGCGCCGGTCCATTCGGCGATCACCGAGGCCCGGGCTGCGCCGACCACGCCCCATTCCAGACCGAGGACAAACCACAGGTTCAGCGCAATGTTGACCAGGTTGGTGCTCAGTAAAATCGCCAGCGGCGCACGGGCGTTTTGAGTGCCGAGGAACCAGCCGACCAGCGCATAACTGGCCAGTGCGGCCGGCAGGCCGAACAGTCGCGTGTGAAAGAATTCGCGGGTCAGTTGATCCAGCTCTGCCGAGGGTTGCATGAAGTGCAACGCGACTCCGCTCAACGGGATGCCCAGCGCGCCCAATGCAATGGCCAACGCCATGGCCAGCAACAGACCCTGCAACAGAATCTGCCGCAACGCCGCGCCATCCCCGCGTCCGGCGGCCTGGGCGGCAAAACCGGTGGAGCCCATGCGCAGAAAGCCCATGGCCCAGGCGAGAAAGGTATACAGGCTGGCCCCGACCGCGACGGCGCCCAGTTGATGGGCGTGAGGCAAGTGGCCGATGACCGCGCTGTCGACCAGCGCCACCAGCGGCACGGAAATGTTCGAGAGGATCATGGGCGCGGCGAGCGCCCAGACTCGGCGATGGGTCGGTCGGTCGCGCCAGTCGGCAATCAGGTTGGACATGCAGGCTCCTTGGAGAGCCGGCATTGTAGCGACACATTTGGACTCTGCGCCGATCCATTGTGGGAGCGGGCTTGCTCGCGAATCGTCGCACCGCCGCTCCCACATTTTATTGGGGGGGCTCTAGTGAATAATCCAGCTCAACAACCACAACCCCAGCAGCAACCAGATGATCCCCATGAAGATCGACGCATTCATGAACGCCCGGATCGCCGACCACAACAGCATCAGCCCCAGGATCAACGCGATGATGCTGATGATCGACGTGTCCATGCCCAGCGCGCGGGACAACCCTTCGACAAAATTGCTGCCGGCATGGCTCAACAGGTTGAACAGGCCGCTGAGGGCGTCAACGATAAAGCGGATGACTGAACCGATTGCCTGGCCGAGCCATTCGAAAAAACTTTCTACCTGCATGTCGTTAACGTCCTGATGTAAGTTGGTTGAGCCTTGGGCCAGCAATCGCAGCGCCGAGTTCCCCGATACGGGGATCGTTTGAGTATGACGCAAGATGCTGTCCCGCTGATGAACCTTGTAGGAGCCGAGCTTGCTCGCGAAAACGGTGGTACATCCAATATAAATGTTGCCATTTTCACCGCCATCGCGAGCAAGCTCGATTCCAACAGGGGTTAACGCCCCTTGCCATCCCCGGCCATCCCCCCGAAGCTATACGCCTTCAGGAGAGCCCGATGAACCTTGTTGAACTGACCGAACGCCTGCACGCCATCCGTGACCGCAATGACTGGCGGCAATTTCACAGCCCGAAAAACCTGGTCATGGCCGCGAGCGTGGAAATGTCCGAGCTGGTGGAAATCTTCCAGTGGCTGAGCGAAGACCAGTCCCGCCAGTTGCCGGCGGACAAACTGGCCCATGCCGGGCAGGAAGTCGGCGACATCGTGCTCTATCTACTGCTGCTGTGCAGCGAGTTAGGGCTGGACATGAATGAAGTGGTGCGCAGCAAACTCGCGGACAGTGAACGGAGGTTCAGCTGATGAGCGACCGTCATTTCGATCAACTGGCGACCCGTTTCGCCGAAAAGATCTACGGCGGCGCCAAAGGCGCGATCCGTCTGGCGGTGCTGCAGGCCGACCTGGCCGAAACCCTGCCGGACCGCCCGCTGCGTGTGCTCGACATCGGTGCCGGCCTGGGCCATATGTCGTTGTGGCTGGCCCAGCGCGGTCATGACGTAACGCTGGCCGAGCCCGCCGAGCCGATGCTCGAGGGCGCCCGCCAGCGTTTTGCCGATGCCGGCCAGACGGCCACTTTCATTCAGGCACCGTGGCAGGATTTGCTCGGCCAGCTCACCGAACCCTACGATCTGGTGCTGTGCCACGCGGTGCTGGAATGGCTGGCGGAACCCCATGCGATCCTGCCGGTGCTGCATCAATTGACCAAGCCGGACGGCTGGTTGTCCCTGGCCTTCTACAACCGCGATGCGCTGATCTACCGCAACCTGCTCAAGGGCCACTTCCGCAAAATGCGCAAGAACGACATGGCCGGTGAAAAGCAGAGCCTGACCCCGCAGCAGCCGCTTGATCCGCGTGAATTGGCGGCGCAACTTGAAGGCCTGTGGCAGGTCGAAACCCAGAGCGGGGTGCGGGTTTTCCATGACTACATGCCGTTGGAATTCCAGGCCCGCGCCGAACTGGTGGACTTGCTGGAAATGGAGCTGGCCCACCGGCGTCACCCAAGCTTTGCCGGGCTTGGGCGCTACTTGCACTGGATCTGTCGGCCGATCTGATCGGAGCGTGAAATGAAAAGTCGTTCAGGGTTACTGGTGATCTGTCTGGGGTTGGCGGCCTGCCAGGGCACCAATCCGTACGTGGCAAGTTCCAAACCCTTGCCGCCGGCGCCGCCCGAGGCGGCCACCACCTTCGATCGCAGCGCCTACCCGGCTGCGCCGCGTGACTACGGTCGCTACCGCAGTTGGGCCTGGCTCGACGGGCACATGCCTGCGGGGTCGGCCTGGGCGGATTCGGCGCAAGTCGCCGAGGCCGTGAGCAATGCCCTCGATCAGCGAGGTTTGCGGCCGCTGCATGACAATCGCCCGGCGGACCTGTTCGTCAGCGCCAACCTGCATCTGGAAACCCGCTTGCGTCAGGTTCAGGACGATTATGGTTATTACGGCGGCGGTTATGGCGGGTACAACCGTTACGGCAGTGGTTATGGCGTGTACAACACCGTGCCGATCGTTCGGACGTATTCGGAACAGGTGGTCGTGGTGCGGGTGGACATGTTCGATGCTCAAACCGGCCAACCGGTCTGGAGTTCGAGCGCCGAAACCAGCAACAAAGGCAGCCAGAGTGCACGCGCCGATGCGATTCGGGAGGCTGTGGAAAAGGCCATGTCGGCGTATCCTCCCAGTTAGCTTCTGCAATAAGGAAGCGTTCCGCAGGTTCATGTCTTCACTCGGAGAATCATCATGTTCCGCCGTCTCGCTTTACTGGCAGTGGCCGCGCTCCTGACAGCCTGCGCCGCCAACCAGGTCAATCATGACTTCGACGCCAGCCGCGACTTCGCCGCGTATCGCAGCTGGAGCTGGAAAGACCCCGCCTTGCAATATCGCCCCGATGACCCACGGATCAAGAGCGATTTGACCGAACAGCGCATCCGCCAATCGGTGGCCGATCAGCTGGATCAGCGAGGCCTGCGCCCGGCCGCTGCGGGCAAGAACGGCGATGTGAACGTGCAAACCTACCTGATCGTCGAAGACCGCCAGCAACAAGTGACCACCAACTACGGCGGCGCTTGGGGTAACCCGTGGAATGGCTACTGGGGCGGGCCGATGTACAACGAAACCCGCAACATCAGCTACAAAGTGGCGATCATCCAGATCGACCTGCTCGACGGCAAGGACGGCAAACTGGTGTGGCGCGGCAGTGACGAACAAATCCTCAGCCGCTCGCCAAATCCGTCGGACCGCAGCACGGCGATACGCGAAACGGTCGGGCGGATCCTCGCCAACTACCCACCCAAATAAACACAGTTGACCCTTGTAGGAGTCCGCTTGCTGGCGATGGCGGTGCCAAATTCAACATAGATGTTGGGCGTTGAACCGCGATCGCCAGCAAGCCGGCTCCTACAGGGTTTCTTGTTGTCTGGGTTGGCGGATTTAAGCCAATCGAATGATCTGATCGTCCACGACAATCGGCAACTCGATACAGAACCGCGCGCCCTCGCCCGAGTTGCTCGCACGCAGTGTTCCATTCATTTTCTCGACGATGTCATGGCTCACTGACAACCCCAACCCGGTGCCCGCACCCACCGGTTTGGTGGTGAAAAATGGCTCGAAGATCCGTTCCAGCAACCGCGGATCGATACCGCCACCGTTGTCCTCGACCCACAGCCGCACCGAATGCTCGTCACGCTCGGCGTGCACCGAAATCCACGGTTTGAAATCGTGATCCGCTCCGCGCTTGCTCATCAATGCGTCCCGAGCGTTGACCATCAGGTTGATCAGCACCTGTTCCAGCTGATCGACATGACCGCGCACCTTAACCTCGAAACGGCTTTCGCCGACCCTGAGCTCGACGCCTGTGCCTCGCAAGCCTTCGGCCAGCAGCGACAGGGTGCCCTCGATGGCGTCAAACGGATTGAACGGATGCTGCTCGACCTCCGAGCGGCGGCCGAACACCCGCATGTGATCCACCACCCGCGCCGCACGCTGGACCTGGGTATCGATGCGGTTGAGTGTGTCGGTCAGGTAGTCGACCTGCATCTCACCGTTGTTCAAGCGCTTGAGCACACTGACGATCGCCATGCGCATCACGTTCAGCCGCTGGGTGATTTCATGGGCCAGGCCCGTGGCCATTTCGCCGAGGGTGGCCATTTTCGCGCTCTGGGCCAGTTGCTCCTCGGCGGCCAGTGTCGCGTCGGTCACGTCCAGCCACAGACCAAAGGCTTCGACCGGCAGGCCAAGGTCGTCGCGCACAAGCCTGGCCTCGTCAAGCAGCCAGTGGTAATCGCCGCGACTGTCGCGCAGCCGATAGCGCGCACGCACCGATCCTTCGCGGAGCAATTGCCGGGTACGCTCGAAATAGCGTTCGCGGTCCTCGGGGTGGACCCGTTCCGCCAGCGCTCCGACGGTGCAATCGGCGAGGGTCCAGCCCAGCAGCTGCAACAGGCTGTCGCTGAAGAAAGTTGGCAGAAGCGCGCCTTCGACATAGCGCTGCACGTAGATCACCGCCGGTGAATGAGCGATCAGGTTGTTCAGTCGCGCATGGGCTGCCGCAGCGTCCTGTTGCTGGTTTTTGATGTCGCTGATGTCGAGCATGAAGCCCACCAAGCGCCGGTCTTTGCCGACGCCCATGGCCTGGCCTTGCAGGCGATACCAGGTCGGCGTCTCGGGGTGATGCAGGCGTACGCAGAGCAATAAAGGCGTGCCCTCAGCCTGCAAGTCTTGCAGGCGACTGCTCAGCGCTTCGCGGTCGGCGGGGTGGATGTGCTCAAGCCAGTCGTGCAGGGACATGCGTGTGGCGGTCAGGTTCAGGGTGCTGGCCAGCGACCACGCCAACTGCACCTCGGCGCTGTCGCTGAACATCTCCCACCATCCGCTGCCGAGCAGGGTTTGCAACGACTCCAGTCGCTCCAGTTGCAGATGGTGCTGATGCTCGCGCAAGCGCTCCAGCAATGGCCCGGCGAGCGCGGCGGCGAGCTGCAGCCAATCACGCTCAGCGACGTCGGGTGCACGTTGCTGCGCCGGGTAAAAACCACAGAGCAACCACGCGACTACGCCTTGCGCATCGTGATAAGGCACTGCAAACCCTTCGGTACTGCCGAAGATGCTGTGCAGGCGCGGGTGCTCGCCATGGGTCAAATACTGAGGGGCGGAGCCGTTCAAACTGTCGAGCCCGGTGCCCAGGCGCTGACCGTTTTGCCACAGTCGGGGGGCGTCCAAGGCCGCGTAATGTTGGTGGATCTGCCAGCCGTCTTCCTGTTCATCCAGCAACGCCACGGCCAGACACGGAATCTGAAAACGCTGCGCCAGATGTTGCAGTTGCTCCACCAGTACTTCGGGGAGGCGTGACAGGCTGCACAGGCGCAACTGGTCGCCGATCCGGGTGGCGAGCAACTGGCATTGTTCGCGGCTGCGCGCTTGCCGACGCTCTTGCAACAAGTCGCCGATGTCCAGCAACTGCAACAGCCAGGCGTCGGCCATCGGCTGCACCCAGCCGCGCAGGTGCAGGGGTTGCCCGCTGAGGCTGTAAAAATCCAGGTCCAGACTTTGTCCTTGCCAGTCGGCCGGCGAGCCTGTGATGGCGAGGCTGCTGTGCGGCATCAGGAAGTCTTGTAGAAGCGGCGCCTGCGCGGCGGGATGCTGCTGGGCCAGGCCATGGCGCAGTGGGCCGGCCAGATGAATCACTCGGCCTTCGGCGTCCAGGTGCATCTGCAAACCGACGCCTGTCATGCTCAGGGCACTGGGGATTTCCGGTGGTGGCGGATGGCGGTTGAGCAGCCGCCCGAATAGCTTGTCACCGGAACTCAAGATTTCACGCTCGAACGGGCGGTGGCGTCGGTGGCGACATTGAAATTCAGTACGGCGGGAATCCTCGCCAGTTGCCGGCTCCGCTCCATGGTGGCTACGGCACTTTTTCGCTTGCGGGGGAGGTCTGTCTTCATGAGTGCGTCTACCCTGACTATCACTATGTAATGTCAGCATAGAATCATTCAGCCGAAACGGACGTTTTTTACCGGATGCAGAACGTTGTCCTACAAATCTGGCTGATACGGACCGGCACCACCTGACTCGATCTTCTGCCGAGTGATCAGGCAACCGGTCGCCAATGTCCGACCATGTGTTCCAGATCTCCGGCACCCACCAGCTGAAAATCTCCACTGGACCCCGCCGCACTGGCGAGCAACGTCACCTCTCCGGGCAACCGCACCGGCTTGCGAAACTGCACGGCGATCTCGACGTTGGCAGTCGGTAATTGATCGCTTAGTGCCGCGAGTGTCCGCGCTTTGTTCCACAGCCCATGGGCAATGGCGGTCGGGAAGCCGAACAGTCTGGCGCTCACCGTACTCAGGTGAATCGGGTTGTAGTCCCCGGATACCTTGGCGTACTGCCGGCCGATGTCCGCCGGCGCTTTCCAGCGGGTGACCTCGGTCAGCGGCAACGTCGAGGTCAGTACGTCCTCGACCGGTTCGCCTTCGAGCTTGACCCCGCGACAGAGCATCCGGCTTTCGGCTTCCCACAACGCCCCCAACTGATCGTCGAGCGTCGTCACCAGGTCGAATGTCGCTCCCTTGGCGTGCGGCTGCAGATTCTGCACCTGTACGCCGACCCGCACGCGGTTGATGCCGCCCATGGGCCTGAAGACGCGAATGCGATTGCTCAGATGGATCAGCCCCAGCAACGGAAACGGAAAATTCTTGGCCGTGAGCAATTGCATCTGCAGCGCAAAGGCCAGGATGTGTGGATAAGTCGGCGGCAACAAACTGTTGTCGGCAAACCCGCAGACAGTGCGGTAGGCCGCCAGGCGTTTTGGATCGACATCGACCCAGCAACGCAATCCCGAATCGGGCAGTGTGGTCCCGGTGATCTTGCGGCGCGTCGCGGCCTGCACATACAACCCTGGCAGGCTCGGTTCGCGGTTGAGTGTGTGCCAATCGGTGATCATCACTAAGCCCCCAAAACACTTTGTCCACAGACTCGCAGTGCTTGCCCGGTGAATGCGCCGGTGCCCGGTTGTGCCAGCCAGGCCACCGCTTCGGCGACGTCTTGCGGCAAGCCGCCCTGACCCAGCGAGCTCATGCGGCGCCCGGCTTCACGCAAACCGAAGGGGATGCGTGCGGTCATTTGCGTTTCGATGAATCCCGGCGCCACCGCGTTGATGCTGATGCCGCGCTCATTGAGCAGCGGCGCCCAGGCTTGGGCCAGACCGATCAAACCAGCCTTGCTTGCGGCGTAGTTGGTTTGCCCGCGATTGCCGGCGATGCCGCTGATGGACGCCAGCAAAATCACCCGGCCGTTATCCCGCAAGGTGCCGCTGTCGAGCAGTGCCTTGGTCAGCACTTGCGGGGCATTGAGATTGACTGCGAGCACCGCGTCCCAGAATTCAGGGGTCATGTTGGCCAGGGTTTTATCCCGCGTGATGCCAGCGTTGTGCACCACGATGTCGATCCCGTCAGGCAGCTGTTCGACCAACTGCGTGGCGGCGTCTTCCGCGCAAATGTCCAGAGTGATGCTGCGTCCGCCGAGGCGTGCGGCAAGGGCTTCAAGATCGGTTTTGGCGGGTGGCACATCGAGCAGAATCACCTCGGCACCGTCCCGGGCCAGGGTTTCGGCGATCGATGCACCGATGCCACGCGCCGCACCCGTGACCAGCGCCTTGCGGCCCGCCAGCGGGCGAGTCCAGTCTGTGACTGGCGTGTCGCAGGCGTCCAGGCGGATCACTTGCCCGGACACGAATGCACTTTTTGGCGAAAGGAAAAACCGCAGCGGACCTTCCAGTTGATCCTCGGCGCCCTCGCCGACCTGGATCAATTGCAAGGTGCCGCCGCTGCGCAGCTCCTTGGCCAGCGAGCGACTGAAACCTTCGATGGCACGTTGAGCGCTGGCGGCGAACGGGTCGCTCAAAGTCTGCGGCGCGCGCCCGAGAATCACCAGGTGTGCACAGTGATCAAGGTTTTTTATCAGCGGCTGGAAGAATTCGCGCAGTTGCTTGAGCTGATCGGTTTGCACCAGGTCGCTGGCGTCGAACACCACGGCTTTGAGTTTGGGGCCGTGGCCGGGGATCCATGCCGTGGCGATCGAAGGTTCGCTGCCGTAGCTGTAGATCGCATCGGTCAGGCGATTGGCGAAGGCGCTGACTTTTTCCGCCAGCGGCCCGCCGCCGATCAGCAGCGCGCCTTCGATCGGACGCAGCCGGCCCGCTTGCCAGCGCTCCAGCCGCACCGGCGACGGCAGACCCAGGGCCCCGACCAGACGATGGCCGATGGATGAATTGGCGAAGTCAATATAGCGGTCAGACATGGAACGCGCTCCAGCAGCTGGGGTTCAAAGTGTGGACCATGAATCGCAATCAGTCGTTCGATTCACGAGATAAGGCCTACGCTTGGACATTGCGGATTGGTTTTGTCCCGGATTTGCAGGAGCCGGCTTGCTGGCGATGGCGGTGGGTCTGTCGACATCAATGTAACTGACACACCGCCATCGCCAGCAAGCCGGCTCCTACAGGGTTTGGTGTTCGCATTTGGATATTTCATCAGGAGCTTTTCATGACTCAGCTGCGCCGTGTCGCGATTATCGGCGGTAACCGGATTCCCTTCGCCCGCTCCAACGGGCCGTACGCCACCGCGAGCAACCAGGCGATGCTCACCGCAGCGCTCGAAGGCCTGATCGAGCGTTTCAACCTGCACGGTTTGCGCATGGGAGAAGTGGCGGCGGGCGCAGTGCTCAAGCATTCCCGGGACTTCAACCTGACCCGTGAATGCGTGCTCGGCTCGCGGCTGTCGCCGACCACCCCGGCGTATGACATTCAGCAGGCTTGCGGCACCGGCCTGGAAGCGGCGTTGCTGGTGGCCAATAAAATCGCCCTGGGCCAGATCGAGTGCGGCATTGCCGGCGGCGTCGACACCACGTCCGATGCACCGATCGGCATCAACGAAGGCCTGCGCAAAATCCTCCTGCAAGCCAATCGCGCGAAGACCACCGCCGACAAACTGAAAACGTTTTTGCAACTGCGACCGGGGCACCTCATCCCGGAATTTCCCCGCAACGGCGAGCCGCGCACGGGCTTGTCGATGGGCGAGCACTGCGAGTTGATGGCGCAAACCTGGAACATTCCGCGCGCGGAGCAGGATCAACTCGCGCTGGAAAGTCATCAGAAAATGGCGGCGTCCTATACCGAAGGTTGGCATAACGACCTGATGACGTCGTTCCTCGGCCTGACCCGCGATAACAACTTGCGCCCGGACCTGACCCTGGAAAAACTCGCCTCGCTCAAACCCGCCTTCGAGAAAAGCGCCAAAGGCACACTGACCGCCGGCAACTCGACGCCGCTCACCGACGGTGCGTCGCTGGTGCTGTTGGGCAGTGAAGAATGGGCGAAGGAACGCGGCTTGCCGATCCTTGCGTATTTACGCGATGGCGAGGCAGCGGCGGTGGATTTCGTCAACGGTGCCGAAGGGCTGTTGATGGCGCCGGCGTATGCAGTGCCGCGTCTGCTGGCACGCAATGGCCTGACCTTGCAGGACTTCGATTACTACGAAATCCACGAAGCGTTCGCCGCGCAAGTGCTCTGCACCTTGAAGGCCTGGGAAGACCCTGAGTATTGCAAAACCCGCCTCGGCCTCGACGCGCCACTGGGCTCCATCGACCGCAGCCGGCTCAACGTCAAAGGCAGTTCACTGGCGGCGGGGCATCCGTTTGCGGCCACTGGCGGACGTATTGTGGCCAATCTGGCCAAGCTGCTCGATGCCGCCGGAAAGGGCCGGGGGTTGATTTCGATTTGTGCGGCGGGCGGTCAAGGCGTCACCGCAATAGTCGAGCGCTGATGATTTCACTGAATAAAACCGGGAACCTGTGGGCGCGGCGGTGCGACGATTCGACTTGCTCGCGAAGGCGGTGGGTCAGTCGATACATTAGTTGACTGACACTCCGCCTTCGCGAGCAAGCCCGCTCCCACAGGGAATCATCGATATTGAATACATAAGTGACATGGCCTAACGTCCGTCTTATTAGCCACCTCGCGACACAAGGCCAGTCAATGGCGACTAACGGACAACAATCCCTGGAAAGGACGATCCCGACCCTGACCGTGCTGCCGCGTCCACTGTATGCGCGGGCGGAAAGCCTGAACGCCGGTTCGTGGACGCCGTCTCACCGCCACGACTGGGTGCAGTTTTCCTACGCGATCAGCGGCGTTCTCGGCGTGCACACCGCCGAAGGCAGTTTCTTTGCGCCGCCGCAGTGGGGGATCTGGATTCCGGCGGGTTTCGAGCATCAGGTCGTGACCTCGATGCGCGCCGAGATGCGCAGTCTTTATGTGCGCCGTGAGGATTGCCCATGGGCGGACGACCGGTGCCGGGTGCTGGAGGTGACGCCGCTGGCCCGGGAGTTGATCAAGAGTTTTTGCCTGCTGCCCGTGGAGTATCCACAGGGCGACAGCCCGCAAGCACGGTTGGTGAGTGTGTTGCTCGACCAGTTGGCGAATCTGCCCGAAGTCGGTTTCTCGCTGCCGTTACCGCGCCATGAACGTTTGCTGGGCCTGTGCAATGAGCTGATCGAGAGTCCGGAGCGGAACGTGACCTTGCAGGAATGGGCGGAGCGACTGGGCACGTCGGAGAAAACCCTGATGCGCCTGTTCCAGCGTGAAACCGGGCTGAGTTTTCGCGGCTGGCGTCAGCGGATGCGACTGCTGTCGTCGTTGAGTTTGCTGGAGGAGGGGGACAGCGTGACGAATACCGCGTTGTCTTGTGGATACGACTCGACGTCAGCGTTTATTGCCGCGTTCAAGGGGTTGTTCGGGTTTACGCCCGGAGAATTGTTTCGGCAGTAACACCGCAGGTCAATTGTGGGAGCGGGCTTGCTCGCGAGGCGGTGTGTCAGGCAACGAAGATGTCGACTGACACACCGCTTCGCGAGCAAGCCCGCTCCCACATTTCAACCGGCAGTGTTCCCGATGTCAGGTTCTGAAACGACGAACCAACCCGTCCAGCTCATTTGACAATCCGGCCAGACTCTGGGAATCCAGCCGCGCCGAATTCGCCAGTTCCGCCACCTGGTGCTGTTGTTCCGCCGCCGTAGCGATCTGAGTGTTCATGTCGCGAATCACGTCCACCGATTCACGAATCTGCCCGAAGCTGCTGCGCGCCTCGCCGATGCGGGTCACCGACTGCTGGGACACCTCCAGGCTCGCGTGCATCTGCTGAGTCACCTGGCTGGTGCGCTTGGCGAGGTTACCCAGTAACCCGTCGATTTCCGCCGTGGAATCGGCCGTGCGTTTGGCCAAGGCCCGCACTTCGTCCGCCACCACCGCAAAACCGCGACCTTGTTCACCGGCCCGTGCAGCCTCGATGGCAGCGTTCAGCGCCAGCAGGTTGGTCTGTTCGGCGATTGAACGGATAGTCCCGAGAATCGACTGAATGTCATTGCTGTCGCGTTCCAGCTGTTGCATCGATTGCGCCGACTGTTCGATTTCCTGGCTCAGTCGATCAACGCTGGTGACCGCCGCATCAATCTGCTGCTGACCTTCACGCGCCTGGCGCTGGCCGCTGTCGGCCGATTCGGCGGCCTGACTGCAGGAGCGTGCGACTTCGTTGGCGGTGGCGACCATTTCGTGGAACGCGGTGGACACCATGTCCACGGCTTCACGCTGGCGCCCGGCCGCTTCAGCCATGTCGCTGGAGACCTGGGTCGAGCTCTTGGAGGTGGCGAGGATTTTGGTCGCTGCGCCGCCGATGCTTTGGATCAGGTTACGAATCGCCGCCAGGAACTGGTTGAACCAGTTGGCCAGTTGCGCGGTTTCGTCGCTGCCACGGATTTGCAGGTTTTTGGTCAGGTCGCCCTCACCCTGGGCGATGCCTTCCAGGCCATCGGCCACGCTACGGATCGGACGCACGATGACGCTGGCGAAACTGGCGCCGACGATGGCGAAGACCACTGCCAGCACGGCTGCGATGATTGCGATCAACCAGGTCAGTTGGGTCGCGGTGCTCATCACGTCGCTTTGCTTGATCAGGCCGATGAAAGTCCAGCCCAGTTGCTCGGACGGCCAGACGTTGGCCATGTAGCGCTCGCCATTGAGTTCGACTTCGACCAGGCCTTTACCGGCCTTGGCCAGTTGCGCATAACCCTCGCCGAGGCTGCCCAGGGCCTTGAAGTTGTGTTCCGGTTGTTTCGGATCGACCAGTACGGTGCCGGAGTTTTCCAGCAGCATCAGGTAACCGGTTTCGCCGAGCTTGATCTGCTTGACCAGTTCGGTGAGCTGTTTGAGCGACACGTCGATGCTGACCACGCCGCCGTTGGTGCCCAGCTTGTTGTCGATGGTGCGTACGGTGCTGACGTAGGACGTATCGTTTTCGGCCCAGTAATAGGCCTCGGTACGGAACGGCTTGCCCGGTTTGGCCTGGGCCGCCTTGTACCACGGACGTTGGCGCGGGTCGTAGTTGGCCAGCTTGGCATCGTCCGGCCACGACACGTAACCGCCAGCCGCAGTGCCGAGGATGGCGTAGGCGTAAGACGGATGGGCGTTACCCAGGTCCTGCAGGAAGCCGAAGACTTTTTTGTCCATCTCGCCCTGGGGAATGCTGGCGGCGTTGGCATTCATGTAGGTCTTGAGGCTGTCGTCGGAGTTCGTGATCAGCGGTTGCTTGGCCAGGTACTCGACGTTCTGGCTGATGCCGTCGAAGAACAGTTGCATGGCATTGCTGACCTGACGGATTTCGCGACCGCTGTTGTCGACGAATTCGTCCTTGGCATCACTGCGCAGGTTCAGCACAACAAGGGTGGCGACCAGCACTACGGGCAAGCAGGCGATGATTGCAAACGCCCACGTCAACTTCTGTTTGATGTTCATCCGCGCTCCAGATTTTCTTGTAGGCCCACGCAGTGCAGATGACTCGCGGTTTTTGGCAGCCGAAAACGTTAGGGTTCAACTCGGGTCCGTGAGTGCGCATCCGTTTTTTCTGTAGGAACGATTGTCGGACAAATACTTTTGTCACTGATAACTTCGGCTGACGTAGGCGAAAATTGAGGCCTATTGAGAAAATTCCTACGAAAGGGGGTAATGCCGAGGAGCCTGTAGGAGCGAGCTTGCTCGCGAAAGACTTAAGAGCACCGCGTTTATCCAGTAAATAAGCGTTATCGTTAACGACCATCGCGAGCAAGCTCGCTCCTACCGTTTTGCTGGGTAATCCGGCACATTGTGTGCATCTTGAGATCCACAGTAACGTTCATAGGTCGGCAACCCCTCCCCCGAACGAGTGGATTGCCGTATAACGAATGACTTTCGCGTGTTTGGTAATAAAGGACCCACAATAAAAGCTGATGAAGACTCCAAAACGCATTGAACCCCTGATCGAGGACGGTCTGGTCGACGAGGTGCTGCGCCCACTCATGAGTGGTAAAGAAGCAGCTGTTTATGTGGTGCGCTGCGGCAACCAGTTACGTTGCGCGAAGGTCTACAAGGAGGCGAATAAACGCAGTTTCCGTCAGGCGGCCGAGTACCAGGAAGGCCGCAAGGTGCGCAACAGCCGTCAGGCCCGTGCGATGGCCAAAGGCTCCAAGTTCGGCAAGAAAGAAACCGAAGACGCCTGGCAGAACGCCGAAGTGGCGGCGTTGTTCCGTCTGGCCGGTGCCGGTGTTCGAGTCCCTCAGCCTTACGACTTCCTTGAAGGCGTGCTGTTGATGGAGCTGGTGGCCGACGAGTACGGCGATGCCGCACCGCGTCTGAACGACGTGGTGCTGGAGCCGGACCAGGCACGCGAATATCACGCGTTCCTGATTTCGCAGATCGTGCTGATGTTGTGTACCGGCCTGGTGCACGGTGACCTGTCCGAGTTCAACGTACTGTTGACCCCGACCGGCCCGGTCATCATCGACTTGCCGCAAGCGGTGGACGCGGCGGGCAACAACCACGCGTTCAGCATGCTGGAGCGCGACGTGGGCAACATGGCGTCCTACTTCGGACGGTTTGCCCCGGAGCTGAAAAAGACCAGGTACGCCAAGGAAATGTGGGCGTTGTACGAAGCCGGCACCTTGCACCCGGCCAGTGTCTTGACCGGCGAGTTCGACGAACCGGAAGAGTTGGCCGACGTCGGCGGGATCATGCGCGAAATCGAGGCCGCACGCCTGGATGAAGAGCGCAAGCAAGCGGTCCGCGCGGCAGATGACGCGCCACCGAACAAGTCCGAAGAACCGCCTCCGCCCTGGATGCAGTGATCGGTTGACGAAAAACCCGGCCTCGGCCGGGTTTTTTGCAACACCACAACTCCCCCTGCAGGAGCCGGCTTGCTGCGGGCGGCGTTCCGACGATGAGGCCATCACATCCAACATCGATGTTGAACATTAGCCCGCCATCGCCAGTAAGCCGGCGCCTACAAGGTTTGTGTAGACCACCACACTCAAGGATTGAATGTGAGCACCTCCACCCGCAATGCCCAACTGATCATCGCCGCCCGTCTGATCTCGGACTTCGGCGCATTCCTCAACATGGTCGCCCTAGCCACCTACGTCTATCTGCTCAGCAACAGCGCCATGAGCGTCGGCGTCTTCCTCGCCAGCCGTGTGGGCGGAGGGGTTTTCGCCAGCCTCATCGGCACCCGGTTCTATCGTCGCTGGGCCGGGCGTCTGCCGTTGATTGCCTTCGACCTGTTGCGCGCCGGATTGCTGGGCCTGCTGCTGGTGTTGCCGGTTACCCAACAAGCGTTGCTGCTGCCGGTCATTGCGTTCGGTCTTGGTTTCGGCAACTCGATGTTCGCGATCGGCCTCAACAGTCAGTTGCCGCACTTGATTGAAGGCGATCAACTGCTCAAGACCAACGCCTGGATCACTTCGGCGTCGTCGGCAGCAATGGTCGGCGGAAGTCTGGTGGCGGGGTTATTGGTGGCAGCGTTTGGCTTTGAAACGGTCTTCGCGCTGAACGTGGTCACTTACCTGCTGGCCGCGTTGTTCATCCTGCCGCTGCGATTTGCCCGACCGTCTCCCGGTGCCGAGGCCGATCACGAACGAGGCGAATGGTCAGCTTTGCGCCAAGGTCTGCGGACTACGCCGGTGGTGGCGGCGATGCTCGCGGTTGCCATGGCCGATACCCTGGGCAGCGCCGCACACAACGTGGGTTTGCCGATCATTTCAAAATGGCTGACACCCGAATCCGCCAGCACCACGCTGGGCTTGATGCTGGCGGTGTGGGCCTGCGGAAAACTCATCGGCGCACGCATCGCCAGCCGCCTCAAAGGCTCGGACAACGTGAACCTGGAGCGACGGTTTTTCTTCGGCGTGCTGCTGATGTCCTGCGGCTTCATCCTGATGTTCCAGCAGCAGACCCTCTACGGTTTGCTGCTGTTCTCACTGCCGGCAGGGTTGGGCGACGGCTTCTCTGAAGTCGGCCTGATGTCGCGCCTGCAACGGGAACCGGACAGCCTGCGCCTGCCGATCTTCAGTTTCCTGACGTTGTTACAGATGACCGGGTTCGGTGTCGGCATGCTGATCGCCGCACCGTTCTACGCCTGGTGGGCGCCCGGAGCGGTGGTGCTGTTGTTCCACGGCATTCCCCTCGCCACATTGCTGGTGGTGAAGGGTTTGGCGATCAGGGGCGAGCGGGTGCGGCGCAGCAACCCGACTCGAGATTTTTGAGGATCGGGCAATCCGGACGGTGATCGCCGTGGCAGTGCTCGACCAGGTCCTGCAAGGTGTCGCGCAACTGGCCGAGTTCGAGGATTTTCTGGTTGAGCTCGTCGATGTGCTGACGAGCCAGGGCCTTTACGTCGGCACTGGCGCGCTGACGGTCCTGCCAGAGGGTCAGCAGTTTGCCGACCTCTTCCAGTGAAAACCCCAGGTCCCGCGAACGTTTGATAAACGCCAGCGTGTGCAAGTCGTCATCGCCGTACACCCGGTAACCGCTGTCGGTGCGATGAGCCGCCTTGAGCAAGCCGATGGACTCGTAATAGCGGATCATCTTCGCGCTCAGGCCACTTTTGCGGGCTGCTTGGCCGATGTTCATCGGTTGTCCTCCAGATCCTCGGGTTTCCAGGTTTTCAACAGTAGCGCATTGCTCACCACGCTGACGCTCGACAACGCCATCGCCGCGCCCGCCAGCACCGGGTTGAGGAAACCGAAGGCCGCCAACGGAATGCCGATCAGGTTATAGACGAAGGCCCAGAACAGATTCTGACGAATCTTTGCGTAGGTCTTGCGGCTGATTTCCAGCGCTGCCGGCACCAGTCGTGGATCGCCGCGCATCAGCGTGATGCCGGCAGCGTGCATGGCGACGTCGGTGCCGCCCCCCATGGCGATGCCAATGTCCGCGGCGGCCAGGGCCGGAGCGTCGTTGATCCCGTCGCCGACCATCGCCACCACACCGGTTTTCTTCAGTTCAGCGACGGTGGCGGCTTTGTCGGCCGGCAGCACTTCGGCGTGGACATCCTTGATGCCGAGCGCCTCGGCCACCACTTTGGCGCTGCCGCGATTGTCGCCGGTCAGCAAGTGGCTGCTGATGTGACGGGCGCTGAGTTGTTGCACCGCCTGCAGCGCGCCGGGTTTGAGCGTGTCACCGAAGGCGAACAGGCCCAGAACGGTCGGTTGCGGACTTTGCTCGATCAGCCAGGACAGGGTCCGGCCTTCGGCTTCCCACGCAGTGGCCGAGTCAGCCAAAGGACCGGCGCTTAATCCGCTTTCTTCCAGCAAGCGCCGATTGCCCAACGCCAGGCGCCGACCCTCGAGCGTGCCCGCGATGCCGCGACCTGTCAGCGATTGACTGGCGCTGACGTCTGCCACGGTCAAACCGCGCTCGACGCACGCATCAAGCACCGCCTTGGCCAGTGGGTGTTCACTGCCGCGTTGCAGGGCGCCGGCCAATTTCAGCAGGGCGGCTTCATCACCATCGATGGCACTTAAATGAGCGATACGTGGCGCACCCGAAGTCAGCGTGCCGGTCTTGTCGAACACCACGGCGCTGACTTCATGGGCACGCTCGAGTGCTTCGGCGTCCTTGATCAGAATGCCATAGCGCGCGGCGACGCCAGTGCCGGCCATGATCGCGGTTGGCGTGGCCAGACCAAGCGCACAAGGGCAGGCGATCACCAATACCGCGACGGCATTGATCAGCGCCGTTTCGATGGGCGCGCCGTACAGCCACCAACCGATCAGGGTTGCCAATGCAATCAGCAGAACCGTTGGCACAAATACCTGACTGACTTTATCCACCAGTTTCTGGATCGGCGCTTTCGCGGCTTGCGCGTCTTCCACCAGGCGGATGATCCGCGCCAACACCGTTTCTGCGCCCAAGGCCAAGGTGCGCACCAGCAACCGACCCTCACCATTGATGGCGCCGCCGGTGACCTTGTCGCCGGGCTGTTTCGGCACGGGCAGACTCTCGCCGCTGATCAGCGCTTCGTCGGCGTGGCTCTGGCCTTCCACCACTTCGCCGTCCACGGGAAAGCGTTCGCCGGGTTTGACCAGCACCAGATCATTGAGACGCAAGGCGCTGATGGCGACATCCTGTTCGCGGCCGTCGATCACTTGAATGGCCCGCTCCGGACGCAAGGCTTCGAGGGCGCGGATGGCGCTGGCGGTCTGGCGTTTGGCGCGGCTTTCGAGGTATTTGCCCAGCAAGATCAAGGCGATCACGACGGCCGAGGCTTCGAAATACAGATGCGGCATGCGCCCGGCAGCGGTGGCCCATTCGTAGAGGCTCAAGCCATAACCGGCGCTGGTGCCGAGGGCGACCAGCAAGTCCATATTGCCGGCGCCGGCGCGCACCGCTTTCCATGCGGCCACATAAAAGCGGGCGCCGAAGATGAATTGCACTGGCGTGGCCAACGCGAACTGCACCCACGCCGGGAGCATCCAGTGCACGCCGAACGGTTGCAGCACCATCGGCAACACCAGCGGCAAGGCGAGGGCGATCGCCATGATCAAGACCCAGCGCTCACGGTGCAGGCGCTGTTGCTGAGTGTCGGTGGTCGGGTGTTCGACTTCCCAGACGCTGGCGTTGTAGCCAGCCTTGGTCACGGCAGCGATCAAGTGTTGTGGATCGATCTGACCGAGCAGTTCGAGGTGGGCGCGTTCATTGGCCAGGTTGACGCTGACACTTTTGACCCCCGGCACTTTGGCCAGTGCCCGTTCCACCCGACCGACGCACGACGCGCAGGTCATGCCGTCGATGCTCAACTCCAGACTCTGCTGCGGCACGCTGTAACCGGCCTGATGCACCGCGTCCATCAACGCCGGCAGGCTGTCGCTGGGTGCTTGAACGCGGGCATGTTCGGTGGCGAGATTGACGCTGATCGCTGAGGCGCCGATGACTTTGCTCAAGGCACGCTCGACACGCCCGGCGCAACTGGCGCAGGTCATGCCGGCAATCGGCAGATCGAAAGTGGTGGTTTCGGACATCGGTCGCGCTCCCTGTAAAAGATGCCTACAGGATCAACCTTGCCATGTTGGCAAGGTCAAGCGCCATGATTCAGATCAACACTGCGCTTTTGCAGGAGCAAGCTTGCTCGCGATGCAGGCGGCGCAATGTTTCAGATAAACCGCGTCATCGTTCATCGCGAGCAAGCTTGCTCCTGCAAAAGGGCGCTGGCGACTCAATAACCGAGGTCAGTAGGCTTCAGATACATCCCTTCCTGCGTCATCGCAATCCGGAACTTCAACACATCCCCGGCCTTGAGCGTGATGTTCTGCGACCCCGGCGCCAACATTCCCGGGTTGCAACCCGGCGCCTGGCCCGGCAGCAGTTTCAGGCGCAGGGAAACATTGCCCGGCGGCAGGTTGAACGAGGTGCTTTGTTCCTGAAACAGCCGCGCCGAGAGTTGATCCTGGATGTACACGCCGATTTCGCAGTTGGTCGAGACTTCCAGGCGCTCGCGGGAAATGATCAGCACGCCGTAATCCTCCCCGGCAGCATTGACCGAGGGCACGGCGGCGAAAAGGCTGAGGAAGCCAAACAGGCTGAGAGCTGACCAGCGCATGGCTGAATCTCCTGAGATCGAGTCATAGATGCACGCAGCTTGGCCGAGCGCGACGCCGATTGCCAGCCCGGCAGATCACTTCAGAACTTGACCTTGCCATGGTGGCAAGCTCGAGACTGCTCGCAATCTCACTAAAGGAGTCATTCCATGCAAGTGTTCAACGTTCAAGGCATGTCCTGCGGTCACTGCGTCAAAGCCATCACTCAAGCGCTGCAAGCGAAGGATCCCGCGGCCAGCGTGCGGATTGATCTGGCGGCAAAGGAAGTCGGCGTCGAGAGTACGTTGACTGCGGATGAAGTGATCGCAGCGATCACTGAAGAAGGCTACGAAGTGAAAGTCGCCTGAAGCTACACGCAAATCCCCTGTGGGAGCGGGCTTGCTCGCGAATGCGGTGGGTCATTCAGCAGTGATGTTGACTGACACACCGCATTCGCGAGCAAGCCCGCTCCCACATTGGTATTGCATTCATCCTGAGGTATTTAATAGTTAGCGAGCTATCGGAATGTTCAAGGCGCCCCCACGCAGCTAGACTGTGGAGCTGCCGACCTCAGTCCTGGATGCCTGATGAACTTGCGTACCATTTTGATACTTGGCGCCCTGACCGCTTTTGGGCCGCTTGCAATCGACTTTTATCTGCCGGCGTTCCCGGCCATGGCGCTGGCGTTCGGCACCGATGAACAACACGTTCAGCTGACACTGGCCGCGTATTTCCTGGGTTTGTCCATTGGTCAGCTTATGTACGGGCCCGTGGCGGATCGGTTTGGCCGGCGCATTCCATTGTTGACGGGCGTCGGTCTGTTCACCGCCGCTTCCTTGGCGTGCGCCTATGCGCCGAACCTTGAATGGCTGCTCGGCGCGCGTTTTGTCCAGGCGCTGGGCGGCTGCGCGGGGATGGTGATTTCCCGTGCGATCGTCAGCGACAAATGCGACGCGGTGGGTTCGGCCAAAGTCTTTTCCCAACTGATGCTGGTCATGGGCCTGGCGCCGATTCTCGCGCCGATGCTCGGCGGGTTGCTGGTCAATACCACGGGCTGGCAGTCGATCTTCCTGGTGCTGAGCGGTTTCAGTGCCTTGGCGGCACTGGCCGTGGCGCTAGGCTTGCCGGAAAGCATGCCTGCGCATGTGCCACGTCAACCGCTGTCAGGCGCGCTGCGTCAGTACGGTCGCCTGCTGTCAGACCCAGTGTACCTCGGCCACGCCCTGACCGGTGGCATTGCCATCGCCGGGATGTTTGCCTACATCGCCGGTTCGCCGTTCGTCTTCATCAAACTCTACGGCATACCGGCCGAGCATTTCGGCTGGTTGTTCGGCACCAATGCGGCGGGTTTCATTCTGGTTGCACAGATCAACGCTCGGCTGCTGGCCAAGCGTGGCCCCGCATTTTTGCTGGCGCGTACGGTGTGGATTTACCTGGCGGCGGGCCTGACGCTGCTGGTCGTCAGTTCGCTGCACACCGAGCAATTGTGGCCGCTGCTGGTTCCGCTGTTCATCTGCATCGCCAGCCTCGGTTGCATCCTCCCCAACGCTTCGGCCTGTGCCATGAACGGGCAGGGCGCCCGCGCCGGGAGTGCGTCAGCGATGCTCGGGTGCCTGCAATTCAGCGTCGCCGCCGGGGCTGCGTCGCTGGTGGGTATTTTGTACGACGGCAGCGCTGTGCCGATGGCCATGGTCATCAGCCTGTGCGCAATTCTGGTGGTGAGCGTGGCGATGCTCACCCGGCGTTTGCAAAATGCCCGGGCGTTGGCGCAAGCCCAGGTGTGAGGAAGGTCTCAGCCGGCAGCGCGTTGCTGCGGGACGGGAATCTGATGAGGGGCGTGCAATCGTGCTTCGAGGGTTCGGGTGAACGCACGCGCTTCAGCTTCGCTACGGAACGTCACCGCGTGTTGGTCCAGGCGGACCTGCCACTGGGATTTTGCCAATTCTTTTATCAGGATCTTCATTGCTGACCTCCTCGGTTAAAAGATTGCATCGCAGAGCGGATTGTAGACCTGAATACGATCGCAATTATGACAACGGTCAACCTTCGGACTGACGGTGTCGTCCATGCAGACGACACTTGTATCAATCTGTTTCAGAAGCCCTCGAGCACAATCTTGCCCTTGGACTTGCCGCTCTCCAGCAGCTCATGCGCACGTCGCAGATTCGCCGCGTTGATGGTCCCGAAGTGCTCGCCCACCGTGGTTTTCAGTGTCCCGGCATCGATCAGCCCGGCCACGCGGTTGAGCAGTTTGTGCTGCTCGATCATGTCCGCCGTTTCGAACAGCGAGCGGGTGTACATGAACTCCCAGTGCAGCGACAGGCTCTTGCGTTTGAGCTTGGTCACGTCCAGCGCTTTCGGATCATCGATCAGCGCGAGTTTGCCTTGTGGCGCCAGGGTCTCGACCAATTGATCGAAATGCTGATCGGTCTGGGTCAGGCTGGCGACGTGGGTCACCTGCGCAACGCCTGCGCGTTTCAGTTCTTCGCTGAGCGGCTGGCTGTGGTCGATCACCAGGTCGGCGCCCGACTCACGCACCCAGCTCTGGGTTTGCGCTCGGGACGCGGTGCCGATGACTTTCAAACCGGTGAGTTGACTCGCCAGTTGCGTCAGGATCGAACCGACACCGCCGGCGGCCCCGACGATCAGCAGGCTCTGGCCTTCATCCGTGTTGCCTTCGCGCACTTGCAGGCGTTCGAAAAGCAATTCCCACGCGGTGATGGCGGTCAGAGGCAGCGCGGCCGCTTCGGCGAAACCGAGGGTTTTCGGCATATGGCCGACGATCCGCTCGTCCACCACGTGCAGTTCGCTGTTGCCGCCGGCACGGGCAATCGAGCCGGCATAGAACACTTTGTCGCCGGCCTTGAACAACGTCACTTCACTGCCGACGGCCTTGACCACGCCGGCCACGTCCCAGCCCAGCACTTTTGCCAAGCCGCCTTCGGGCTGGACGTTCTGGCGGACCTTGGTGTCCACCGGGTTGACCGAGATGGCTTTGACTTCCACCAGCAGGTCACGCGGGCCGGCGACCGGTTCCGGCAGTTCGATGTCTTGCAGGGATTTTTCGTCGCTGATGGGCAGCGAGGCGTAGTAGGCAATGGCTTTCATGAGCGATTCCGGAACAGTAATAGAGGAAGGGATCAAGCCACGGAGCGCAGGCGCTTGAGCTCGAAGTGTTCGAGAAAGTCGCCGGCCTTGGCGCGAAAGTTCTGGATGTGCGCGCTGGCGTCATGGGCTTGCAGGGCTTCGTCGCTGCTCCAGTGTTCAATCATGTAGAAGGCCAGCGGATTGGCGAGGTCCTGATGCAGGTCGTATTGACCGCAACCGGCTTCGGCGCGGGTCGGTTCCAGCAGTACACGCAGGTGTTGTTCGAGCGCGTCCTGTTGGCCGGCTTTGGCGATCAGGGTGGCAATGGCGGTGAAGGGCTGGGACATGGTCGGCTCCAGGAGCGGTATGTTTTCGATGCGACAAATGATTAGCTATTTCTCTGCAAGATAAAACCCGCTAAAAGAGCAGTCTCTTTCAATGTTTTTTTGATAATAGAGGCTGAAGATGCTGCGTTTCGATGACTTGCAGTTGTTCGTCCGGGCGGCGGACCTGGGCAGCCTGTCAGCGGCGGCGCGGGGCATGGACATGTCGGCGGCGGTGGCCAGTGCGGCGTTGAAGCGCATCGAACAGCAACTCGGCGCCCGGTTGCTCGCCCGTTCCACGCGCAGCCTGCGCCTGACCGCCGAGGGCGAAGGATTTCTCGAGTATGCCCGGGCCGCGCTGAGCAACCTCGACGAGGGCCGTCGTTTGTTGGCCAGCGGTCAGGACCAGGTCAGCGGGGTGTTGCAGCTGTCGGCACCTTCGGATTTCGGTCGCAACCTGCTGCTGCCGTGGCTGGACGAGTTCCAGCGCGAACACCCGAAACTCACGGTGCGCCTGTTGTTGGGCGACCGCATCGCCGACCTGTTCCGCCAACCGGTTGACATTGCCCTGCGCTACGGTGAGCCGGAAGACTCGAGCCTGGTGGCGCTGCCCATCGCCCCGCACAACCGCCGCGTTCTGTGCGCCTCCCCGAGCTACCTGGCCCGGCATGGCGAGCCACGGCAACTGGAGCAACTGGCACAGCACAATTGCCTGCTGTTCATGCTCGGCAGCCGGGTTCACGACCACTGGAGTTTTCACGACGGCAAACGCGAAGTCAGCCTGACCGTCAGCGGTGATCGCTTCAGTGACGATGCCGATGTGGTGCGTTTGTGGGCCGTGGCGGGCGCCGGCATCGCCTACAAATCCTGGCTCGATGTCGCCGCCGATGTGTTGGCCGGTCGCCTGAAAGTGCTGATGCCGGAGCTGCTCTGTGAGCGCGCACCGCTGAATTTGCTGTGCGCCCATCGCGCACAATTGAGTAAGCCGGTGAACCTTTTGCGGGAAATGCTTGCCAGCCGATGTACTCGTATAGGCAGTCAATTTCCCGCGTTGGCGGGTGTCGATCATTAGTCGCAGGCAAATAGCGAAATTTCCCTCAGGATCAATCACCACCAATGGTTTCCGGGGGGCAGGAACCGACGATCAACGCGCTTATACTAGCGCCCGCCTCATGTACGCACCGTCGCTCTCGCCACGGCGAGTCCGCGTTCGAGTCGGTCAGGCTCCACCTTTAATCCAGGGCCTTTGCAATGTCCTCGAAGCAATGGCTTGTGTGTGGATGACTTTGCCCGGTTTATGGCGGTTTCCACGTCTTGGCCGACGACACATTACTGGTCAAGATGTCTCCGAGCAGTAGACGAAACGATTCAACAGGGAGTGAATACATGGAACATGCACCTTGCATCAGCCAGATCGCCACGTTGTTGGCTGACCCAAAGCGCAGCGCAATGATGTGGGCCTTGATGGACGGCGCTGCGCGGCAGACCGAAGAGCTGGCATTGCTGGCCCGCCTGTCGCCGTCTTCGGCCAGTGCACACCTGGGGCGTTTGTCCGCCGGAGGTCTGTTGAAAGTCGAAACCCGCGGCCGCAAGCGATTCTTCCGGCTGGCCGCCCCCGAAATCGGAGCCGCGATAGAAGCGCTCGCCAGTGCGACGATCGCCAGCACACCTCGGGACATTCCCGATACTTTCAGCCGCCCCCCCGCCATCCCCAAACGTCAGGCCGCGCCTTCGTCCTTGTTGCGCGCCCGGCTCTGCGACGATCATTTAGGCGGCACGCTGGCCGCCGATCTGTACCAGCGCTTGCTGGATGCAGGCTGGATCGAACAGTTCGATCATCGGGTATCGATCACGCACAAGGGCGCCACGCAACTGGCGACACGCGGCGTTTTCGTCCAGGCGCTGGCGCAGACCACCAGTCGAGCCGCCTGTGCCTGTCCTGACTGGAGCGAAAGACGTCCGCACATGGGCGGTTCACTGGGCGCGGCGTTGCTGCAGTTGTTCATGCAATCCGGCTGGCTGAGCTTGCCGAACGATTCGCGAGCCTTGCATGTCACCGAGACGGGGCAGCGTGAAATCCATCGGTTCGCCAAGGAGACCGAGCTGGAAATGGCGTTGTAGACGCATCGGAATCGACGTCCGGGGTTTCGGGCGTCGTTCAGGGCTGCGGCCAGGTCGCATCCAGCAATAACCCTCGGCTGCCATCGCGCACACTCGATCAGGGACTTTCGAACGGGGGATGTGGCATGGAAACACGAGGCTTCAGCGCGGCAGAACGATTGGAACGGCTGCCCATCAGCGGTTATCACCGGATCATTTTCATCATCATCGCCCTGGCGTTTTTCTTCGACTCCATGGATCTGGCGATGATGACTTTCCTGCTCGGCTCGATCAAAACCGAGTTCGGCCTCAGTACGGCGCAGGCCGGGTTGCTCGCCAGTTCGAGTTTCTTCGGCATGGTCGTGGGCGCGTCACTGTCCGGCATGCTGGCGGACCGCTTCGGCCGCAAACCGGTGTTCCAGTGGAGCATTGTGTTGTGGGGCATCGCCAGTTACCTGTGCTCCACGGCGCAGAATGTCGAGACGCTGACGCTCTTCCGCATTCTCCTGGGAATCGGCATGGGCATGGAGTTTCCCATCGCCCAGTCGATGCTTTCGGAATTGATTCCGGCGAAAAGGCGAGGGCGTTACATTGCGTTGATGGACGGTTTCTGGCCCTTGGGGTTTGTCGCGGCCGGGGTACTGTCGTATTTCCTGTTGCCGGTGATTGGCTGGCGGGACATTTTCCTGGTGTTGGCGGTGCCGGCGGTATTTGTCCTGGCGATTCGCTTTTTCATTCCCGAGTCACCGCGCTGGCTGGAACAGGCTGGGCATGATGAGGCGGCGGACAAGGTCTTGCTGGGAATCGAAGCGCGGGTCCGGACATCGCTGGGTCGTGCGGATTTGCCCGAGCCGATCCGCTTGCCGCGTGTGGAAAGTACGCCGGGCAACTTCTTTTCGGCGTTGCAGCAGATATGGTCGCCTCTGTATCGCCAGCGCACGATGATGATCTGGAGCGTCTGGTTCTTTGCCTTGCTGGGTTTCTACGGGTTGACGTCGTGGCTCAGCGCGCTGCTGCAGCAGTCGGGTTTCGCCGTGACCCAGTCGGTGTATTACACCGTGCTGATTTCCCTCGGCGGGATTCCCGGTTTCCTCATGGCCGCTTGGCTGGTGGAGCGCTGGGGCCGTAAACCGGTGTGCGTGGTGACATTGCTCGGCGGCGGGGTGATGGCGTTTCTTTACGGTCAGAGTGCGGTGTTTGGCGGCAATGTCGGCTTGCTGATTACGTCGGGGCTGTTGATGCAGTTTTTCCTGTTCGGCATGTGGGCGGTGCTTTACACCTACACGCCTGAGTTGTACCCGACGTCGGCGCGGGCCACGGGATCCGGTTTTGCGTCGGCGATTGGCCGGGTGGGTTCGTTGCTCGGGCCATTGGTGACCGGGCTGGTGTTCCCGATGACCGGGCAGGGCGGCGTGTTCGCGCTGGGGGCGATGTGTTTTGCGATCGCGGCGGGGGTGGTGTGGGTGTTCGGGATGGAGACGCGGGGTAAAACACTGGAGGAGTTGACTGAAGCCGCGCCCGTCGCCTAAACACAGAACCCTGTGGGAGCTGGCTTGCCAGCGAAGGTGTGTCAGTCGACATCAATTTGGCTGACAGACCATCGCTGGCAAGCCAGCTCCTACCGTTGATCTTCGGTGTTCTTACGGTTTTACCAACCTGGCATCCAGGCTGTTTTGCGCCAAGCGCTTGGCCTGATCCTGAGTCATGCCCAGATCGGTGTACAGCGCATGGAAGTTTTCGGTCACATACCCACCGAAGTACGCCGGATCATCCGAGTTCACCGTGACTTTCACGCCGCGCTCAAGCATGTCGAGAATGTTGTGCTGTGACATGTGATCGAACACGCAAAGCTTGGTGTTGGACAACGGGCACACCGTCAACGGGATCTGCTCGTCAATGATCCGCTGCATCAGGCGCTCGTCTTCGATGGCGCGCACGCCATGGTCGATACGCTGGATTTTCAGCAGGTCGATGGCTTCCCAGATGTATTCCGGCGGGCCTTCTTCACCGGCGTGAGCGACGGTCAGGAAACCTTCGTGACGGGCACGATCAAACACCCGCTGGAACTTGCTTGGCGGGTGACCCATTTCCGAACTGTCCAGGCCGACGGCCACAAACGCGTCGCGGAATGGCAGCGCCTGGTCGAGGGTCTTCTGCGCTTCGTCTTCGCTCAAGTGCCGCAGGAAACTCAGGATCAGACCGCTGGTGATGCCCAGTTGCTGCTCGCCGTCCTTCAGCGCGGCAGCGATGCCGTTAAGCACCACTTCGAACGGGATGCCACGGTCGGTGTGGGTCTGCGGGTCGAAGAACGGTTCGGTGTGGATCACGTTCTGCGCCTTGCAGCGCAACAGGTAGGCCCAGGTCAGGTCGTAGAAATCCTGGGAGGTGCGCAGCACATCGGCACCCCGGTAATACAGGTCGAGAAACTCTTGCAGGTTGTTGAAGGCGTACGCCTTGCGCAGGGTTTCGACATCGCTCCACGGCAGGGCGATCTTGTTGCGTTCGGCCAGAGCGAACAGCAGCTCGGGCTCCAGCGAACCCTCGAGGTGCAGGTGCAGTTCTGCCTTGGGCAGGGCATTCAGCCAATCGTACATTTGTTGAAATCTCATCAGGTGCAATGACGGCATTCTACAGATGCTCGCTGCAACAATTGGTAAAACCTGACCAAGAGGTTCATCGATCGGCTGCCATCCATTGGTGGGCTAAGGTGTAACGAAACGTTAGCACGGCTCCGCAGTCAGTATCTCATCACGCTGACTCAGCTCCATTCGGCAAAAAGGCCCGCAATGCTCACATTCCTCAAGCAAGAACAGTTTCTGCTGCTGGCCCTGATCGCCGCCTTCATCGCTTACCCGATGGAACACTGGATGCTGCACAGCGGCCAGCCTATAGCCCTGACCGCCGGCCTCGTGCTGATCGCCTTCATCGTCGTCGCGTCCATGCGCGTCGCCCATCACGCCGAACTGCTGGCGGAAAAAGTCGGCGACCCCTACGGCACGATGATCCTGACCCTGGCGGCCGTGCTGGTGGAAGTGGTGATCCTGGCGATCATGATGAGCAACGAAGCCTCACCGACACTGGTGCGCGACACGATTTACTCGGCCGTCATGCTCGACATCAACGGCATCCTCGGCCTCGCGGCGTTGATGGGCGGGATCAAACACGGCGAACAGTCCTACAACGATGACTCGGCACGCAGCTACAGCGTGATGATCCTCACCGCCATGGGCGTTTCCATGGTGGTGCCGGAGTTTATTCCCGAGGCGAACTGGAAGATGTATTCCGCGTTCACCATTGGTGCGATGGTCATGCTCTACACTTTGTTTCTGCGCATGCAGGTCGGGCCGCACAGCTATTTTTTCAGCTACAGCTACCCGGAAAAACGCCGCAAGAAAGCCCCGGAAGAAGCACCGGAGCCGGTCAATCTCGCGTTGAGTATCGGAACGTTGGTGTTTGGTGTGGTGGTGATCGGTGCATTGGCCGAGGTGATGTCCAAGACCCTCGACCTGGGCCTGGAAGGGACAGGCGCACCGCCGGTGATCACGGCGATTCTGGTGGCGGCGATTTCCGCGGCACCGGAGATTCTGACGGCGTTGCGCGCGGCGCTGGCCAACCGCATGCAGTCGGTGGTCAACATCGCCATGGGCGCCTCATTGTCGACAGTCATCTTGACGGTGCCGGTGATGGAAGCGGTGGCGCTTTACACCGGTCAACCGTTTCAGATGGCGATGACGCCGGTGCAGACTGTAATGATCTTCCTCACCCTGATCGTCAGCGCGATCAACCTCAACGACGGCGAAACCAATGCGATCGAAGGCATGACCCACTTCGTTCTGTTTGCGACGTTCATCATGTTGTCGCTGCTCGGTCTGTAACCCCACCACAAAACCACTGTGGAAACGAATCCCATGTGGGAGCGGCGGTGCGACGATTCGACTTGCTCGCGAAAGCGGTGTTTCAGTCGACATTAATGCTGAATGACATACCGTTTTCGCGAGCAAGCCCGCTCCCACATTGGGTCTGAGTTGTATCAGGTGCCTGCGATGAGCTGCCGAGCCGCCTGGCTGTGATCGGCGATCAAACCTTTGAGATCCAGCCCCTCAACCTGCCCGTCAATCACTCGCCACTTGCCACCCACCATCACCCGATCCGCGCGGTCCGCGCCGCACAACAGCAACGCCGACACCGGATCATGACTTCCCGAGAAGCGCAGCTCATCCAGTTTGAACAACGCCAGATCCGCCTGCTTGCCCACCGTCAGTTCTCCAATATCGGTACGCCCGAGCAAGCTCGCCGAACCCTTGGTCGCCCAACCCAGTACCCGTTCCGGGGTGATTTTCTCGGCGCCATAACGCAGCCGCTGAATGTAAAGCGCCTGGCGGGTTTCGAGCATCATGTTCGACGCATCGTTGGACGCCGAACCGTCCACGCCCAGGCCCAGCAACGCGCCGGCAGCGGTCAGGTCCAGTGTCGGGCAAATGCCGGAGGCCAGGCGCATGTTCGAGCTCGGGCAATGGCAAATGCCGGTGCCCGCCGCGCCGAGGCGGGCGATTTCGTCCGGGTTGAAGTGGATGCCATGCGCGAGCCAGGTGCGCGGGCCGAGCCAGCCGACGCTGTCCAGGTAATCCACAGTACGCAGGCCGAAGCGCTGCAGGCAGAAGTCTTCTTCGTCGAGGGTTTCGGCCAGATGGGTGTGCAGGCGCACATCGAGCTTGTTTGCCAGCTCGGCACTGGCCGACATGATTTCCGGGGTCACCGAAAACGGTGAGCACGGCGCGAGAGCGATCTGGATTTGCGCGCCATCGCCGCGTTCGTGGTATTCGGCGATCAGGCGCTGACTGTCGTCGAGAATCACTTCGCCCTCCTGCACGGTCTGCTGCGGAGGCAGGCCGCCGTCCTTTTCGCCGAGGCTCATGGAACCACGCGTGAGCATGGCGCGCATTCCCAGTTCGCGGACGCTCTCGACTTGCACGTCGATCGCATTTTCCAGGCCTTGCGGGAACAGGTAATGGTGATCGGCGGCGGTGGTGCAACCAGACAGCAGCAACTCAGCCAGCGCGACTTTCGTGGCGAGGGCGAGTTTCTCAGGCGTGAGTCGTGCCCAGACCGGGTACAGGGTTTTCAACCACGGGAACAACGGCTGATTGACCACCGGCGCCCAGGCGCGGGTCAGTGTTTGATAAAAGTGGTGATGAGTGTTGATCAGCCCCGGCAGGATCACATGCTCGCGGGCATCGAATACTTGCCCGCAAGGCGAAGAAGGTTGCTGGCCGGCGGCAAGCACTTCGACGATCAGACCGTCTTGCACAACCAGACCGCCGCGGGCATCGAGGCCATTGGCAGTGAAGATCGCGAGGGGATTTTTTAACCAGGTACGGGTCGCAGGCATGTTGGCCGGCTCCTCTGAAAGTGGGTTCAGGTTAGCCAGCTCAGTGATTACCCTGTCTGCTGATCCAGGGTCGCCGCGGGGGACGAGGTGCGGAGTTTCAAACAAAACCACGTTGCGGGCAAGCCCCTCCCGACCGGACGACGACTAACCTGTAGGAGCCGGCTTGCTGGCGATAGCATCTCATCAGTATCACTGACAGAACGAGGTGTCTGCATCGCCCGCAAGCCGGCTCCTACACAGGATTGCGGTGTTACCAGGGAATGGTCTCGCCCTTGTAATTCACAAAGTGATGCCCGCCCTTGCCGGCATACGCATCCACCTGATCCACCAGTCCACGCGTACTGGTTTCCACATCGATATCAGCGCCTTCGCCGCCCATGTCGGTTTTCACCCAACCCGGATGCAGCGACAGCACGGTCAGTTTCTGCTCGCCCAATTGCGTCACGAAACTGTTGGTCATGGAGTTCAGCGCCGCCTTGCTCGCCTTGTACAACGCCAGCTCTGGCGCGTCCGGCATGGTCACGCTGCCGAGCACCGAACTCATGAACGCCAGCACGCCGCTGTCCGGGCGGATTTGCCCGACAAAACGTTGTGCCAGGTTGATCGGTGCCACCGCATTGGTGAAAAACAACTGACCCACTTCAGCCAACGTCGCGCCGCCCGGTGTCTGTACTTCCGGACCCTTGACGCCGGCGTTGACGAACAACAGATCAAACACTTCGCCCTTGAGTTGCTGACTCAACGCGATGACCGCCTGCTGATCATCCATGTCGAGCTTTTCGATCCGCACCTTGCCCAATGCCTGCAAGGCATCGGCATTCTGCGGGTTGCGCACGGTGGCGGTGACTTGCCAGCCGTCGGCCAGCAGGGTTTTCACCAGGCCGAGGCCCAGGCCCCGGGAGGTGCCGATGACGAGTGCGGTTTTTGCCTTGGACATGAGTGCTTCCTTGATAAATGAGGATCACGGAGTTAAGGGGCAACGTTGCCCGAGTCGTTGTTGCAACTCGTGTCGCAGCGCGCCGAGTTCATCCATTTGGGTTTCGATCAGTTTGAGTTTGTCTTGCAGCAGCTGCGTGACGGCGCAGTCCGGGTCGGGCGACTGCCACAACGTGGCAACGCTGTTGCCGATTTCGCCCAGGGTGAAACCCAGCCGTTGAGCGGTCTTGATGTACAGCACCAGTTGCACCACGTCTGGCGGATAGTCGCGGTAACCGTTGGCGCTGCGTTGCGCGGTGATCAGTCCGCGTTGTTCGTAGAAGCGCAGCGTGTCACGGCTGACGGCGCTGGCCTGGGCTAATTCACCGATACGCATCCTGACGTCTCGAGGGGGGCTTGACCCTGGAGCATACTCCAGGCTTTAGCCTTGTTGCTCCCTGAATTTATGGAGCAATGCCGATGTGGACTTCAACGCAATATCGCCGGGTGGTGCTTGGCAGCGCCTGGTATGACTTGATCGTGACGGCAGCGTTTGTCACGCCGTGGACATTTGCGGCGTTGCACGGTGTTTTGACGAGTGTTAGCCGGGCGTTCGACCTGCCCGGAGAATTGCCGGCGTTCGAGCCCATGCACATGCTGATGGCGAACCTGTTGGGCTCGATCGTGTGCATTTGGGCCGTGCTGCGGATTCGAGATCCGCAGCAAGTGTTTGGTCGGTATGACGCGGTGGGCCGATTTCTGTTTTCGGCTTGGCAGCTCTATGCCTTGTTGCAGGGCGCCAGTTCGCTGCTGGTGATTTTTTTGTTCTTTGAGTTGGCGTGGGGTGTGGTCCAGGTGCTGCCTGTGGATAAAACAAGTCGCTGGCCATTGAGACAGGCAATTTGAAAACCCGTGGCGACCAAGGCGTTCAGGATGCCGCCTCGCCACCTTTAGATTTCCAGTCAGGCACCACTTGAGGGCGAAGCCGTTGATCAGGCTCCGCTTTTGCTCATCAAGGTTTGGTCAAAAAACGAGCAACCCATTGCAAGCCATGCCGGACATGGGGCCGCGACAGCCATGAACGGGTTATCCACAGATTGCTCCACAGTATTTGTGCGCAAGCTCAAAGCTCGGGCATAAGCACTGTGCGGCTTTCTTCTAAAGGTGATAAACCACGCTAACTGTTTGTTTTTACGTGGATTTGATCTTTGTTGTGACAAATTGGGCGAAAAGTGAACAATGCCCGCAAAGCCGCATGACAGAAGGGTTACAGCGGTATGTGCTCAGGTTATCCACAGCCGGGTGCACAGTAGATGTGGGCAAGTGTAAGGTGGCTTGGAAATGCTCATGCCCCAAAAGATCGCAGCCTTCGGCAGCTCCTACAGAAGATCGCGATCACACTGTAGGAGCTGCCGAAGGCTGCGATCTTTTTGATCTTCTAACGCTGCAACAGAATGCGCCCGCGGCTCAAATCCGCGAGCTGGGTTTGCAGGGTGTCGATCTGCGCTTCGCCCATCGCCAATTGCAGCTCTACACCGTTGGCCGTGAACGTTTCTTCTACAACCAGTCCGCCGAGTTCTGCCACCCGAAGCTTCACCAGCGTCAGTTCAGCAAAACCGCAGGCGCAACTCACCGGCACTCGACTGATCAGCTCAATTTTCGGCGCCGCTTGCAGGCACTTGTTGGCACCGCCGCCATACGCCCGGGCGAGGCCCCCGGTGCCGAGTTGAATGCCGCCATACCAGCGGATCACCAGCACGACGACCTGATCGCAATCCTGTGCGTCGATTGCCGCCAGAATCGGTCGGCCAGCCGTGCCGCCCGGCTCGCCATCATCGGTGCTGCGGTATTGAGCGCCGAGTTTCCATGCCCAGCAGTTGTGCGTGGCATTCAAATCACTGTGCTGTTCGATAAACGCCTGGGCTTCAGCAGGGCTGCTGATCGGCGCGGCGAGGGTGATGAAACGGCTTTTGCGAATCTCTTCGCGGTATTCGCAAAAGCCGCTGAGGGTAAAAGGCATAGGTGTCTTAAATACTTGGGGTCAGGCCGCAGCCTTTGAGAATAATGCGGATCAGGTTGTTGCCGGCATCTTCCATGTCTTGCTTGGTCAATTTGGTACGGCCGCTGACCCGGCAAATTTGCGTGGCGAAATCGGCGTAATGCTGGGTGCTGCCCCACAGCAGGAAGATCAGGTTGACCGGGTCGACCGGGTCCATTTTACCGGCGTCGATCCACGCCTGGAATACCGCCGCCCGGCCCTGGAACCAGACGCGGTAGTCCTGATTGAAATACTCGGTCAGGCATTCGCCGCCGCTGATCACTTCCATCGCGAAGATCCGCGAGGCTTGCGGTTGGCGGCGGGAGAATTCCATCTTGGCGCGGATGTAGCGCGTCAGCGCTTCGGCCGGATCATCCTCGGCGGTCAGGGTGTTGAAGGTGCTGTCCCATAACTGAAGGATGTTGCTCAGCACCGCCACGTACAACCCCAGTTTGTTGGTGAAGTAGTAATGCAGGTTCGCCTTGGGCAACCCGGCATTGAGGGCGATGGTGTTCATGCTCGTGCCTTTGAACCCATGCCGGGCGAACTCGTCTTCAGCAGCTTTGATGATGGTCTCTTCGTTCTTCTGACGAATGCGGCTGGCAGGTTTGCCGCCGTGAGCGGGGACTTCAAAGGTCATAGGCACTTCCAGACAGGTAGGTGGGTGCAACCAGTGCGTTGATAGCGCACCCACCGTTTCCAGACAAGTCCTGAAGCAATAAAACCCCTGTCAACTCAAAACCCTGTGGGAGCGGGCTTGCTCGCGAAGGCGGTGTGTCAGCTACATAAATGTGGACTGACACACCGCCTTCGCGAGCAAGCCCACTCCCACAGGGTTTCAGCGAGTGGCGGCCAGGCTTTCCAAAAAGCTTTCCAGCACCAGATGCGGGCGACGTCCCTTGCGTGTCACCGATGCAAGGCTCAAGTCATAAAACCGTGCTTTCGGTTTCAGCGCACGCAAGCGACCCTGTTGCACCCAGAGACTGGCGTAGTGGTCCGGCAGATAGCCGATGTACCGGCCGGTCAGAATCAGGAAGGCCATGCCTTCGCGGTCCGAGGCACTGGCGGTGCAGTTGAGGGCCTGGTAATGCGCCTGGATTTCGGCGGGCAAGCGGAAGGTCGGGGCGATGGCGTCCTGACTGTTGAGGCGTTCATCGTCCAGTTGTTTGTCGTCGACGTAGAACAAGGGATGACCGACCGCGCAATACAGCAGCGAACGTTCGCTGTAGAGCGGCTGATATTCCAACCCCGACAGCGCACTCGCCTGCGGCACCACACCGACATGCAAACGACCGTCGAGTACACCTTGTTCGACTTCGTTGGGCGCGATCATGCGGATCTGAATCTGCACGTCCGGCCCGCGTTCCTTCAATTGCGCCAAGGCATGTGTGATGCGCATGTGGGGCAGGGTGACGAGGTTGTCGGTCAGGCCGATGGTCAATTCGCCGCGCAGATGCTGGTGCAGACCGTTGACCTCGGTGCGGAAACTTTCCAGCGCACTCAATAGTTGTAATGCCGACTGGTAAACCTCGCGACCTTCCTCCGTCAGGGAAAAACCGGCGCGACCGCGTTGGCACAGGCGCAGACCGAGGCGCTGTTCCAGGTCGCTCATCTGCTGGCTGATCGCCGAGCGACCGATGCCGAGTACCGATTCGGCCGCAGAGAAACCGCCGCATTCCACCACGCTGCGAAAAATACGTAGCAGGCGGATATCAAAGTCGCTGACTTGCGCCAGCGGATCGGGGCGACGGATGCTCATGCTTTAATTACTCAAAGTTTAGTAACGGCCTGACTGAACGTTACAAAAGTTGGATTTCACCGACTTTATCCCCGTGGCAATTTAGCTGCAAGAACGCTTTTCATCTCCACGCCGCTTATTGCCTTGCGAGGTTTTGCCCATGAACTTGCCCGAAAACGCCCAATCTCCTCTGGCCAGCCAGCTCAAGCTTGATGCTCACTGGATGCCCTACACCGCCAACCGGAATTTCCAGCGCGATCCGCGACTGATCGTGGCGGCTGAAGGCAGCTGGCTGACGGACGACAAGGGCCGCAAGGTCTACGATTCGCTGTCCGGTCTTTGGACGTGCGGCGCCGGGCACACTCGCAAGGAAATCCAGGAAGCGGTTGCCAAGCAGTTGGGCACCCTCGATTACTCGCCGGGCTTCCAGTACGGTCACCCGTTGTCGTTCCAGCTGGCCGAGAAAATCACTGACCTGACGCCGGGCAATCTAAATCACGTGTTCTTCACCGATTCGGGTTCCGAGTGCGCGGATACCGCAGTGAAGATGGTTCGCGCTTATTGGCGTCTGAAAGGCCAGGCAACCAAGACCAAAATGATCGGTCGTGCCCGTGGCTACCACGGTGTGAACATTGCCGGCACCAGCCTTGGCGGTGTGAACGGTAACCGCAAGATCTTCGGTCAGGCGATGATGGACGTCGATCACCTGCCGCACACCTTGCTGGCGAGCAATGCTTACTCGCGAGGCATGCCGAAGGAGGGCGGTATCGCCCTGGCGGAGGAGTTGCTCAAGTTGATCGAGCTGCATGACGCGTCGAACATCGCTGCTGTATTCGTCGAGCCAATGGCTGGTTCCGCTGGCGTGCTGGTTCCGCCTGAGGGTTACCTCAAGCGTCTGCGCGAGATCTGCGATCAGCACAATATCCTGCTGGTGTTCGACGAAGTGATCACCGGTTTCGGCCGTACCGGCTCGATGTTCGGCGCCGACAGCTTCGGCGTTACACCGGACCTGATGTGCATCGCCAAGCAAGTCACCAACGGCGCGATCCCGATGGGCGCGGTGATTGCCAGCTCCGAGATCTACCAGACCTTCATGAACCAGGCGACACCTGAATACGCCGTGGAATTCCCGCACGGTTACACCTACTCCGCGCACCCGGTGGCTTGCGCCGCTGGACTGGCGGCCCTCGACCTGCTGCAAAAGGAAAACCTGGTGCAGAGCGTGGCCGAAGTCGCGCCGCATTTCGAAAATGCGCTGCACGGCCTGAAGGGCTCGAAAAACATCATCGACATTCGTAACTACGGTCTGGCCGGCGCGATCCAGATTGCCCCGCGTGACGGCGATGCCATCGTGCGTCCGTTCGAAGCGGGCATGGCGTTGTGGAAAGCCGGGTTCTACGTGCGCTTCGGCGGTGACACCCTGCAGTTCGGCCCTACTTTCAACAGCAAGCCGCAAGACCTTGATCGTCTGTTCGACGCGGTCGGCGAAGTGCTGAACAAAATCGACTGATTTTTCCCTTCTATATAGAGGCGTCCGATAACGGGCGCCTGTGGACAACATTTCAGGAGCCCCGCATGAGTCTTATCCCGCATTTGATCAACGGCGAACTGGTGACCGAAGATGGTCGCACCGCCGACGTGTTCAACCCGTCCACCGGCCAGGCGATCCACAAGCTGCCGTTGGCCAGCCGCGAAACCATTCAGAAAGCTATCGATTCGGCCAAGGCTGCGTTCCCTGCCTGGCGCAACACGCCTGCGGCCAAACGTGCGCAGGTGATGTTTCGCTTCAAGCAACTGCTGGAACAGAACGAAGCACGTATCGCCCAACTGATCAGCGAAGAGCACGGCAAGACTCTGGAAGACGCTGCCGGTGAACTGAAGCGTGGTATCGAGAACGTCGAGTTCGCGTGCGCAGCGCCGGAAATCCTCAAGGGTGAATACAGCCGTAACGTCGGTCCGAATATTGATGCCTGGTCGGACTTCCAGCCGTTGGGTGTAGTTGCCGGTATTACTCCGTTCAACTTCCCGGCGATGGTGCCGTTGTGGATGTATCCGCTGGCGATCGTCTGCGGCAACTGCTTCATCCTCAAACCGTCCGAGCGTGATCCAAGCTCGACGCTGCTGATTGCTCAGTTGTTGCTGGAGGCCGGTCTGCCGAAAGGCGTGCTGAACGTTGTTCATGGTGACAAGGCTGCAGTGGACGCGCTGATCGAAGCGCCGGAAGTCAAAGCATTGAGTTTCGTTGGCTCGACGCCGATTGCCGAATACATCTACGCCGAAGGCACCAAGCGTGGCAAACGCGTTCAGGCACTGGGCGGCGCGAAGAACCATGCGGTGCTGATGCCGGATGCAGATCTGGATAACGCCGTCAGCGCACTGATGGGCGCGGCTTACGGTTCTTGTGGTGAGCGTTGCATGGCGATCTCGGTGGCCGTGTGCGTCGGTGATCAAGTGGCAGATGCGTTGGTGTCCAAGCTGACTCCGCAGATCAAGGCGCTGAAAATTGGCGCAGGTACCACTTGTGGCTTGGACATGGGGCCATTGGTCACCGGTCAGGCTCGTGACAAAGTCAGTGGCTATGTAGAAGACGGCGTTGCATCGGGTGCAACCTTGGTGGTGGATGGTCGTGGTCTGAGCGTGGCCGGTCATGAAGAAGGTTTCTTCCTGGGTGGCTGCCTGTTCGATAACGTCACCCCGGAAATGCGCATATATAAAGAAGAGATCTTCGGGCCAGTGTTGTGCGTTGTCCGGGTGAACAGCCTGGAAGAGGCGATGCAACTGATCAATGATCACGAGTATGGCAACGGCACCTGCATCTTTACCCGTGATGGGGAAGCGGCGCGGTTGTTCTGCGATGAGATCGAAGTCGGCATGGTCGGCGTCAACGTGCCGTTGCCGGTCCCGGTGGCTTATCACAGTTTCGGTGGCTGGAAGCGTTCGCTGTTTGGCGATCTGCATGCGTATGGCCCGGATGGCGTACGCTTCTACACCCGTCGCAAGGCAATTACCCAGCGCTGGCCGCAGCGTGCGAGCCATGAAGCGTCGCAGTTTGCGTTCCCTAGCTTGTAAGTAGAAGGGAAGAAGGCCGAGCCCCTTGGGGCTCGGCCTTCGCGTTTATGGGCTTTTTTGACCCGTATGACAGAAATGTGAAATTAAGGGTTGACGGCAGATTCTGGAAGTCTATAATTCGCCCCACTTCCGGCGCAGTCGAAACGGAAAACTCCTTGATAAACAAAGAGTTACGCAGTTTTCGGCAGCGAGTTGCTTCAGTTCATCGAAGCCCAGAAGGAGTTGGTCAGGCAGTGTGTTTTCGCTTGATTGACGGTTCGATCATCTCGGTCGAAAGCGGAGAAAAAGAGGTGTTGACAGCAGCGAACAACGCTGTAGAATTCGCCTCCCGCTAACGAGAGATCGGAAGCGCAAGTGGTTGAAGTTGCAAAGGAAACTTTGAAAACTTCTGAAAATAACCGCTTGACAGATACAGAGGACGCTGTAGAATGCGCGCCTCGGTTGAGATGAAAGATCTTAACCAACCGCTCTTTAACAACTGAATCAAGCAATTCGTGTGGGTGCTTGTGGAGTCAGGCTGATAGTCAACAAGATTATCAGCATCACAAGTTACTCCGCGAGAAATCAAAGATGTAACCAACGATTGCTGAGCCAAGTTTAGGGTTTCTTAAA